>JBDTRT010000092.1:0-11299 GCA_039931595.1 Sphingomicrobium sp.
TAGTCGCGGTAAGCGGCATCGTCGGCATGCTGCAGCTGGCACCCGCCGCATTCGGGAAAGTGACGGCACGGCGGCACCTGGTGGTGCCGGCCGGCGACCACGCTGCCGTCGGCCAGCAACTGGTCCCCCGGCACTGCGAAGGCGGCGTGGCGGCCGTCGCCAGTGACTCCTTCGCCGCGCGCGGCAATCCGCACGATGACGTCACTCACAGCGCGAGCGCTTGCGGGATCGCCGCTGCCAGATCGTCGGCAATCATCCCCGGGCCGGCGATCTCGGCCGCGCGGCCGTGCAGCCAGACCCCGGCGCAGGCCGCTTCGAACGGCGCCAGCCCGCGCGCCCGCAGCGCCGCGACCAGTCCGGCCAGCACGTCGCCGGTGCCGGCGCTGGCGAGCCATGCTGGGGCCGGCGGAGCGAAACCGAGCCGCCCGTCGGGCGCCACGACCAGCGTATCCGGACCCTTGTAAATCACCACCGCGCCGGAGCGCGCCGCGGCTTCGATCGCCCGCTCGGGCTTCGATCCGTCGATCTTCCCGAACAGGCGTTCGAATTCGCCTTCATGGGGGGTGATGATCGCGTCCTGGCCGCGCAGCCGCTCGGGCTCGCCAAGATAGGCCAGGCCGTCGGCGTCGATCACCTTGGGCGCCTTGCTGGTCAGCGCCAGCGTCAGCAATTGCGGGATGTCGCCCATCCCCGGCCCAACCAGCAGGCAGTTGATGCGCGGGTCGTTGACCTCGGCAGTGTCCACCTGGACCACCGCCGCCGGCAGACCGTCGATCGGCCGCGACGTGCTGACCCGGACATAGCCTGCCCCGCCGCGCGCCGCAGCGGTCGCCGCCAGCGCGATCGCGCCCGGCATCGCGCCCGCCAGCGCATGGACCAACCCGCGCGAATATTTGTGGCCGGCGGGGTCGAGCGGCGGCAGCACCGGCCGAGCGATCTCATGCCAGCCGGCATCCGCTGCAATGCCGATGTCGGCCAGCACCACGCGCCCGCAGCGGTGCATCGCCGGCATCAGCCGGTGAGCCGGCTTCAAGGCTCCGAAGGTGACGGTCAGGTCGAATGCGTGGATTGGGTTGAGCTGGGCGCCGCTGTCGCTCTCGACGCCGCTTGGCAGGTCGCACGCCACCGCCACCTCGGCTTCGTGGGCCAGCTCGGACAGCAATTGACTGAGCCCATCGTCGAGGCCGCGCTTGAGGCCGGTGCCGAACAATGCGTCGATCATCAGCGGCGCGCCCACGGTGTCCTGCGACCGCGTTTCGACCGCGCCGTCCCATTGCGACCGCGCCCAGATCGCAGCGGCCGACTTGGGCTCGGCCAGGGCAGCGACCCGCACCGCGATCCCGCGCGCCTGCAAATGCCGCGCCGCGACATAGCCGTCGCCGCCATTATTGCCCGGCCCGCACAGGATCAGCGCCGGCTTCGGCCCGGCAAAGCGGCAGGCCGCCTCGGCCAGCGCCGCACCGGCCCGCTCCATCAGCGTCTCGACCGAGGTGCCGCGGTCGATCTCGGCCTGCTCGGCGGCGCGCATCGCGGCAGCGGTGAGGATAGGACGCATAAGCGCCCTCTAGCGCAATCGCGTCGCCAGATGCCACCAGCCGCTCGGAACCGCGCCGGCAGCCGTGTCGCGCGCCGCTTCGCTGCCGAACAAGGCAAAGCCCGTCGCGCCGCTGCCCGACATCCGCACCACCTCGGCGCCGGGCCGGCCGCGCAGCCAGGCGAGCACGTCGGCGATTTCCGGTACCAGCGCCAGCGCCGGCTGCTCGAGGTCGTTGCCGCCGTCGCGCCACTTGCCCAGCGGCCCGCCGTCGCGCCCGTCCCAGCGCTCGAACACCGCGCCGGTCGACAAGGGTTGCCCCGGATTGACCAGCAGCACCGGCGTCCGAGCGAGGCTCGGGTCGTCCTCGGGCTCGAGCAAATCCCCCGCCGCGGTGCCGCGCGCGGTCCGGCTGGCAAGACACGCTGAGACGTCGGCGCCGAGCGCCGGGGCGACTTCTGCCGCCAGCTCCGCCTTCAGCTGCCACAGGCGCGTCAGCAGGCGCAGCGCCGCCGCGGCATCGGCCGATCCGCCGCCGACCCCCGCCGCCACCGGCAGATTCTTGTCCAGATGCAGCTTTGCCCCGCCGCTGTAACCGGCGGCGTCGCGCAGCGCCCGCGCGGCGCGCATCACCAGGCTGTCGTCGCCCGTCGGCACAGCCTCGGCGAACGGTCCGCTGACACTCACGCTCAGCGCGTCGGCGGCCGCGCCGCTTAGCTCATCGCCGTCCTCGCAGAACGCGAACACGGTCTCGATGTCATGATAGCCGTCGGTGCGGCGCCGGCGGACGTGGAGCGCAAGGTTGAGCTTGGCGAACGCTGGCTCTGTGAGTTCGCTCAAGGCGCCGCGGTCGCCGCTGTTAGCCCCGCATCGAGCTTGAGCCGGAGCCGGGTCGCGGTATCGTCCTCGGCGCTGATCAGCGCCGCATTCCACGCGAACCGCGCCTCGTAGCGCCGCCCGATGGCGTACAGCGCATCGCCCAGATGCTCGTGGATCTCGGGCTGCTGCGGATCCGAGGCGGCGGCCCGCTGCAGCGTATCGATGGCGTCGGCGAAGCGCCCGCGCTTGTACAGCGCCCAGCCGAGCGAGTCGGTGATCGAGGCATCGTCCGGGGCGAGCGCGCTGGCCTTGCGGATCATGGCTTCGGCGGAGTCGAGATTCTCGCCCCGCTCGAGCTCGGCATAGCCGAGGAAGTTGAGGATCAGCGGCTGGTCGGGAGCGAGCGCCAGCGCCGCCTTCAGAGCCTGTTTGGTTTCGGGCCAGCGATTGGCCGATTCGAGCGCGGTCGCGCGCAGCAGATGGAGCGGCCACAGGTCACTTTGCATGCCCTGCGCCTGGGCCAGAGCGATCGCCCGGCCATACGCGTCGGCCGCCTCATTGTAGCGTTTGCTGCCCGACAGCACGTCGCCGAGCCGGGCGAAGTCGCTCATTCCGGCGCCGGGCAATGAACTGCTCGCCTGGGCCAGCGCCAGCGCCTCGTCATAGCGCTTCTCGTCGATCAGGATGCGCGCCGCGGTGTCGTGCGCCTGCGACGCCAGCGGATCGGTCTCGGGCAAGGTGCGGAGCAAAATCAGCGCCTCATTGGCCCGGCCCTGGCTTTCGAGCAGCAGCGCCAGCAGCACGGTCCCGGCGCCGTTGCGCGGATCGGCGTAGCGGGCGACCTGGACCATGCTCACCGGCAGCGCGCGGTTGTTGAGCCGGTTGAGGTCGACGGCGAGACCGAGCAGCAGCTCCGAATAGGCCTTGGCGGCGGTGTCGATGGCTAGGCCGCCGCGCTTGCCGGCCGCGATCCGTTGCCGCGCCGCCGCCGATTCCTGGCCCATCCCCTCGACCATCGCCAGCGCCCGGGCGCGGTCGCCGGCGGCGAGGAAACCGTCGGCCAGTGCCAGCCGCAGCCGCGCTTCGCGCCCGCCGGCGTCGCCGATCGCCCGCCGCGCGAACGGATCGGCCTCCGCGGTGCGGCGGAACTTGAGCAGGATGAACGCCCGATTCTCGTTGCGGAACGGGCCCAGCAGGCTGTTGGTCGGGATCTCGTCGATGGTCGCCAGAGCCGTCGCCATGTCGCGGCGGTCGGCCGCGTTCCACGCTTTGAGCAACGGCTGGACGAACTGCAGATTGGCCTCTTCGGTGGTGCTCGGCAGGTACAGCAACGCGCGATCGGTCCGATCGCGGCGCAATTCGTCGGCGATCAGCAGCAGCCGGCCATCGACCGACAGCTCGGCCGTCGGGAGCTTGCGGGCAAGCCGCAGCGCAAGGTCGAAATTGCCCGCCCCAAGCGCTTCGCCGAGCGCCTTGCGGTTGATCGTGGTGTCGTTGCTGTTGGCCTCGGCCAGTTGCGCCAGCAATTCGGCCGACCGGCGGTGCTGGCCGCTCATCGCCGCCGCCCGCGCCTCGACGTAGAGCAGCCCGCCGCTCTGGGGACTCAGGGCGTGCGCAACCGCCGGCGGGGCGATCAGCAGCGACGCCGCCACGGCCGACGCCGCCGTGGTCGAGCGGGCGATCCGCTTACATATTGGGATAGTTCGGTCCTCCTCCGCCTTCGGGTGTCACCCAGTTGATATTCTGGGTCGGGTCCTTGATGTCGCAGGTCTTGCAGTGAACGCAGTTCTGGGCGTTGATCTGCAGCCGTTTCGAGCCGTTCCCGGTGTCATCGCCGTCCGCCTTACCATCACCGGCGTCGACAAATTCGTAAACGCCCGCCGGGCAATATCGCTGCTCGGGACCGTCATACACCGGCAGATTGATCGCGGTTGGTATGGCGGCATCCTTGAGCGTCAGGTGAACGGGCTGGTTTTCTTCGTGGTTGGTGTTGGACACGAACACCGACGACAGGCGGTCGAAGGTCAGCATCCCGTCGGGCTTGGGATAGACGATCGGGCGGACGTGCTGTTTGGATTTGAGGCGCGAATGGTCGGCGTGGTGCTTGAGCGTCCACGGCAGCCGCATCCCGAGCTGGCCGAGCCACATCTCAACCCCGGCATAGAGCGATCCGATCGTCCCGCCCCAGCGCGCCACCGCCGGCTGGACGTTGCGCACCATCCGCAGTTCCGTGTCGATCCAGCTTGCCCGCAGCGCCGGCGGATAAGCCTCGAGCCGGTCGCCGCGGCGGTCGGCGGCGATTGCCTCGAACGCCGCTTCGGCGGCGAGCATCGCCGACTTCATCGCGGTGTGGGTGCCCTTGATCCGCGGCACGTTGACGAACCCGGCCGAGCAACCGATCAGCGCGCCGCCGGGGAACACCAGCTCAGGAATTGCCTGCCAGCCGCCCTCGTTGATCGCCCTCGCGCCATAGGAAACGCGCTTGCCGCCCTCGATCTCGGCGCGAATCGCCGGATGGGTCTTCCAGCGCTGGAATTCTTCGAACGGCGACAGGTAGGGGTTCTGGTAATCGAGCGCGACGACGAAGCCCAAGGCCACCTGGCCATTGTCCTGATGATAGAGGAAGCCCCCGCCCCACGCGTCGTCGAGTGGCCAGCCCTGGCTGTGGATCACTCGCCCGGGCTTATGTTTTTCCGGAGAAACGTCCCATAACTCCTTGACGCCAAGACCGAAAACCTGCGGTCCACTATCCTTGCGCAGGTCGAACACCTCGGTCAGGCGCTTGGTCAGATGGCCGCGCGCGCCCTCGGCGAAGAAGGTGTAGCGGGCATGGAGCTCGATCCCCGGCTGGAAGTCGAGGCGGCGGGTGCCGTCGCGGGCGATGCCCATGTCGCCAGTCGCGACGCCCTTCACCGCGCCATCCTCATGATAAAGAATTTCGTCGGCGGCGAAGCCGGGGAAGATCTCGACCCCGAGCTCCTCCGCCTGGCTCGCCAGCCAGCGGCAGAAATTGCCCAGGCTGAGCGTGTAATTGCCGTGGTTGTGCATGAACCGCGGCAGCAGCAGCGCCGGGATCGCATATTTGCCGCTTTTGGTCAGCAGCCAGTGGTGGTTGTCGGTCACCGGCACGGTCAGCGGCGAGCCCTTGTCCTGCCAGTCGGGGATGATCTCGTTGAGCGCTCTTGGGTCGAGCACTGCGCCGGACAGGATGTGGGCCCCGACCTCGCTGCCCTTCTCGAGCACGCAGACCGAGATTTCGCGGCCCTGTTCGCTCGCCAGCTGCTTGAGCCGGATCGCCGCGCTCAGCCCGGCCGGGCCGGCGCCGACCACGACCACATCATATTCCATCGATTCGCGCTGGGTCATCAAGCCTCTCGTTCCCGCAGCTTGGCGGGCGTTCATCGCGTCTCGTCGCACCGGCAACACGACTGGACTCGTCAGCCCTGCCAATTCCTTGACCGCGCCGTCAATGCCCGTGAGGAAGCGGCATGGGTGGGGACAGTGATCGGATCGGTACGGCCGAAGCCGCCAGCACGCTTGGCTGGTGGATCGAGGCTGGTGTCGACACCGCTGTCTCCGAAACCCCGCGCAACTGGCTGGCGTCGAAACCCGCCCCCGCCCCCGTTTCGGCGCCAGCCACCCACTCCGCCGCCCGGTCCGCCACCCATTCCACTGCTCAGCCGGTCACCGCCCCGGCCGCGATCCCGCTGCCCGACACCGACACGCTCGATCTGTTTCGCGACTGGCTCGAGCGCGCTCCGGTCTTGCCGCTGGCCGGTGCCGGCGCCCGGCGCGTCCTGCCGCACGGCGCCGAAGCAGCGCCGATCATGCTCATCGCCGAAATGCCGACCGGCGAGGATTCGGCCGCCGGGCGCCCGATCGCCGGCGCCGCATGGCAGCTGATGGAGCGCATGCTGGCGGCGATCGGGATCGATGCCGGCGACGCCTACAGCGCGTCCTTGTCGTGCTTCCATTCGCCCGGCGCGCGGCTGACCGCTGACGAGCTCGAAGCGTGCGCCGCAATCGCCCGCCGCCACGTCGCCGCAGCCAAGCCGCAACGGCTGCTACTGCTCGGCGATGCGCCGGCACGGGCCCTGCTCGGCAAGCCGCTCACCGCGACCCGCGGCCACGTTCACAAGATTGAAGGGATTCGGACCGTAACCACGTTTCATCCGCGCTTTTTGATGAACCGTCCGTCGGACAAGGCTCTCGCATGGCGCGACCTGTTATTGCTGATGGAGGAAGACGCATGAGGGTCGGGTTGTTCGCCTTTGCAGCACTCCTCTGCGGCCAGTCGGTCGTGGTTCTCGCTCAGGATGGGGCCGATCCGCTCGCGCCGATCCAGGATCCGGCGAGCGGACCGTCAGCCCAGCCGGCCCCCGCGACTGTCACACCGCCGCCCGCGAGCTCCGCCACTCCGGAACCGCTGGTGCTCTATCCGCCGTCTTTCTCGACTTCCCGCCCGTCCGCCGCGCCGACCGGGAAAATGGTTCGGGCGCCGGTTCAGGCGAGGACTGGCAAGACGATCAATGGCGAGGCAACGGCCGACCAGGCGATCGCCGTTCAGTCGACCACCGCCCAGGCGCCGGTTCAGCAGCCGGTCCGCATCCCGCGCGACTGGCGCGAAGTGTTCAATGCGATTCGCGCCGGCAATTGGGCGTCGGCCAGCGCCGGCATCGCGGTCCTCCCGCCGAGCGTCTTGACCCCGCTCGCCAAGGCCCAGTTGTATACCGCCAAGGGCTCGCCGGTGGTCGATCTGTCGCGGCTCCAGGCGCTGCTCGCCGAAGCCCCCGAACTGCCCCAGGCCGATCAGATCGCGCGCATGGCCTATACCCGCGGCGGCGCCACCATCCCGCCGATCATGCCCAAACGGGCGCTGACCTGGCTCGGTTCGGCCCCAGCCCGCTACCGCGCCCGCGCGGTCCAGGGCGAAGTCGCCGCTAACCAATTGCGCGCCGCGCTCGATCCGCTGGTCAAGGCCGATGCCCCGGCCGACGCCGAATTGCTCCTGCTCCAGGCCGCGCCGACCTTGTCGTTCGAAGCCCGCGCCGAAGCCGCCCAGCGCGTTGCCTGGGCCTATTATGTTGACGGCCGCGATGCCGATGCGCGGCGCGTCGCCGACACCTGGCGGGTTGGCGCGATGGGCGAATGGGCGACCCAGGCGGCGTGGGTCTCGGGCCTCGCGTCGTGGCGTCTCAACGATTTCGAAGCCGCCTCGAGCGCGTTTCGCACCGTCGCCGGCTCCGCGCGCGAGCGTGAGCTGGGTGCGGCTGGCTATTATTGGGCGGCCCGCGCCGAGCAGGCCTGCCGCCGTCCGACCTCGGTTGAACCGCTGCTGCGCGCCGCGGCCCGGTCCAACGAAAGCTTCTATGGCCTGCTGGCGCGCGAGACGCTCGGCATGGACACCCGCCTCGGGCCCGAAAGCCACCGGTTCGACGCTTCGGTCGAGAATTTGCCCAACGTCCGCCGGGTTGAGCAGCTGAACGCCATCGGGGAGCGCCCGCTGGCCGAGGACTTGCTGCGCCACCAGGCGCGCATCGGCCTGCCCAGCGAACATCACGGGCTGATCGATTTGGCCAAGCGGCTCGACCTCGCCGCCGCCCAATTCTGGCTTGCCCACAACGGCCAGCCGGGCGCCGCGGCCGATCCCCGCGACCGCTATCCGATGCCGCGCTGGGTGCCGCTGACCGGCTGGCGGGTCGATCCGGCGCTGGCCTTCGCCCATATCCTCCAGGAATCGACCTTCCGCACCGACGCCGTCAGCCCGGCCGGAGCGGTCGGCCTGATGCAGGTCCTGCCCGGCACCGCGCAGGACATGGCCGACGTGCGCAGCATGCCCTTCTCGCGCGCCTCGCTGACCGACCCGCGCTACAATCTCGAATTCGGCCAGAGCTTCATCGAGCAGATGCGGCGCTCGGCCTCGACCGGCGGCCAGCTGCCGCGGATGATGGCCGCCTACAACGCCGGCCCGCTGCCGGTGGCGCGCTGGGCGTGGATCCCGGACAAGGGCGATCCATTGCTGTGGATCGAAAGCATTCCCTATTGGGAAACGCGCTATTACGTCCCCGCCGTGTTCCGCAACATGTGGGTCTACCAGGGCCTCGCGCATGCCGACATGCCGACCTTGAGCGCGCTTGCCCAGCACCGCGCGCCGGCCTTCCCGACCAACCACACGGTACTCGTCCAGCAGGCCGACGCGACCACTCCCGCGACCCGCTGACGCCACCCAGCGCAGCGGGTTGAGCCCATGCGTTTGTTCTTGATCTGTTCCCGGCGGCGCTTATCCTGCGCAAATGGCAGTCGAGTCGACCCACGGGCGCGGTGCAACCCGCAACAGCACACCGACGCGGTTCAACCTGCGCGAGCGCGCGGTCGGCGGCGAATGGCTCGATCAGGTCGAAGCGCTCGACGGCGTGGCCAAGCGCCGGACGACGGTCACCATCGAGCATGCCAAGTCGATCATCACCCGCAACAGCTCGCCCGACATCGGCTTCGACCGCTCGATCAACGCCTATCGCGGCTGCGAACATGGCTGCATTTATTGCTTCGCCCGGCCGACCCACGCCTATCACGACCTGTCACCCGGCGTGGATTTCGAATCGCGCCTGTTCGTCAAGCCCAACGCTGCGCAATTGCTCCATTCGGCGCTGTCGCGGCCGGGCTATGAATGCGCCCCGATCGCGATGGGCACCAACACCGATCCCTATCAGCCGATCGAGGATGACTGGCGGGTGACCCGCTCGGTGCTCGAGGTGCTGCTGCAAACCCGTCACCCCTTCACCATCACCACCAAGTCCGACCGCGTGCTGCGCGATCTTGATTTGCTCAAGCCGGCGGCCGAGCTCGGCATCGCTTCGGTCGCGATCTCGGTCACGTCGCTCGATCCGGCGACGAGCCGGACGATGGAGCCGCGCGCGCCGAGCGGGCGCAAGCGGATCGAGGCGATCCGCCAGCTCAACCAGGCCGGCGTGCCGTGCCACGTCGCGATCGCCCCGGTCGTGCCGCAGATCACCGACCATGAGCTCGAGGCGATCATCGAAGCCGCTGCCGGCGCCAATGCGGTCGGCGGCTTCTATCTCCCGGTGCGCCTGCCGCACGAGGTCGCGCCGCTGTTCCGGGCGTGGCTCGACGACCATTATCCCGACCGCGCGGCCAAGGTCATGGCGACCATCAAGTCGCTCCGCGGCGGGCGCGACAATGACCCCAATTTCTTCAGCCGGATGCGCGGCCAGGGGACCTGGGCCGACCTGCTCCGCACGCGGTTCGAGATTGCGGTCAAGAAGCACCGCCTCGGCCGCGCCAAATTCGCGCTGCGCAGCGACCTGTTCCGTCCGCCCGAAGGCGTGCAGATGCGCTTGCTGTGAGCGGACCGGCGGCGATTGGACGACAGGTGATGACAGCGGCGCGGCGCGAAGCTAGGCGCGGAACAATGAAACATTATCTTGTTGCGTTCCTGCTCGCCGCCGCTCCGGTCGCCCTCGCCCCGCTCTCCGCCCAGCCGGCCGCGCCCGACCTGCCGATGGTCGATCCGACGGTGGTCGACCTGCGCGATGCCGCGCTCAACGACGACATCGCGTGGGACGTGGTCGAGGGACTGACGACCGAGGTCGGGCCGCGCCTCGCCGGGACGGAGGCCGAGGCCCGCGCCCGCGTCTGGGCGGTGGCCAAGCTCAAGGCGCTCGGCTTTGCCAATGTGCGGGTCGAGGAATTCGACCTGCCGGCGTGGACCCGTGGCGCCGAAGCGGCCGAGGTCGTCGCGCCGTTCCCGCAGCGGCTGGTCGTCACCGCGCTCGGCAATAGCGGGTCGACCGGGACGCAGGGCGTCACCGGCCAGGTGGTCGGGTTCAATTCGCTGGCCGAGCTCGAAGCTGCTCCAGACGCCACCGTGCGGGGCAAGATCGTGTTCGTCTCGCACGCCATGCCGCGCACCCAGGACGGCACCGGCTACGGCTATTTCGGCGGCCCGCGGCGCCAGGGCCCGACCGTCGCCAGCAGGAAAGGCGCGCTGGCCATCGTCGTTCGCTCGATCGGCACCGACCATCATCGCAATCCCCATGCCGGGGTGCAGCAATTTGCCGACGGCGTGGCGCCGATCCCGGCCGGCGCCTTGTCGCTGCCCGACGCCGAGCAGCTCCAGCGGATGCTTAAGCGCGGCAAGCCGGTGACGATGCGCCTGACCCTGGTGTCGCAGACCCGCCCGGGCCGGTCGGCCAATGTGATTGCCGATGTGCCGGGCCGCGACCCGCGCGCGCCGGTCGTGCTGATCGGCGGCCATCTCGACAGTTGGGACCTCGGCACCGGCGCGATCGACGACGGTGCCGGCGTCGCGATCACCACCGCCGCGGCCAAGCGCATCATGGATCGCGGCCGGCCGCTGCGGACCATCCGGCTGGTGTGGTTCGGGGCCGAGGAGGTCGGCCTGTTCGGCGGGCTCGACTATCAGGCCAAGCACGGCCACGAGCCGCATTACGCCATGGCCGAAAGCGATTTCGGCGCCGACCGGGTGTGGCGCGTCAACAGCAAGCTGGGCAAGGCGCGCGAGCCCGAAGCCCTGGCAATCCAGGCCGCGCTCGCCCAGCTCGGCATCGTCCCGGGCAGCACCGATCTCGCCGACGGCTCGGACATCGGCCCGATGATCGCTGCCGGCCTGCCGGGCATCGAGCTGAGCCAGGACGGGACGTACTATTTCGACCTCCACCACACCCCGGACGATACGCTCGACAAGATTGAACTGCCGGCGCTGCGCCAGAATGTCGCCGCATGGACGGCGATGCTGGCCGTGCTATCGGGGGGCATCGAGCCGCATCCGCAACGGCGCCAGCGGCGCTGAGTGCTCGCAAGGAGATTGATCATGCGCATATTGTTGAAACTGTCGCCTTTGGCTCCGCTCCTGCTGCTCGGCGCGTGCCAGGTGACCAAGGACGGCAACAATGATTCGGTCACCGT
>JBDTRT010000093.1:0-12745 GCA_039931595.1 Sphingomicrobium sp.
GCTGGCTGCACAAATATGGCGCCGAAGTGATCAAGATCTGCGCCACCGGCGGCGTCTTTTCGCTGGGCGACAGCGTCGGCGGGCAGCAATTGAGCCTGGAGGAAATGAAGGCGATCGCCGACGAGGCGCACATGCTGCACATGAAGGTCGCCGCCCATGCTCATGGCGACGAGGGCATCCACGATGCAATCCTCGCCGGGATCGACACCATCGAGCACGCCAGCCTGGCCAGCGACGCGACCATGAAGCTCGCCATCCAGCACCACACCTGGTTCGACATGGATATCTATAACGACGACTATATCCTCGCCACCGGCACCTCCAACGGCACCGAGCAGGAGAGCATCGACAAGGAAAAAGCGATCGGCCTCAAGCAGCGCCAGACCTTCCAGCGCGGCGTCCAGCTGGGCGTGCCGATGCTGTTCGGGACCGACGCCGGGGTTTATCCGCACGGCGACAATGGCAAACAGTTCGCCAAGATGGTGCAGTGGGGCATGACTCCGCTGCAGGCGATCCAGGCGGCAACCCGCAGCGCCGGCGAGGCGCTCAACCGCACCGGCGACGTCGGCACGCTGGCGGTCGGCCGCTACGGCGATATCGTCGCGGTGGTCGGCGACCCGACCCGCGACGTCACCTTGCTCGAACATGTCGATGCGGTGATCAAGGGCGGCAAGCTGGTGAAGGGCGCGGCAGCCAGTCAATGAGTGACCATAACAATCGCACCCTGCTGATCGCCTTTGCCGCCAATCTCGGCATCGCCGTGTCCAAGTTCGTCGCGGCGGCGATCACCGGCTCGTCGGCGATGCTCACCGAGGGCGTCCACAGCGTGGTCGATTCGACCAACCAGCTGCTGTTGCTGTGGGGCCGCCGCGCGGCGCGCCGCCCAGCCGACGAGCTGCATCCCTTCGGCTACGGCCGCGAAATCTATTTCTGGAGCTTCGTCGTCGCGGTGCTGGTGTTCGCGCTCGGCGCCGGGGTGTCGATCTATGAAGGCATCATCCACATCTCCAACCCCGAACCGGCGGTGTCGCCGGTGGTCGCTTATGGAGTGCTGTTGATCGCCTTCCTGCTCGAGGGCGGGTCGACGGTCGCGGCGTTCAAGGACTTCAAGGCGGCCAAGGGCACGCTCGGCTGGATCCAGGCGGTCCAGCGCTCGAAGGACCCGCCGGGCTTCATCGTCCTGCTCGAAAATGGCGCGGCGATGGCCGGCATCCTGGTCGCCGCGGTCGGGCTGGCGATCAGCCAGGCAACCCACGACCCGCGCTTCGACGGCGCGGCGTCGGTCATCATCGGCCTGATCCTCGCCGTCACCGCGTTCGTGCTCGCTTATGAATCGAAGGCGCTGTTGATCGGCGAGGCGGCCGACGCCGAGCTGGTCAGCGAACTCAAGCGGCTGGTCGCGGTCCGGCCGGGAGTGACCGCGGTCGGGGAGATCTTGACCGTCCACAGCGCGCCCGATCAGATCACCGCGATGATCTCGGTCGACTTCGACGACAATATCTCGGCGCGCGATGTCGAGCGGCTGGTGTGCGAAATCGAGCGCGAGACGGCGGTCCGCTTCCCGATGGTCAAGCGGCTCTACATCCGCCCGCGCAGCCCGGTCGACGCCACGATTGCCGCGTGCTGAATTGGGCGCGCTGAACCGGGCGAAGGTCCGCGCCGACTTCGCCGCCGCGGTCAACATGGACGCCGACGAGCTCGCCGCCTGGCTCGACACTCCGGAGAGCCGGCGGGTCGGGCAGAAGGTCGCCGGTGGGGAATCGATCGGCCATGCCAGCGGGCGGCGGATTGTCGCCATCCTGCGCTCCGACCAGGCGGAGCTGTCCGACGATGATTATGCCCACATGCGCAAGGTAGTCGGCTTCATCGCCCGCCACCGCGCCCAGCAGCCGGACAATATGGTGACCTCGCGCTGGCGCTATTCGCTGATGAACTGGGGCCACGATCCGATATCGTTGCGCTAATGCAGCGATCGACCGGAACGCACTGACCAATCGAGTGTTTTCGCACCAAGCTGCGGCATCCGCGATGCCGTAAGAAACACAAGGGAAGTCCAATGCGCGTACCAATCCTGTCCACCGCATTCTTTGCGTTGGTCCTGACCATGGCCGGCTGCAACCGCGGCGGCGACAACCAGATGTCGACCGAAACCAACCTGACCGAGGATGCCGCGACCAACGATGCGCTGGGCACCAATACGATGGCCGCCCAGCCGGCCGGGCTGCGGATCGACGCCCTCGGCTTCGCCAATGCAGTGGCCGCCAGCGACATGTTCGAGATCGAAAGCGCCAAGCTCGCCGCCGACAAGGCGACCACGCCGGCGATCAAGGCGTTCGCCGAGCAGCTTGTCACCGACCACCAGAAATCGACCGCCGAGCTCAAGGCCGCGGCCGCCAAGGCGACCCCGCCGCTGACCGTGATCTCGGTGCTCGACGCCCAGCAGCAGGCCCTGCTAGACCAGCTCAAGGGCGCGAATGGCGGCGACTTCGAGCGACGCTTCGTCGACCAGCAGGTCAATGGCCACCAGCAGGCGCTGGCGTTGCTGCAGAATTACGCCGCCAAGGGCGATTCCGCGCCGCTCAAGGAATTCGCAAGCAACACCGCGACGGTCGTGCAGGGCCACCTCGACCATGTGAATAGCATCCGCAAATAAGCGTTGGTGCTGTAATGACGAAGCCAGCCGGGCGCGGAATTGACCGCCGCCCGGCCGCTGCGGTTGGAAAAGGGGCATGCATGAAACACGGCTATTGCGACAATATCGAGCAGCGGACGGTCGATAACGACGATTTCCGGCGGGTGCTGTACACCGGTCAGCACCTCCAGCTGGTGCTGATGACGCTCCAGCCCGGCGAGGAAATCGGCGCCGAGGTCCACCCCGACCGAGACCAGTTCTTCCGTTTTGAGGAAGGCGAGGGCGCGGTCGACATCGACGGCAAGGCCAATCCGGTGCGCGAGGATTTTGCAGTGATCGTCCCCGCCGGCGCGCGCCACAATGTCCGCAACACCGGCAGCGGGCCGCTGCGGATGTACACCATCTACGGTCCGCCCGAGCATATCGACCAATTGGTCGAAGCAACCAAGGCCGAGGCCGATGCGACCCATGAGGAATGGGACGGCAAAACCACTGAGTGAGCCATCGTCCTGGCGAGCGAGGATTTCGATCGGGACGATAATGCTGATCGTCGCGGTGGTTGGCGTGCCGATCCTGGTCGCTTTGATCCGCCCCGTGTCGCACGATGAAAGCCAGTATGTCACCGCCACCGCGCTGACCGCGCGCGGCTTGTTGCCGTATCGCGACTACGCCTTCTTGCAGACCCCGCTGCAGCCCCTGCTGTTGGCCCCGCTGGCCTGGCTGTTTCCAGGACACCTTTTCCTTGCGTCGCGCCTGGCTAACGCGCTGCTGGGCAGCGCCACGCTCGCCTTGGTCTATGCCGCGGCGCGCCGCGCCGGTGCGAGCCTTGGGGCGGCGCGCGCGGCGACCGCGCTCCTATTGTGCTGCCACGTCTTCCTGTGGTCGACCGGCGTGGCCCGCAACGACATGCTCCCGGCGGCGCTGCTCGCGGCCGCCCTGTGCCTGGCGATCGATCCGCGGGGGATGGTCCGCCCGCTCGCCGCCGGGCTATGCCTCGGCTTGGCTGTGGCCGCCAAGATCAGTTACGCGCTGCCCGCCGCCGCGATGCTGCTGGTGTTGCTCAAGCCGGCCGAGGGGCGGCTGCGCCAGGCGCCGCTGCTGATGATCGCGGGCATGGCGCCCGGCGGGCTGATCGTCGCGGCGCTGGCGGCGGCTGCGCCTCAGGCCTTCCTGTTCGAAGTCTTCACCTTCGGCATCCGCGCGCCGGCGCAGTGGAACGAGCAGCTCGGCGAGCAGTGGAAAATGGGCTCGCTGCGGTTCGCCTATTTCCTGGCGATCGCGCTGGTCGGGCCGGCGCTGTGCGCCATGGCGTGGGTCGCCAGCGATGGCTGGCGGCGGCGGGCTGTGCCCGGGATCAACGCCAACGAACGGTTGCTACTGGCGGCGATCGTCGGCGGGATTGTCAGCGCGCTGCTCAACCGGCCGGTCAACATTCCCTATCTGCTGCCCGCTCTGCCGCCATTGTTCGTGCTCTTGGCAATGGTCCTGACGCGCTGGCAACCGCGCGGCTGGCTGCTCGCGCCGTGGGCCGCTACGACGCTGGCCGGGATCGTTCCGGCGAGCCTGTGGCTGGTCCATGCGGTGACCGCGGGCGCGAGCGTTCCACGGGCGGTCGAGGCCCGGGCGGCGGTCCTTGGCGCGATGCTTCGCGCCCACCACGCAAGCGGCGATATGGCCAGTTTGAGCGGGGAGTTGATCGCCGACAGCGGCTATCCGCTCGACCCGCGCTTTGCCGCCGGGCCGTTCCCGTTCCGGACCGAGGGCCTGGTCAGCGAGCGCCAGGCAGTCGAGTGGCGGATCGTGACCCGCGATCAGGCGGCGGCGCTGCGCTCGGGGCCGCTGCCCGGCGCCTTCGTCAGCGGCATCGAGAACAAGCCCCAGCTCAACCTCGACCAGCCGCTGACCAAGGACGCGACCGAGCTCGGCTTCGTTGCGGTCGGCCGGGTCGGCGAAATGATCCTGTGGCTGCCACGACCCCGCGCACCGACGGTCGAGCCCATCAAAAAACCGTAAGGTTGTCCAGGCCGAGCTGAGACAAATGAAAGGCGAGCAGGATCCCGAGCCGGCTGGCCATCATGCCGTGGCGAGCGACGCGCTGGATGATGTCGAGATCGGGGCCGCCGTTGGCTTCGACCAGGATCGGCCCGTCGCCGGTGATTGCGATGTCCCAGCCGACGATTACCCGGTCATTGAATGCTTTGTGCGACCGCAACCCAAACTCCCGCACGTCATCCCATCCGGGCAGCCGGTAGCCGGCAATTTGCGCGTTGCTGACCGGGTGGCGGTCGATCCAGCCCAGTCGGCAATTGACGCCGAGGTTGCTGGCCGGTCCCAATCTGCCGGTCACCAGGTCGACCGCGGCCGCGATACCCCCGGCGTGGAGATTATCGACCGTGTGGTTGCTGCCGACGGCCATCCGCATCGCCGCGCCGATCACTTCCGGCTCGCCCTGCTCGTTGATGCAGGTCAGCACCCGAATGGTCGACAGCGCACCGTTGGCAAAGGGCGCAAGGTCGGGGTGGTTGCGGATCCGCGGCTGGACGAAGCGCGGTTCATCGGTCGAGACCGCGGCCAGTCGCTCGAACAAGCTGGTGCGCGACAGCTCGCGCCCGGCCGGGTTGCGATAGAGGCCGCCCGCGATGCAATCCCAGCGCTCGGCGCCTTTGCCGCCCTTGCCGTTGATGAGCTTCACGAACAGGTCGGTGTCGAGCTCTTCCGGGCTGGTTTGAATTTGCGCGATGCCGTCGCGAAACGCGGCGAGCACCGGGATGGTGGCGATCTGGTGAAGCTGGCAGAATTCGGCGCAGGCGACCTTGTCGTTGAGAATGGTGGTTGGTTTGCGCACGCCTTCCTTGAGCAACGTCATCACGCCCGCCTTGCTTTCGCAGCGGTAGATGAAGTTGCGCGCGTAGGAACTCGCCGGATGATCGTATAATTCGTACATGTAATAAGCTGGCGGAAGCACCCCGGCGGTGAGGTAGAGGCGCAGCTGGTCGAACAATTGGCGGTGTAGCGAGCGCTGTGACCGGCGGGCGACGACGGTGCCGTTCACAAACAGGAAGGCGACCACCATTCCGGCGACCGCGGCCGGCCACAGTAGCAGCGCGACGATCAGCGCCAGCGCATCCTCCATCCGCTGCGGATGGAGGATGCGCTGGGCATAAGCGCGGCGAATGACCGCATCGGGAGCAGTGTCGTCGCGGTCGAACATCGCGCGCAACGAGATCGGCAGGCCGGCGATGCGGTAAATCACCTTGGCGGCGAAATCGCGCGCCTGGCGCCGCAGCGAATGGGCCAGGTCCTGCATCTGGCTTGTCAGCGCGAAGGGCGGCCTGCCAGCGTCTTCCAATATAGCCTCCGGTGCCGTCGCGCGGCGCTTCGGCCGGCCCGCATCGTGCTGCCGGATCCGGCAGCTAGACGCCGCCGAGCGCGGACAACCGCAGGTCGCCGCCGGGTCGGTGCGAGCGCGAGGCGGATTCGCAGCGATTTTTCCGGCGGAGCGGCCGGCGCCACGGACATCGCGCCCGCCGCCGCTTGCCAATTCGCCATCCCAGCGGCAGGTCTGGGGCATGGCCCAATCGCTTCACGACGTGTCCGACCCGCGCAACGCGTCGATTCTGATCAGCGTCAACGGCGAACTGAAGCCGCGCGCCGAAGCGGTCGTTTCGGTGTTCGATTCGGGTTTCGTGCTGGGCGACGGAGTGTGGGAAGGCCTGCGTGTCCACGACGGCCGGATCGCCTTCCTCGAGCGCCATCTCGACCGCTTGTTCGAAGGCGCCAAGGCGATCGCGATGGACATCGGGCTGACCCGCGACCAGCTCACCCGCCGGCTTTACGAGACGCTCGACGCCAATGGCATGAGCGACGGCGCCCATGTCCGCCTGATGGTCACGCGCGGGGTGCGCGCGACCCCCTACCAGGACCCGCGGGTGATCGTCGGCGGCGCGACGGTGGTGATCGTCGCCGAATATAAGGAGCCCGAGCCGTGCATCGTCGAGCATGGCATCACGCTGTTCACGGTCCACGTCCGCCGTGGCGACCCGGCGGTCCAGGACCCCAAGCTCAACTCGCATTCGAAACTGAACTGCATCACCGCCTGCATCCAGGCGATCGAGGCCGGCGCCGACGAGGGGCTGATGCTCGACCCGCACGGCTTCGTCGCGACCTGCAACTCGACCCATTTCTTCATCGTCCGCAAGGGCGAGGTGTGGACCTCGAGCGGCGATTACTGCCTCGGCGGGATCACCCGCGCCAACGTCATCGAGCTGTGCCGCGCCAACGCCATCCCGGTGTTCGAGAAGAATTTCTCGCTGACCGACGTCTATGGCGCCGACGAGGCGTTCGTCACCGGCACCTTCGCCGGGGTGGCGCCGGTGCGCGCGGTCGACGGGCGCCAGCTGACTGACGGCCGCGGGCCGATGGTCGAGCGATTGCAGCGGCTTTATCGCCAGCGGATCGAGGAGGATGTGGCCAGCGCCAGCCGCCCGTGACCGTGCGCGTCGCGATGTGGTCGGGGCCGCGCAACCTGTCGACCGCGCTGCTGCGCAGCTTCGGCAATCGCGCCGACACCTACGTCTCCGACGAGCCGTTCTACGGCGCTTTCCTCAAGTCGAGCGGCGCCGACCACCCGCTGCGCGACGAGATCATCGCGGCGATGGATTGCGACTGGGCAAGCGTGATGCGGACGCTTTCCGGCGAACCGCCCGACGGGTCGCCAGTCTGGTACCAGAAGCAGATGTGGCACCACATGGTCGGGCCGGTCGGCTATGACGATTTCGCCGGCTTTACCCATGCCTTCCTGATCCGCGAACCCGAACGGATGATCGCGTCCTATCTGCGCCAGCGCGAGGCCGCCGCGTTCGAGGATTTCGCCCTCGACCGCCAGGCCGACTTCTTTGAGCGCGAGGCCGACCGGCTCGGGCACGCGCCGCCGGTAGTCGACGCCAATGACGTGCTCGCCGACCCGGCGGCGGTGCTTGAAAGGCTGTGCGAGCGGCTCGGCATCGGCTGGGACCCGGCAATGCTGTCGTGGCCGCCTGGGCGGCGCGCGACCGACGGCGTGTGGGCGGGGCACTGGTATGCGGCGGTTGAGGCCAGTACTGGCTTTGGAACGCCCGACCTGGCGCCGGTCCACTTGCCCGAAGCGGCGCAGCGCCTGGCTGACCGCTGCCGGCCCTATTACGAGCGCCTTTCCGCCCACCGGATAGGCCCTTGAAATCAGGCCCGAAGCGGATCGAACCGCGACCGTGCAACATAAGTTACCGGGTTAATAGGTCGCACCGTGCAACTTGTTGGCTCCGGCGACGTTCGCGGCGGATGCTTTCGGTTCCCAAAGACGACGATCACCCACTGGCCCGCCGGCTTTCGCGGTTCATCGAGGATGTCGATTTCCCGTGCGTCGGGGCCAAGGCGGCGATTAACCGCGCCGGCCTGCGGTTCGTCGTCGCTCGCGACTTCCGCTCGGCGTGGGACGATCTGCGGATCCTGCCCGGACTGATCGACCTGTCCAAACGCTACCGCGCCAACCCGCAGCTGTTCCAGTCGCTGGCGGTGGTGTTCGAAGGTGGCGCGCCGGACGGTGAGGAGGAGTTCGAGCGGATCCTGTGGCAACGGCTGCGGTCGCTGTCGGACAAGGACCAGTGGCTCGGCCAGGAGCCCGACCAGCGCGTCGCCCACGACCCCAAGGACCCGCATTTCGCGATGAGCTTCGGCGGCGAGGCGTTCTTCGTGGTCGGACTTCACTCGCTTGCCAGCCGGCCGGCGCGGCGGTTCGATTATCCGACCATGGTGTTCAACCTCCACGACCAGTTCGTCCAGCTGCGCGAGCTTGGCCGCTACGACAAGTTGCGCGCGGCGATCATCAGCCGCGACGTCGAGCTCGCCGGGTCGGTCAACCCGATGCTGTCGCGCCACGGCGAAATCTCCGCCGCCCGCCAATATAGCGGCCGCGCGGTAGAGGATGGCTGGCGCTGCCCGTTTTCCGGGCGGGGAAGCCACGATGCCGCATGAAATCGCGCCGCGCTCGGGCGTGGCCTTTGTGCTCAAGGCCGGCCAGCGGCTGACGGTGATCGACCCGCTCGGCGAGCAAGTCGCCGATCTGCTCGCGTTCAATAGCGCCGACGTCAAGGAAGTGATCAGCTCGGGCCGAACGCTGGATTACGCCAGCTCGATCTATCTGACCGCCGGCGACCCGCTTTATTCGAACCGCTCGAACGTCATGCTCGAAATCGTCGAAGATAGCGTCGGACGCCACGATTTCCTTCTGACGCCCTGCTCCAGCGACACCTTCCGGATCATCTATGGCGAGACTGACCCGCACCGCGGCTGCTTCGGCAATCTCGCCGCCGCGTTGTCGCCCTACGGCATCGGCGAGGACATGATCCCGACCGCTTTCAACTGTTTCATGAACGTCGCTGTCGACGGCGCCAGCGGACGGCTCAGCGTCGACCCGCCGCTGTCGAAAGCCGGCGACCGGATCGTGTTCGAGGCGCGGATGGACCTGGTCATCGGCCTCACCGCCTGCTCGGCGTTGCAATCGAACAACGGCTCGTTCAAGCCGATCCAATGGCAGGTCGACTAAGCGCGATGACGAGCCCGCCGGACGATCAGGTGCGGTTTGCCCGGCCGCGCCAATTGCCTGGTCTCGAGCTTGTCCAGGCCTCGTACCGCCAGCGCATTTTTCCGGTCCACAGCCACCAGGAATTCGTCGTCGGGGTGACCATCGCCGGCGCCGAGCGGCTCGATGTTCGCGGGCAGCAGCTGGTCGCCGGCCGCGGCGATCTGATCCTGCTCGAGCCCGACGAAGCGCATGCCAACCGGACGCTCGGCGAGGGCGGGGTGAGTTATGCGGTGTTCTATGTCCCGGCGGCGATGGCGGCGGCGTTCGGCACGGTCCGCTTCCCCGCCAACGTCGTGCGCGGCGGGGCGCTCGGCCGCCAATGGGCGCGGCTCCACCGGCGGATGATGAGCGATTCCGGGATCGAGCGCGAAGAGGATTTCTTCGGCCTGCTCGGCGCGATTTTTGAAATGGCCGGAAGCCGGGCCCCGGCGCTGCGACCGGCCGAGCCCGGCCGGATCGCCCGCGCCCGCGACTTTCTCGACTCGCATTTCGCCGAGCCGGTCACGCTGACCGAGCTGGCCGCGGTCGCCGGGCTCAGCCCGTACCATCTGCTGCGCACCTTTCGCGACCAGGTCGGGATCACGCCGGGCGCGTACCAGATCCAGCTCAGGGTGCTCGAAGCGCGCCGCCGACTGCGCGACGGAGCGTTGATCGCCGACACTGCCGCCGACCTCGGCTTCGCCGACCAGAGCCATTTGAGCCGCCATTTCCAGCGGATCATCGGCACCAGTCCCGGGCGCTACGCACAGCAATAAGCTTCAAGACCGGCCGCGCCGCCGGCTGCCACAAGCGCCGCATGCGGTTACTTGCTCTCGCCCTTGCCCTGCTGTGCCTCGCGGTCCCGGCCGCGGCAGAGCCACTTTCCCCCGCCGATTATGCCGCGGACGCCAGGTCGATCAACAGCCTGGTCAACGCCAATTACGCCTATCTCGACCGCTTTCCGGGTGGGCGAATGCCGATCTCGGCCAAGCTGCAAGCCGAGGCGGGCGCGGTGATCGATGCCCGGCAGCTAACCCGTTACGCCGAGCGGGCGCTGGCGTTGCTCGCCGACCATCATGCGATCACCGGCAGCTCGATGAAAGACAGCTGGGCGGTGTTCCCGAGCTACGGCGACCTATGGGTCGACCGGCGCGGCGCCGACTATGTCATCGGGCAGGTGCGCGCCGGAAGCCCGGCCGAGCAGGCTGGAATCCGCGCCGGTGATCGGCTGGTTGCGGTCGACGGAACCGACACCGCAGGCGCAGTGGCCGCGTTCTGGACCGACCTCGGCACGACCGGCGGCGGGGATCGCGACGGCTATGCCGCGCGGGTGCTGGTCGCGGGACGGCGCGACCGCCCGCGCCGGCTGACCGTGCAAAGCGCGAGCGCCGCGCCGCGCACGCTGCAGCTGCCCAACCTCTATGCGCTGGCCAAGGTCGAACGGCCGCCGCTGACGGTCGCGTCAGCCGGCGGCGAATATCGCATCCGCTTCAACGATTCGCTCGGGGTCAGCGCGACGATCGCCGCGTTCGATGCTGCAATGGCCGCCGCGCCGCGCGGGATGACGGTGGTGATCGACCTGCGCGATACGCCGAGCGGCGGCAACACCAGCATTGCCCGGGCGGTAATGAGCTGGTTCGTGACCAGGCCGACCTTCTACCAGGTCCACAATTTGCCGGCCGAAGAACGCGAGACCGGGATCGCGCGCCAGTGGGCCGAGCAGGTGCTGCCGCGCCCGGGCAAATATCATCGCGGGCCGGTGACGGTGCGAGTCGGCCGCTGGACTGGGAGCATGGGCGAGGGGCTGGCGATCGGCTTCGATGCGATCGGCGCGCGGGTCGAAGGGAGCGCGATGGCCGGGCTGCTGGGGGCGGTCTACGATTACCGCCTCGAGCGGTCGGGGCAGATCGTCAAGCTGCCGACCGAGCGGCTCTATTCACTGTCCGGGACCCCGCGCGAACGGTTCGTTCCGAAATGGCCAGTGCGATAGCCGCAAGCCGATTTTGGCCGCATTGCCCTAACGATTGAACAAAAAGTTAATGCATGGCATTAACCGCGTTGGAGCTGACGGGGGCACATCTCCAATGGCCATCCACGGGCTATGCATCGTCAAGAACGAAGCCGACGTGATCGCGCATACCCTGCGTGCCGCCAGCGTGTGGTGCGACCAGGTCTATGTGTTCGACAACGGCAGCAACGACGGCACCTGGGAAATCGTGCTCGATCTGGCCCACGAGCTGCCCGCCGTGGTCCCGTTCAAGACCGATCCCAAGCCGTTCACCGACAGCCTGCGGGACGAAATTCTGTGCCATTATCGCTCGCGTGCGCGGGCCAGCGACTGGTGGGCGATCATCGATGCCGACGAGTTCATGATCGACGATCCGCGGGCGTTCCTGGCGCGGGTGCCGCAGCATTATCGCGCGGTGTGGCCGCAGCTCTACGCTTATCTGTTCACCGACATCGACGCGGACTGTTGCCGCCGCGACCCGCGCCGCTTCGCGCCCGAGGTCCCGCTCGAGCAGCGGCTGCACCATTATGTCCTCGGGGAATATAGCGAGCTCAGGTTCTTCCGGCACGACCCGGCGCTGAAGGAGATCCCGGCCGACGTCGGGCCGATCTATCCCGAACGCATTCGGCTGCGTCATTACGGCTATCGCTCGCCCGACCAGATCAGCGTCCGGCTGCAGACCCGGCGCGAGCCGATGGTGCGCGGCGAGTTCGTACACGAGAAACGGTCCAACTGGTTTCCGGGCGGCGACGCGGCTCCTGGGCCGGCCACCGCAGCCGATCTGCCGCGCAGCTGGCAGGAGCGGATCGTCGACCATCACGAGTGCCTCGTCGACCGCGGTCTCGACAGCCTGAGGCCGCCGCTGCCCTGGACTCCGCCCGACGCAACCGAGGGGCACCGCCATGGCGGACTGGTTGGCGGCGGGCTGCGCAGCGTCATCGGCCGCATCCTGCACCTGGCCGAGATGGCCTGAGGCCCAGCCACTGCGCCCACCGGCTGCCGCCAAATCGACCCAGCGAAGTTGACGCCGGGCGAGACAGGCCGTTGACCCTGTGCCGCTCGCCCGCTATTGGGCCGGTCGTCCGCGGGGGCATCGATATCGGACCCCGAACGGACAAGAGCTGAACATTGCTCGACGACGTGAAGGCCCGGCAGGCCAGATGGTTTGCCGCACGCCTTCGCGCTTTGCGTTCGAGCAAAGTAACCGCCGGGGGCGTCCCGGCACAGAAAGGTGAAGGCTTCATGCCGACGATTAACCAGCTGATCCGCAAGGGTCGCGAACCGCAGAAGGCCAAGTCCAAGGTCCCTGCGATGGAACAGAACCCGCAAAAGCGCGGCGTCTGCACGAGGGTCTATACGACCACTCCGAAGAAGCCGAACTCGGCGCTGCGCAAGGTTGCCAAGGTCCGCCTGACCAACCAGCGCGAAGTGATTAGCTACATCCCGGGCGAGGGCCACAACCTCCAGGAGCATAGCGTCGTGCTGATCCGCGGCGGCCGTGTCCGCG
>JBDTRT010000094.1:0-79288 GCA_039931595.1 Sphingomicrobium sp.
GCGATCGCCGCCAGCCGGGCGCCGGTGATCTTCTCCCACTCGTCGGCGCGCGGGCTGGTCGGCCATTTGCGCAACGTGCCCGACGATGTGCTGGCGCTGCTGCCGGGCAACGGCGGCGTGGTCATGGTCAATTTCGTGCCCGACTTCATCTCCGACGAGGTGTGGCATTGGGGCGCCGAGAAAAATGCCGAGGAAGCGCGACTCAAGGCGTTTCACCGCGCCAGCAAGGCCGAGGTCGAAGCGGGGCTGAAAGCGTGGGTCGCGGCGCATCCGAGCCCGCCGGTCACCGCCGCCACGGTCGCCGACCATATCGAGCATGTCGCCAAGGTCGCGGGCTATGATCATGTCGGGATCGGCGGCGACTTCGACGGGATCGATTCGACGCCGGCCAACCTCACCGGCGTGCAGGATTATCCCAATTTGTTCGCCGAATTGATCCGGCGCGGCTGGAGCGACCAGAATCTGGCCAAGCTCGCCGGCGGCAATGTGCTGCGGGCGCTGCGCCAGGCCGAAACCGTGGCGGCCTCGCTCAAGGCCGAGCCGGCGGCGCTGTCGCTGGTCGACGAAGCGCCGGCGCAATGACCGAAGCCGTGCCGCCGCTCAAGGCGGCGATCATCCCGGTCACGCCGCTGCAGCAGAATTGCACCTTGCTGTGGTGCACCGAGACCATGCTCGGCGCGTTCGTCGATCCCGGCGGCGACCTGCCGCGGCTCAAGGCGGCGGCCGAGCAGTCCGGGGTGACAATCGAGAAGATCCTGCTGACCCACGGCCATATCGACCATTGCGGATCGGCCGGAATCCTCGCCGAGGAGCTCGGCGTGCCGATCGAGGGACCGCATCAGGACGACATCTTCTGGATTGCCCAGCTCGAGCAGGACGGCGCGCGCTACGGCATCGCCGGGCGGCCGTTCGAGCCCCAGCGGTGGCTGGTCGACGGCGACCAAGCGAGCGTCGGCAAGCTCGTTTTCGACGTCCGCCACTGCCCCGGCCACACTCCCGGCCATGTCGTCTTCCACCACCCGCCGTCGCAACTGGCGATGGTCGGCGACGTCTTGTTCAAGGGCTCGGTCGGGCGCTGGGACTTCCCCAAGGGCGACCAGCAGCAGTTGATCCGGTCGATCACCGAGCGCTTGTGGCCGATGGGCAATGCAACTTCGTTCGTGCCCGGGCACGGTCCAATGTCGACCTTTGGCCACGAACGCGCGACCAATCCCTATGTCGGCGACCGGGCGCTCGCCGCCTGATTGGCCCAGAGAATTAACCTGTGTTAGGTGGCTCGACTGCGACGGCGCGGTCGAGGACCCGCGCATGTTCCTGTTGCTCAAAACCGTTCACATCATCAGCGTCATCCTGTTTCTCGGGAACATCATTACCGGCATATTCTGGATGGCTCATGCCAACCGGACCCAGGATCCTCAACTGCAGGCCCACGCCATGGCCGGTGTAATCCGCAGCGATGCCTACTTCACCATGCCGACGGTGGTCCTTATTCTTCTGAGCGGCGTCGCACTAACGATGTCGGCGCATCTTCCGAACTTGGGCACCCCCTGGATCGCTCTGTCACTCCTGGCCTTCGGCATCTCCGGCATATTGTTCGGAGCCGTGCTCGCACCCCTTCAACGGCGTCTGCAAAACGCCGCTGAAGCCGCTACCGGGCAAGCGGAATGGCCAAGCGCGGAATATCGGCGAATGTCGATCCAGTGGGAGGTTGTTGGAATCATTGCGATCCTGCTGCCGCTAGCGGCGGTTGTACTGATGGTATTCAAACCCGCCGACCTTTGGTGAGCGGGCCGACAATCTGAATTCAGCTTTCCCGCCTTGGGCCTGGCGCCGGCCACACAAGCTTGCAACAGCGGCGTCAGGCGCTATAGCTACCTCGGTTCGCGATGATCAGGCCGCCACCGTCGGGCTTTCCCGTCGAGTAGGCGCAGATCGTCGCAATTTTTATTTTTGAAAAGTAGGTGCCGCAATGGCTGTTCCCAAGAGAAAAACATCGCCTTCCAAGCGCAATATGCGCCGCAGTCATCATGCGCTGAAGCCGGCCAGCTTCCAGGAGTGCCCGAATTGCGGCGAGCTCAAGCTGCCGCACAATCTGTGCGCGTCCTGCGGCCATTATAACGGCCGCGAGATCGTTTCGAGCGAGGCCTGAGCGGCGGTAGGACCGAGGGCGCTCGCTCATGGACGCAGGCCCACGCATTGCCATCGACGCCATGGGCAGCGACAGCGGCCCAGCCACCATGCTCGCCGGCGTGGCGCGGGTTCGCCGCCAGGATCCGTCGCTCCAGTTCCTGTTGTTCGGTGACGAGAAGCTGATCGGCGAAGAGCTCGAGCGCCATCGCCAGCTCAAGTCCGGCGTGACCGTCGTTCACACTGCCGAATCGATCGCTCCGACCGAAAAGCCAAGCCAGGCGATTCGCCGCGCTCGGACTACGTCGATGGGCATGGCGATCAACGCGGTCAAGGAAGGCAAGGCCGACGCGGCGCTGTCCGGCGGCAACACCGGGGCGATGATGGCGATGGCCAAGCTCGCGCTGAGGACCATGCCGGGGATCGACCGGCCGGCGCTGGCCGCGCTGCTGCCGACGCTCGGCGAGCAGGATTGCGTGATGCTCGACCTGGGCGCCAACACCGAATGCGACGCGCAGAATCTGGTCCAGTTTGCAGTGATGGGCTCGGCCTATGCCCGGACCGTGCTCAACATCGACCGGCCGCGGGTCAAGCTGCTCAACATCGGCACCGAGGAATTGAAGGGCACCGACGAGCTCAAGGAAGCCGCCGCCTTGCTCCGCGACGCCGATTATCTGCCGATGCGGTTCAACGGCTTCACCGAAGGCGACCAGCTGTCGCGCGGCCATGTCGACGTGGTCGTGACCGACGGCTTTTCGGGCAATATCGCATTGAAGACCGCCGAGGGCACCGCGCGCTTCGTGACTGATTTGTTGCGCCGCGCCTTCAAGAGCTCGCTGCGCTCGAAAGCCGGCTTTGCGCTGTCGAAACCGGCGCTCAACATTCTGCGCGTCCAGCTCGACCCCAACAACCATAATGGCGCGGTCTTTCTTGGCCTCAACGGGCTGGTTGTCAAAAGCCACGGCGGCGCCAATGCCAAGGGCGTCGCCAACGCCATCGGAGTCGCGGCGCGGATGGTCCGCAACGACCTGACCGGCAAGATCGGCGAGGACCTCGACAATTTCCGCGCCCACGCCTTCAACCACGAGGCGGCATGATGACCACCCGGTCGGTCGTGCTGGGGACCGGATCGGCGCTGCCGTGGCGCCGGGTCGACAATGCCGAATTGTGCGAGACCGTCGATACCTCGGACCAGTGGATCGTCGAACGGACCGGGATCCGCTCGCGCTATATCGCCGGCAACGGCGAGACCACCGCCAGCCTGGCGGCCGACGCGGCCCGCAACGCGCTCGAACAGGCCGGGATCGATCCGGCCGAGATTGATTTGATCGTGCTTGCCACGGCGACTCCGGACCAGACGTTTCCGTCGTCGGCGACCAAGGTCCAGGCGATGCTCGGCATCCCCGACTGCATCGCGTTCGACGTCCACGCGGTGTGCACCGGCTTCCTCTATGCGCTGAGCGTGGCGGATTCGATGCTGCGCTCAGGAAGCGGGAGCAAGGCGCTGGTGATCGGCGCCGAGACCTTCAGCCGGATCCTCGATTGGGATGACCGCGGCACCTGCGTCCTGTTCGGCGACGGTGCGGGCGCGCTGGTGCTCGGCAGGGAAGACGGCGAGCGCGGCATCCTGGCGACCAAATTGCACGCCGACGGACGCCACAATGACTTGCTGTTCGTCGACGGCGGGCCATCAACCACCGGCACCGTCGGCAAGCTGCGGATGAGGGGCCGCGAAGTGTTTCGCCACGCGGTGACCAACCTCGCCGATGTGCTCAACGAAGTGCTGAGCGAAGTCGGGCTGACGGCGGCGGACGTCGACTGGATCGTGCCGCACCAGGCCAACGCCCGGATTCTCGACGCGACCGCGAAGAAACTCGGGGTTTCGACCGACAAGATCGTGGTCACGGTCGACCGCCACGCCAATACTTCGGCGGCGTCGGTCCCACTGGCGCTCGATACAGCGGTCCGCGACGGCCGAATCAAGCGCGGCGACCTGATCGTGCTGGAAGCGATGGGCGGCGGCTTCACCTGGGGAGCGGCGGCGCTCAGGTATTGATAAATAATGGCAATTAGGGGAAATGTCGAATTGCCGACACGGCGAGTTTGAGTTAGGTTAAGTTCATTCACGGCTTGGGCGGGCCGTCGACGCGGGAGGAGACTATGGCGGATCTTGGAATTGCCCGGCTGGGCAAGGAGGCGGGTACCGGAGGTACTCTGACTCGCGCCGACCTGGCTGACGTGGCGCATCGTAGTCTCGGCCTGTCCCGCGCCGAGTCGGCCAATGTCGTGGAACGGGTGCTGCACCACATGTGCGCGACCCTCGCCGACGGCAAGAATGTGAAGATCTCCGGTTTCGGCAGCTTCATCCTGCGCGACAAGGGCGAGCGAGTCGGCCGTAATCCCAAGACCGGGGTCGAGGTTCCGATCGCGCCCCGGCGGGTGATGACCTTCCGCGCTAGTCAGACGATGCGCGACAGGATAGCGAAATAAGCGCCGCGATGGCGACTCCCGACAAGTCTCCCGGGGCCTTTCGAACAATCGGCGAACTGTCGCTGGAGCTGGGCGTTGCGCAGCACATCCTGCGTTACTGGGAAACCAAATTCCCGCAGCTCAAGCCGCTCCAGCGCGCCGGTAACCGCCGCTATTACCGGCCGGCCGACGTCGACCTGGCGCGAAAGATCCACCAGCTGCTGAGCCAGGACGGCTATACCGTCCGCGGCGTCCAGAAGCTGTTGCGCACTGGGACCGAGGGCCAGGCCCCGGCTGCCGCCACGGCGTCGGCTCCAACAGCCGCTGCGCCATCGGCGCCCGGCAAGGCCGAGGCGCCGCAGCGCGGTCACGGAGAATCGGGCGTGGACCTGTTCCGCCTGGTCGCCTTGCGCAATCGCCTGGCGAGCGCGCTCGACAATTGACGATCAGTCCTGGCCGCGCACCAGGCTGACGATGCGGCCGCAGCGCGGCTCAACCTCCCGCCACTGATCGACCGCTAGGCCAAGCTCGGCCAGCGTTGCGGTCGGAAAGCCTGAAGCGACCTGCCCGAGAAAGCCGTCGGGATCGTCCTGTGCGAGCTCGAACAGCAATAAGTGAAGCCCCGGATTGTGCCCGACCAGCAGGAGCCGATCGACCCCGTCGTCGATGTCCCGGATGATCGCCAGCAAGGTCTCGAGCGAAGCGCTGTAGGCGCGCGGGTCGAACCGCGGCGCGGTCGCCCGGCGGACGTCGCCAAGGCCGGCGATGGTTTCGACCACGCGCTGCGCCGGGCTGGCGACGATCGCCCCGAATTCCAAACCGCGGGCGCGGATCGTCCGGCCGAGGTCGGCCGCCTGCGCCCGTCCGCGCGGATCCAGCGGGCGGTCGAAATCGGTCGCGGCCGACATCGGCCCGCTGGCTTTGGCGTGGCGCAGGACGAACAGGGTTTTCATTCGACCACGACCGGCTGGGCGGCGTGCACCGGGTGCAGCCGCGAGAGCGCGACGCGCTCGATCGCGCCCTCCAGCAGGAGCCGGTGGACCGGGGTTGCCGGCGGGAAAGCGGACAGCAGGCGCGACGGCATGGCGGCCGACAGGATGACGAAAATGCCGTGGTCATTGTCGCGCCGGATCAGCCGCCCGAACGCCTGCGCCAACCGCGCGCGGACTACCCGGTCGTCATGGGCGCTGCCACCGCCGGCCATCCGCCGCGCCGCATGGAGCACGGTCGGGCGCGGCCACGGCACCCGCTCCATCACCACCAGCCGGAGCGAATTGCCGGGCACGTCGACCCCGTCGCGCAGCGCATCGGTGCCGAGCAGCGAGGTGCTCGGGTCGTCGCGGAAAATGTCGACCAAAGTGCCGGCGTCGATCGGGTCGACGTGCTGGGCGAGCAGCGGCAGCCCGGCCCGCGCAAGCCGGTCGGCAATCCGCGCGTGGACCGCTTTCAACCGCTGGATGGCGGTGAACAGGCCGAGCGCGCCGCCGCCCGCGGCCTCGATCAGCCGCGCATAAGCGCCGGCCAATGCCGCGGCATCGCCCTGCTTGATGTCGGTCACGATCAGCACTTGCGAGCAGGCGCCGTAATCGAACGGGCTGTCGGCTTCGAAATGGCCGGTCGGCCGCGGCAGATGAAGCGCGCCGGTCCGCGCCTCGGCAGCCGGCCAGTCGTCGCCGCCGCGCAAAGTCGCCGACGTCACCAGCACGCCGTCCGCCTCGGCCATCACGACGCCCGCCAGCGGGCGCGTCGGATCGAGCCAGCGGCGGTGGATGGCGACGTCATATTCGCGGCCTTCGACCCGCTCGATCGCCAGCCAGTCGACGAAATTGGGATCGGCCGAGCCGCCGACCCGGCCGAGCAGCGCGATCCACGCGGCGAGCGTCTCGCGCCGCCAGGCAAGCCCGCGAATCGCGCCGTCGACCCGCGCCCGCGCCTGGCTGTCGAGCCAGTCGGGCGCATCCTCGAGCACCGCTTCGAGCCGCCGGGCCAGCGCCGCCAGCGGCTTGTGCAGCGATTCGAGGGTCTCGAGCGCGGCTGCGGCGGCTGCGACCAGCGCTCCGTCGGGATCGGCCAGCTCGGTTTCGAGCCCGTAGCCCGCTTCCTGCGCCTTGGCCCGGGCGTAGACCATGCCGCGGACCTCGCTCAGCAAGGTCTCGATCGCACCGAACGGATCGCCCTCGGCAACCCGCGCCAGCCAGCCGTGCGAAGGCAAAGCGCGCGCCGCCTCGATCGCCGCCTCGAGCGCTTGGCCGCCTTGCTCGTCGTAGGAGGCGACGTCGACCAGCCGCGCCGCGAGCCCGCGCCGCCGCCCGCGCGAGCGCCCTTCCGGGCCAACGATCCAGCGCCGCAGCTCGATCGCTTCCTGGCCGCCGAACGCCACTGCAAAGGTCGAATCGGCCGCTTCGAACAGATGATGGCCTTCGTCGAACAGGATCCGCCGCGGCGCGGTCTCGCGCGAGCGGGCGGCGTTGATCATGACCAGCGCATGGTTGGCGATGACGATGTCGGCCTCGCGCCCGGCGCGTTCTGCGCGCTCGATGAAGCAGCGCCGGTAATGCGGGCAGCCGGCATAGACGCACTCGCCGCGGCGGTCGGTCAAGGCGGTCGCACCGGCGCGCCGGAACAGGCTCGGCAGCCAGCCGGGCAAGTCGCCGCCGACCATGTCACCGTCGCGGGTGTAAGCGGCCCAGCGCCCGACCAAATGGGCGAGGATTGCCGCCCGCCCGGCGAACGCACCCTGCATCGCATCCTCGAGATTGAGCAGGCACAAATAATTCTCGCGGCCCTTGCGGATGACGATCTTCTTCGTCCGCTCGGCCGGGTCGGCGAACAGCCGCGCGCCTTCGGCATCGAGCTGGCGCTGCAACGCCTTGGTGAAGGTCGACACCCACACCGTCCCGCCCGCCGCTTCGGCCCACAAGGACGCCGGGGCGAGGTAGGCCAGCGTCTTGCCAATGCCGGTGCCGGCCTCGGCCAGCAGCAAATTGGGCGAGCCCTCGGCTGGCTTGGGAGCGAATACCGCAGTCACCGCCGCGGCCATCGCGCGCTGGCCCTCGCGCGATTCGGACGCCGCCCCGGTGAGTGAATCCAGCCGCGCCTGCGCTGCTTCGGGAGCGATCGAGACGGTCCGCGGCGGCGGCCGATCGGTGGCCTCCTCCCACTGGGCCAGGCGCGAAAACAGCATGCGCTCACCGCGTTCGGGTCGCTCAAGCCGCGCCGCCACCAGCCGCGCCCAGCCCCAGCCAATGCGGGCCAGGGTCATGTTCGCGGTCCACGCGCCCTCGCGCTCGTGCCAGTCCGGATCCGCCAGGGTCGCGAGCAAGCGGGCGGCCGTCGCCGGCAGCTCCGAGGCCGCTGCCGCTTCGCTCGCCGGCGGCTCCAGCCCGAGCGCGCGGCATAGCCCGGCGGTAGTCGGCACCGCGAACCGCGCCGGATGGATGAAGGCGAACAATTCGAGCAGGTCGAGCCCGGACAGATCGGGATAGCCGAGTCGTTGCCCGATCAGCGGCGCATTGAGGATGATGTGCGGGGTTTCGGCGGCGCGGGCGATAGCTTCGCCGCGCTGCGCCTCACGCAATTGACCATCGGGCCCGGCAAGCCAGATACCGGCGTGGGTTGCGTGCAGGGCGGGAAGAGGCAAAGGAGCGGCCATTACTCCGTATTTGGCGGCCCAAGAACAAAAGAGCAACGAGATTGGACGCAGAAACCCTCCGTTCCGCCGCGATGCAATCGAAGGCGTGGCCCTATGAGGAAGCGCGCAAGTTGCTCAAGCGCTGGCCGGATGGGAAGCCAGGCGGCGAAGCGATCCTGTTCGAGACCGGCTACGGACCGTCGGGGCTGCCGCATATCGGGACCTTCAACGAAGTGCTGCGGACGACCTTCGTGCGCCATGCCTATGCGGAATTGGGCGGTGGTGAGCCGACCCGTCTGATCGCGTTCAGCGACGATATGGACGGCCTGCGCAAGGTGCCGGACAACGTCCCCAACGCCGCAATGCTGGCCGAACATCTGGGCAAGCCGCTGACCCAGATTCCCGACCCATTCGGCACCGACGCAAGCTTTGCGCACCACAATAATTCGATGCTCCGGCATTTCCTCGACCGGTTCGGCTTCGACTACGAATTTGTGTCGGCGACCGAGCGCTACACCAGCGGTGCCTTCGACGACGCCGTCCGCAGCGTGCTCGCGCATTGGGACGCGGTGATGGGCGTGATGCTGCCGACGCTGCGCGAGGAGCGGCGGCTGACCTATTCCCCGGTGCTGCCGATCTCACCCGCCAGCGGGCGCGTGCTGCAGGTGCCGGTCGAAGTGGTCGATGCCGCCGCCGGGACGATCGCCTTCACCGACGAGGATGGCGCGCGGATCACCCAGTCGGCGCTCGGCGGAACGGCCAAGCTGCAGTGGAAGGTCGACTGGGCGGCGCGCTGGGTCGCGCTCGGGGTTGATTATGAAATGGCCGGCAAGGATTTGATCGAATCGGTCATCCAGTCAGGCAAGATCACGCGCGTGCTCGGCGGCCGCCCGCCCGAGGGCTTCAACTATGAAATGTTCCTCGACGAGAACAATGAGAAGATCTCCAAGTCCAAGGGCAATGGCCTCAGCCTCGAGCAGTGGCTGCGCTACGGCAGCGAGGAGAGCCTGGCGTTTTACATCTACCGCGAACCAAGGAAAGCGAAGAGCCTGCACCTCGGCGTGATCCCGCGCGCGGTTGACGAATATTGGCAGTTCCGCGGCAATTACGCCGACCAGCCGATCGAGCAGAAGCTCGGCAATCCGGTCCACCACATCCACGCCGGCAAGGTGCCCGAAGGCACGCTGCCGCTGACTTATGGGCTGCTGCTCAATCTGGTCAGCCTGCCTGGTTGCGGCGACAAGGAGACCGCGTGGAAGTTCGTCCAGCGTTACGCGCCCGGCACGTCACCCGAGGCCAATCCCGAGCTCGACGAGCTGATCGGACTGGCGGTCAATTACGCCGGCGATTTCGTCACTCCTGAGCTCAAGCGGCGGGCCCCGACCGAGGTCGAGGCGGCGGCGCTGCGCGATCTCGACGGCGAACTCGCCAGACTGGCCGAGGATGCCGAGCCCGAAGCGATCCAGCACGTCGTGTTCGAAGTCGGCAAGCGCCACCCGTTCGACAATCTGCGGGCATGGTTCCAGGCGCTCTACGAAACCCTGCTCGGCTCGTCGCAAGGCCCGCGCATGGGCAGCTTCATCGCGCTCTACGGCGTGGACAACAGCCGCCGCCTGATCGCCGAAGCGGTGGCTCCTTAGAGATTGGACGACGGATTCGAACCCGTCATAACGAGAACAGCGTCGACACCATGGATCACACGCCAAAGCGGCAGCGGAATTTCCTTGGCGCCGCTCGATGCGATGGCTCGCAGCGGAGCGGTGTCGAACACGGTGAACTTTCCTGGAAAGACTAACTCGTCAAAGATATCCATGCCTTCGCCATATTCGTTGCGGTTGCCTGGTACGTAGCGAAAGGTTGTGGGGTCGAAATTGGCGGTCTTGGTGTCCGGCCCGGGCAGAACCATCAGATGGAATGCCTCGCCTCCATCTTCAGCGACGAGCTCTGGAACCAAGGTGCCGAGATCGAAAACATCCGAGATGTTGAGCCCACGAATGAGATGCGACGCGCCCATCTTCATGAACAGGCGAGACGAAGGGTCGATGTGTCGGCGCGAGCGCCAGTAACGCAGTAAATTAGCGCGCAGCAATTGCGCTCGCAGGAGGTTGGACTCGTAACCCTTCTGGGCGACCCACAGGGCATTGATTTCCAAGGTTCGCTCGAGTGTTTCCAAGATGAGCATGCTGTCCGCGTCGGCCCGCGGCCATGCCGTGCGCAGTGTCCGAACGAGCCGAGGATCGCCGGAGAAGCTGTAGATGAATTGAGGGTTATGCGTCTGGTTGTAGCGCTCCCAGGACTTGCTCGACGCAAGGTCCAATGCCAACAGCGCGCGAGCGGCCGCCGCGGGCAACCTTCGGCGCTTGAGCTGGCGAATTAGATAGCGATCCGCGGCAACTTCGTAATCTACCCCCCACAGCAACGGCGCGCGACCGGGCAATGCCGCACGGGCGGCACGCAGCCAGTCGGCTTCTTCGCGCATGCCGAAAAAGGCTACCCGGGACTCGGGCGTGGTCAGTAGACGGTCGACCTCCGAACGGTCGCGGCTCGCGAGCGCGCGAGCGCGCGATCAAGCGCCGCGGCCATTGGTGGCGAGATTTCGACCGCTACATGGCCATATCCCCGAGGAACCAGCGCAGTGATCAGCTGCGCCGCGAGCTTTGGATTTTCGGCCACGCCGTGCTCTTCGCCGAGCAGGAAGGCATGCGCGTCTGAGCCGCGACCAAGCAGCCAATAGAACCCGGCGCCGGAGAAATGCGATCAGTCGAAATCGAGCGGCAATCGGGAGGCGGCAACGGCCTTCGCAAGGCGCTCCATTCTCGGCGGTTTCACAGTCGCTGGCGCAGTGGCGCTGGCGAGCACCGGCGTCTCCGCCAATCCGAGCATCGCGCCCGTCGCGGCGGTGGCGCCGGCTACCAGAAGGCTGCGTCGATTAATCATGCCCCCCCTTTCGCTCCGCATACTGTATTACAGTATTAATACGGCAACAAGGGAGCTAATGAATATTCCTGAGCGCGAGCGTCTGATTGCGCCAAGGCTGCGAACTGAAAAGAAGCTGTGCAGTTGGCTCCCGGCTAACTGCGCTTCCGCCCAGCAATCCAGCGATCGATCTTCTGCTCGAGGATGGTCAGAGGAAGAGCGCCGGTCATCAGCACCTGGGCGTGGAATTCGCGGATGTCGAACTTGGGACCAAGCTCGGTTTCGGCTTTCTTGCGAAGGCGCTGGATGGTCAGCGCGCCGACCTTATAGGCCAGCGCCTGGCTCGGGATCGCGATGTAGCGCTCGACCTCGGCGGTGGCGTCGGTCTTGCCGATGTCGGAGTGGCTAAGCATGTAGGCGATCGCCTTTTCGCGGGTCCAGCCCTTGGCGTGGATGCCGGTGTCGAGCACCAGCCGCATCGCCCGCAGCATCTCGTCCGACAGCGTCCCGAAGCGCTGGATGGGATCGTCGTAGAAGCCCATGTCGTAGCCCAGCGTCTCCGAATAAAGCGCCCAGCCCTCGACGTACGCGGTGTTGCCGCCGAAGCGCATGAAGCTCGGCAGGGCTTCGTTTTCCTGGGCCAGGCTGATCTGGAAATGGTGGCCCGGCTCGCCTTCGTGGAGGAACAAGGTGGTCTGGCCCGGGGTGGTGCGCGACGGTAGGTCGTAGGCGTTGAAGTAGAACACGCCAGGGCGCGACCCGTCGGGGCTGCCCTGCTCATAGCTTCCGCCGGCCTCGAACTTCTCGCGGAATTTCTCGTACGGGCGAATCTCGAGCTTGGCCTTGGGCATGGTCGAGAAATAGGTCGGCAGTTTGGCCTCGACGGTCTTGCCGATGTCGTAATAACGCTGGGTCAGCGCCTCGCGCGATTTCATCTTGTATTTGGGGTCGGTGCGGAGATGGTCGAAGAACTGCTGCAGCGTTCCCTTGAAGCCGACTTCCTGCTTCACTTTCTCCATGCCCTGGGTGATCCGCGCGACTTCGCTCAGCCCGAGCTCGTGGATCTCGTTGGCGTTCATCGGCAGCGTCGTGGTCGATTCGATCAGCTGCTGGTAGAGCTTGTCGCCGCCCTTCATGTAGAGCAGCCCGACGCCGTCGCGCGCGTGCGGCAGATATTCGGTCTTGAGGAAGTCGCGCAGCCGGGTCAGCACCGGGTACAGCTCATCGGTGATGGCGGCGCGATAGTCCTTGGTCAGGCGGGCGCGGTCGGCGGCGCCGAAGTCCGCCGGGAATTGCTTGACCGGGCCGTAATAGGTCGACTCCTCGGGGGTCTGCTTGAGCTGGGTATCGAGCTGTTCGATCATGTTGCGCACGGTCAGCTTGGTCTCGACCACGCCGCTCTGCTCGCCCTCGCGGAAGCGGCCGATCGCGCGGTCGATGTAGATCACGAAGTCGCGGTGGCGCTTGAGGTTGTTGTCATAGTCGGCGAGCGTCTTGAACGGCGCCGCGCCCTTGCCGCTGGCGAAGGTCGGATAGAAAGTGTGGAAGCCGAAGAAGTGGTTCATCGGGCGCACCGCGGTCAGCGCCAGAATGTCCGGCTGGAGCCCGCGCAGCATGTCCTTGGTCGAATAATCGAAGACGTCATAGGCGACCTGGTCGGTCGCATCGAGCTCGGCCCGCGGGATCGCGTGGAGCGCCGCCAGATCGGCGTCGCCGGCGGCCCGCTCGGCGGCGTAATATTCGTCGGTGATGCTGTCCCCGAGCTGGTCGGCGTAGCGCAGGTCGCCGCGGAACAGGGCGTTCAGCGGATTGCGCTTGAGGCTCGCTTCGTCGCTCGCCTTGAACAGATCGAACAAGCGGTCGTGGGCGCTCGGCTGGGCGACCACCGGCGGCGGCGGCGCGGGTGGAGCGGGATCGGCGGCGACGGGGGCCGGCGGCGCAACGGTGGCGCACGCGCCGAGCATCAGGAGCGACGCGAAGAGGGTCAAGCGACGGATCGGGATCGGCATGAGCGGTGCACTTTCGGACATGGGTTGGCATTTGTCCTGATGCCGCAAGGGGCGCCGCGGACAAACCGCAACGCCCCTTCGACGAATGCAATGACGCTGTCTACCAGAAGAAGTCGTAGATCACGTCGACCACTTGTCCGTCCCACGTATCGACCAGCACTGCGTCGTCGAAATAACGCACCCAGCGGGTCCCCGCCGGCGCGTACGGCAGGCGGTACATATACGGGTCGTTGAGCCAGTAGCTGTTGCCATAATAGCTCGGCCACATCCGCCAGCCGATCGAGTAGGGCCGGTAGCCCCAGCCGAACGGATCGAAATAGAAGCCGAGGTGGAACAGCGAGCGATGGTGGCGGCGATGGTTCTGCCAGTCGTGATGACCGTCCGAACGCCAGTTGTGATTCCACGTGCGCGCGGTCAGGCCCGACGGCCGCACCGACTGCCGCGGCGGCGGCTGGGTGCCCTCGCGCGGGATGCGGCTGACCACCGGCGGCCGCCGGTTGGCGACCGAATTGCGCTCCTCGATCCGCTGGCGGCGCTCGGCCTGCTGGGCCGCGCGGTCGACATTGCGCTGCTCGACCGTCTGCGGGCCAACGGCGATATGGCGCTCGTGCGAGCGCCACTCGTCGCTGTTCGCATCGCGCTGCGGAATCTGCGCCGGTCGGTCGCCGGCGCGACGCTCGCGCGAGCGCCAGTCGCGCACGCTGTCGCCGGTCGCGTTCCCGTCGACCAGCGCCGGGCGGTTGGGATTGCCGCCGGGATTGCCGCCGCCGCGATTCGGTCCACCGCGCTGGTCGAGCACGGGCGGTTGCGCGAGGTTGCGCTGGCCCTGCGGATCGACCGCGACCGGGCGATTGCCGCCGCGCGGATCGACCGGCCGCTGCTGCTGGGCAGCGGGTTCGGCCCGGGGCGCGGCTTGCGGCCGCTCGGCCTGGCGCTCGGAACGAGCTTCGTCGCGTTCGGCCTGGCGTTCGGCGCGGGCGGCCTCGCGAGCAGCGCGGTCGCCGTCATCCGGAGCCGCGAAAGCGGGCATGGAGATGGTTGCAAGAAGAACAAAAATGAGACTGTTACGCATGACACGATCCCTATCTTCAGGGTGGAGTTACCGGTCGAAATTGCACCCCGCCAGATGAGCCGTTGCTTAACCGTTCCGATCGCCATTGTTCAGCTTTCCGGGGCTGTCCGGGGCAGGCACTGGCGGGTGCGATTGGCGGGCCGTCGCGGCGGCGCGGGCGATCGCCCTGCGGATCCGCGGATAGGCCCCGCAGCGGCAAATATTGGGCAGCGCGTCGACCGCTTCGGGCGCCGGATTGGGGCTCGCCTGGAGCAGTGCCGCGATGGCCATGATGAAGCCCGGCTCGCAAAACCCGCACTGGCTGACCTGCTCGGCCGCCCACGCCTGCTGGATGGGGTGGGTGCGGTTGGCCGAAAGCCCTTCGATGGTGACCACTTCCGCCCCCTCGAGCGCGGCGATGCTGATGCCGCAGCTGAGCATTGCGCGGCCGTCGACCAGCACCGTGCAGGCGCCACAATCGCTGCCGTCGCAGCCGTGCTTGGCGCCGGTCAGGTTGGACGCATCGCGCAACGCCCACAGCAACGGCGTCTGCGGATCGAGGAGGTAATGGATCGGCTCGCCATTGACCGTCATGCGCGTCATGCGGCGTGGCCTAACTTGCTCTCGCCAAGATGCAAAGCCATCATGGCTCGATGGGCAGGGTAATCACCACCACCCGCGTCGGAATCGGCGTGGACGAGGCCGGGACCGGCGATGCGGTGCCGATCCTGTTCCTCCACGGGGTAGGGTCGGACAAATCGGTGTGGGCGCCGCAGCTGGCCCATTTCGGCGCGAGCCGCCGCGCCGTGGCGTTCGATTACCCCGGTTATGGCGAGAGCGACCCGGGCGCGGCCGGCACGACTCGCGACGATTTCGCGGCCGCGATGCTCTCGGCGATGGACGCGCTCGGGATCGACCGGGCGCATGTCTGCGGGCTGTCGCTCGGCGGAGTGATCGCGATTGCGATGCATGCGCAGGCGCCCGACCGGTGCGTGTCGCTGATCATCGCCGACAGCTTCGCCGTGCACCCCGACGGTGGCGCGATCTACGAGCGCTCGATCGCCGCCGCCGCCGACATGCGGGCGCTGGCCGAAGGCCGCGCCGACGCCTTGCTCGCCCAGCCGGCCGATCCAGCGGTGCGCAGCGAGGTGATCGAGACCATGGCCAAAATCGACCCCGCGGCCTTTCGCATCGGCGCCGAAGCCGTGTGGCTGGCCGACCAGCGCGAGCGCGCCGCCGCGATCCGCGCGCCTACGCTGGTGTTGTGCGGAACCGAGGACCGGGTGACCCCGCCGGCGCTGTCGCGCGAGCTCGCGTACCTGATCCCGGGCGCCCAGTACGAACCGATCGCGGGCGCCGGGCACCTGTCCAATCTCGAGCGGCCGGACGAATTCAATACACTAGCCGGCGCCTTCCTCCGCGGGGTGGATTCGCGCGCGGCCTGACGTCCGCTTTCGACCCATTGCGGACATTCGCTCTAAATGGGATGTTCTCCGAATGCATGCCCCGCTTTCAGCCAGAACCGGCCTAGCGCTTGTCATTGTTGGGGCCATTCTGCTTTCAGGCGGGGCTCTTGTACTGACGTTCACTAGAGGCGACCCTGCAAGCTCCTTGTTTCAGCACGTCCTGACCATCCAAGTCATCGGTGTCCTCCTCCTCTGGTCCTTGTTGGCATGGGCAGCACGGCGGCTAACCGTCGGGAAATCGCCAAAGATTTCAAACTCCTTGGCGACTCTCCTATGGGGCAGCTCTCGCGTGTCGCTCCTAGTCGCCACGTTAATCGTGTTGTCCGACTGGCTGATTGCACTAGCACTTGGCCTCGACATCGCCACGCCGTTCATTCGAGCAGTGGTGCTGCTCGCCGTCGTAACGGCGTTCACCGGCATCATCGGCGGAGCATTCTTCAATTCCGTTTTAGCCGTTCAACATTGGCGCAATTACGGAACGCAATGACCGCCTCCCACCCGAAGCCGACATAACACTGTCCTACAGGCGCGCTGCTGTGCCATGTTGCCGCGATGGGATTGCGTAGTTTCCGGCCGGCTTTTGCTTCGATTGCCTCGCGCTCGCGCGGGCCCGCGGGTGCGCGTGCGCGAGCTGGTGCGACTTTTGAGACTTTTGACTTAGGTCGCCGATGAAGATCGCGTGCATCGGGGCCGGGCCGGCTGGGCTCTACTTCGCGATTTCGATGAAGCTTCATGACGCAGGCCATGAGGTCCACGTGTTCGAGCGCAACCGGCGCGGCGTGACGTTCGGGTGGGGGGTCGTGTTCTCCGACCAGACGGTCGACAATCTGATGGCCAACGACCCGGTCTCGGCCAAAATCATCGCCGACGAATTTGCCCATTGGGACGACATCGAGGTCCATTACCGCGGCGAGTGCGTGCGCTCGTCGGGCCACGGCTTCATCGGCATCGGCCGCAAGCGATTGCTCGAGATCCTTCAGCAGCGCGCGGCCGAGCTCGGGGTCGTGCTCAACTTCGAAACCGAATGCGATCCGGCCGATCCCAGATGGGCCGAATATGATCTGGTCATCGCCGCCGACGGCATCAACAGCCGCGTCCGCGACCATTTCGCCGCCGAGTTCGGGGTCGACGTCGACCAGCGCACCAACAAGTTCGTGTGGCTCGGCACGTCCAAGGCGTTCGACGCCTTTACCTTCGCGTTCGAGCAGACCGACGCGGGGTGGATCTGGGCCCACGCCTATCGCTTCGCCCCCGACTGCTCGACCTTCATCGTCGAATGTTCGGAAAGCACCTGGCGCCGGCTCGGGTTCGACACGATGGACCAGGCCGAGGCGATCGCCCGGTGCGAGCGGATCTTCGCCCAATATCTCGACGGGCACGCGCTGATTTCGAACGCCGCGCATCTGCCCGGGCCGGCGGTGTGGCTCAATTTCCGCCGGATCAAGTGCGAGCGCTGGTCGAGCGGCAAGTTCATCCTCTTGGGCGACGCCGCCCACACCGCGCATTTCTCGATCGGGTCGGGGACCAAGCTGGCGCTTGAGGATGCGATCAAGCTGGCGCAGGTGCTCAACCGCCCGCTCGAGCTCGATGCCGCGCTGTTCGAATATCAGGCCGAGCGCAGCCTCGAGGTCTTGAAGCTGCAGAACAGCGCACGCAATTCGACCGAATGGTTCGAGACGCTCGAGCGTTATTTGAACTTCGAGCCGCTCCAATTCGCTTATTCGCTGCTGACCCGCAGCCAGCGCATCAGCCACGAGAATCTGCGCCTGCGCGACAAGGACTGGCTGGAAAGCGTCGAGCGCTGGTTCTGGGAACGAGCGGGCGAGCCGGGCAAGGCCGCGGCGCCGCTGTTCGCGCCGTTCAAGCTGCGCGAGCTGCGGGTCGAGAACCGCATCACGGTGTCGCCGATGGCGATGTATTCGGCGGTCGACGGCACGCCCAATGACTTCCACCTGGTCCATTACGGCCAGCGCGCGCTGGGCGGCGCCGGGCTGGTCTTCACCGAGATGACCTGCGTCTCGCCCGAAGGCCGGATCAGCCCCGGCTGCACCGGCCTGTGGGCGCCCGAGCATATCGCCGCGTGGCGCCGTATCGTCGATTTCGTCCATTCCCACAGCAAGGCCAAATTCTGCCTCCAGCTCGGCCATTCGGGCGGCAAGGGTTCGACCAAATTGGGCTGGGACGGCAATGACGTGCCGCTCGACGACGGCAATTGGTCGCTGATTTCGGCGTCCGACGTGGCGTGGTCGCCGGTCAACCAGCAGCCCAAGGCGATGACCCGCGCCGACATGGACGCGGTCCGCGACCAGTTCGTCGCCGCCGCCCTGATGGGGGTCGATGCCGGCTTCGACATGGTCGAGCTCCACGCCGCGCACGGTTATTTGCTGTCGAGCTTCATCACCCCGCTGCAGAACCGCCGCGACGACGATTATGGCGGCTCACTCGAAAACCGGCTGCGCTATCCCCTGGAAGTGTTCGCGGCGATGCGCGCCGCGCTCCCGCCCGGAATGCCGATGTCGGTCCGCATCTCGGCCAGCGACTGGGCCGGCGACGAAGGCGTCACACCTGAGGAGGCGGTCGCCATCGCCGAGGCCTTTGCGTGCGAAGGCGCCGACCTGATCGACGTTTCGGCCGGCCAGACCTCGACCGACGCCAGCCCGGTCTATGGCCGGATGTTCCAGACGCCGTTTTCGGACAAATTGCGCAACGAGGCGCGGGTCGCGACCATGGCGGTCGGCAACATCTATGAGCCCGACCACGCCAATTCGATCCTCGCCGCCGGTCGCGCCGACCTGGTCGCGCTCGGCCGGCCGCATTTGATCGACCCGATGTGGACGCTGCGCGCCGCCGCCGCGCTCGATTACCGCGACATCCACGTGCCGCCGCAATATCTCAATGGCCAGGCCCAGCTGGCGCGCAATCTCAAGCGCGAGGCCGAGGCCGCGGCCGCGCTGCTCGCGTGATGGCCGGCCGCGCCCCTTTGCCAAGACGCCGGTTGGCGATCATGGTGGCCTAGTCATGGGCAATGCGACGCGTATCACGGGGGTCAGGTCGGGGTTGGCTGCGGTGCGGCGGCGCTTGCGCGGGCTGCGTCCGGCGCGTCCGCAGCCGGCGATCCTGATGTATCACCGGATCGGGCCGGAGAGCTTCGATCCGTGGGGCCTGGCGGTCTCGGCCGAGCATTTCGCCGAACAGCTCAATTGGCTGGCGGCCAACCGCACGGTGCTGCCGCTGGCCGAATTCGCGGCGCTCCATCGCCAGCAGCGCCTGCCCGACAAGGCCGTCGCGCTGACCTTCGACGATGCTTATGCCTGCAACGCCGTGGTCGCGGTGCCGCTGCTCGAAAACCTCGGCCTGCCGGCGACGATCTTCGTCCCCGCCGAACTGATCGAGCGCGGTCAGGAGTTCTGGTGGGACGATCTTGAACGGATCGTGCTTGGACATGGCGGCGATGCGCTCCGCCTCGATGGGGAGACCTTTGCGCTCGGCGAGCGCGAAGCCGGCGACCGGCAGTGGGCGCCCGACGCCGCGCCGCACACCCCCCGGCAAGAGGCCTTCCACAATCTGTGGGCCAAATTGCGCGAACAGGAGCCGGCGGTGCTGGCGGGGTCGATGGACCAGCTGCGCAAGCAGACCGACGCCGCGGCCGCACCGCGCCCGTCGCACCGGCCGATGACCGCCGGGGAAGTGCACGCGACCCGCTCGGCGACCATCGAGATCGGCGCGCACAGCCTGACCCACCCGTCGCTGCCGCGGCTTAGCCCGTCCGAGAAGCGCTACGAGATCGTCGACAGCGTGGCACGTTGCGCGGCGCTCAGCGGAGTCGTGCCGCGCACCATGGCCTATCCCTACGGCGACTTCGACGCGGAATCGGAGACGCTCGCCGAGGACGCCGGCTTCCTTTGCGCGTGCACTACCGAACATGGCTTCGTCGGCGCGCACAGCCGGCCGTTCGCACTGCCGCGCCGCCACGTCGGGGACTGGCCCGGCAGCCGGCTGGCGCGGATGCTCGGGGGTTCATGACGGCACCGGCTCCGGACGTCTCGGTGCTCGTGATTGCCTACAATCACGAGCGCTTCGTCGCCCGGGCACTCGACAGCGTAATGATGCAGCGCGGGGTGCGGATGGAGGTCATCGTCAGCGAGGATCGCTCGACCGACGGCACGCTTGCGATCATCCGCGCCGCGGCCGCAAAAGATGACCGCGTGACGGTCATGACGTCGGAGCAGAACCTGGCGTGCAACGAGACCATCCTGCGGGCGCTGCGCGTGGCCCGCGGGCGCTATGTCGCGATGCTCGACGCCGACGACATGTGGCTGGTCGACGACAAGCTCGCCCGCCAGGTCGCGATCCTCGATGGCGATCGGTCGCTCGCCGCCTGCTTCCACAATGCGCGGGTGGTGATCGGCGACAGCTTCGAGCCCGAGGAGCGCTGCTGGACCGCGGCCGACCACCGGCCGCGGATCGGCATGGCCGAAATCTGGGAAGGCAATCCGTTCGCCACCGCCGCCGGGCTGCTGCGGCGCGACGCGCTCGGCGCGATCGGGCCGTGGTATTCCGAATTCGGGCGCGCGCCGCGGACGACGATGATCACCGACTGGCCGCTCTACGTCGCCTGCGCCGAGCACGGCGACCTCGGCTTCAGTCCCGAGCCGGTGGCCGCCTACCGGCTCCACCAGGACGGCGTTTATTCGGCGCTGCCGTCGCGCCAGAAGCTCGACATCACCGCCGAACTCTATCGGCGCATGGATGCCGGGTTCGGCCACCGCCACCGCGCGCTCGCGGCCGCCGGATGCGCGGCCTACTTCACCGGCTGGATGACCGAATATGGCGCCCGCGGCGAAACCGCGCTGGCCTGGCGCAGCGCCTGGTACGCGCTGCGATCGGGCGGGATCGGCTGGCGCCAATGGGTCGCCGAGGCGGCCAGGGCGCTGCGATGAGCGGGGCAAGGGCGGTGATTGCGCCAGTCGCGGCGGGCGGGCCGCGGCCGCGCTGGTCGGTGATGATCCCGGCGTTCGAATGCGCCGCGTACCTTGGCGACACGCTGCGTTCGGTGCTCGCGCAGGATCCGGGGCCAGACGCGATGCAGATCGAAGTGGTCGACGACGCATCGAGCGACGACCTCGCGGCGATCGTCGGTGCGGTCGGCAAGGGCCGGGTCGGCTATCATCGCCAGCCGCGCAACATCGGCCACATCGCCAATTTCGCGGCCTGCCTCAATCGCTCGCGGGGCGAACTCGTCCACTTGCTGCACGGCGATGATCTGGTCCTGCCGGGATTTTATGCGGCGCTCGGGCAAGGCTTCGACGACCCCGCCGTCGGCGCCGCTTTCTGCCGCTGGCAGATCATCGATTTGGCCGGTTCGGTGACGGCGGTGGCCGAGACCGAGCAAGCGACTGCCGGACCGCTCGACGATGCGCTGGGCAAGCTCGCCAGCGAGCAGCGCATCGTCACTCCGGCGATCGTCGTGCGGCGCCAGGTGTGGGAGCAGCTCGGCGGGTTCGACCCGCGCCTCGCCTGCGCCGAGGATTGGGAGATGTGGGTGCGGATCGCGGCCCATTACGGCGTCTGGTACGAACCGGAGCTGCTCGCCGCCTATCGCAAGCACGACGATTCCAACACCGGGCGCCATTTCGCCAACGCGCGCGAGCTCCGCTACACCGAGCAGGCGATGAAGCTGTTCCGCCCGCTGCTGCCGACCGACCGGGCGGCGGCGATCATCGGCTCGGCCAAGCGGGCTTATGCGCGGACCGCGCTCGACAACGCCCGGCAGCTGGCGAGCGAGCGGCGGCGGCGGGCGATGTGGGCCCATCTGCGGATGGCCTGGCGGCTGGAGCCGGGGATGGCGACGCTGCGCGCGGCAACACGCATTGCCCTGGGCCGGCACAAGCCATGATCCGCATCGCGATCAGCGGCTGCGGCGCGGTCACGCAGCTCTATTACCGACCCGCGCTGCAGGCGCTGTGCGACGGCGGCGAGGCAATGCTGGCCGGCGCGCTCGATCCCGACCGGACCGCGGCCAAGCGCCTGTGCGACGCCTTTCCCGACGCCCGGCCGGTCGGCTCGCTGGACAATCTCCTGGCACTGGACATCGACCTGTTGGTCGTCGCGTCGCCGCCCGCCCGCCACGCCGAGCAGGCCTGCGCCGCGGCGGCGGCCGGGATCGCCGTGCTGTGCGAGAAACCGATGGCGCTGACCGTGGCCGACGCCGAGCGGATGGTCGCTGCGGCCAAGTCATCGAGCGCGCCGTTCGCGGTCGCCATGGTCCGGCGCTTCCTGTCCCAGCCGCGCACAATCCGCGAGATGATTGCCGGCGAGGCGCTGGGAAAGCTGCAGCGGATCGACATTTTCGAAGGTGGGCGGTTCGACTGGCCGATTGCGTCGCCGGCCTATTTCGATCCCAAGCGCGGCGGCGGCGGGGTGCTCGAGGATGTCGGGGTGCATGTGCTCGACCTGTTGCGCTGGTGGCTGGGCGAGCCCGATACGGTGCGCTTTGCCGACGATGCGCTGGGCGGGGTCGCCGCCAATTGCGCCATTCATCTCGGCTTCGGGCCGACCGAGGTCGCGGTCCGGCTGAGCCGCGACTGGTACCGCCCCAACGCCTATCGCTTCACCGGCGAGCGCGGCTGGCTGGAGTGGGCGATCCACGAGCGCGACGAACTCGAGCAGGGATCGGCCGGCGAGACGGTCGGAGCGATTGTCCCCGAGCGCGACGGACAATGCGCGGCCGGCGGCTACGAGCAAGCGATCGCCGCCCAGCTGCGGGCGATGACCGACGCCATTCGCGGCAAGGCTGGTGGCGGCCTGGTCAGCGCCGAGGACGGGCTACAGACCATCCGCTTGCTCGACCAGTGCCGGCAAAGCCGGGTGCCGATGGCGATGGAGTGGCTGTGACCCGCATCGCCATTCTTGGGGCCGGCGGGTTCGTCGGCAATCGCGCGGTCGAGATGTTCCATCTCGGCGGCCGGCGCCAGGTGGTGCCGGTGGTCCACCGCGCCGCGGCGCTGGCGCTGGCGTCGCGCTTCGAACTCGAGGGCCGGGTCGCCAACGCGCTTGACGAGGTGGCCATGGCGCGGGCCTTGTCGGGCTGCGACGCGGTTGTCGCGGCGGTCGCCGGACCGCCGGCGACGATCGTCGGCATGATCGCGCCCTTGGCCAAGGCGGCCGAGCGCGCCGAAGTCCGCCGGATCGTCTATCTCAGCAGCCAGATGGTCCATGGTTACGCACCCGAGCCCGGCACCGTCGAGGGCTCGCCCTTCCCGCGCGCCAGACAGACCGCCTACAGCCGCGCCAAGATCGCGGCCGAGCGAACGCTGCGGGTGGCATCCGCGGCCGCCGGGATCGAGTGCGTCATCCTCCGCCCGGGGATCGTCTACGGGCCGCGCTCGCGCTGGACCGGCGGCATCGCCGACGATTTGCTGGCCGGCGACGCCTTCCTGCTGAGCGGCGCGGCCGGTGTGTGCAACGCGGTCTACGTCGACAATCTGGTCGGCGCGATCGACCTTGCGATCGACCACCCGGAGGCGGCCGGCGCAGCGCTGTTCGTCAATGATGCGGAGGCGCTCAACTGGGCCGATTTGGTCGAACCGATCGCTGCAGCGCTTGGCATCGAGCGCGATGCAATCGCCCGGCCGACGCTGGCCGAAGCGCTGGCGTCGGGCCCGTCGTGGACCCAGCGCAAGGTGATCCCGCCGGCCAAGCGCGCCTTCCGCTTGCTGCCGCGCGGCCTGGCCCATTCCCTGCGCAAGGTACGGCCGAGCGCGCCGGCACAGGCAGATCCGCCGCAACCGCATTTTTCGCACGAAATGGCCTTGCTCCAGTCCTCCAGCGTCCGCCTTCTTGGCAACGGCCAGGCCGAGCGGCTGCTCGGCTATCGGCCAGCGGTCGCGCATCGCGATGCAATGCGCCGCTCGCTCGCCTGGCTGCGCTTTGCCGGCTATCCGGTGGCATGACCGCCGTCGATCAGCCGGGGCCGGTGAGCGTCGTCATCCCGACCTATAATCACGCGCGCTATCTGGGCGGGGCGATCGACAGCGTGCTGGCGCAGACCGTCGTTCCAGCCGAGATCATCGTCATCGACGACGGCTCGACCGACCGGCCCGAAGAGGTCGTTGCGCACTATCCGTCGGTGCGCCTGATCCGGCAGGACAATCGCGGGCTTGCCGCCGCCCGCAACACCGGCTGGCACGCGGCCACGAACCCCTATGTGACATTTCTCGACGCCGATGACCTGCTTCGCACGACCGCGCTCGAGGTCGGGCTCGGACAGTTCGAACGCCATCCAGCCGCGGCGCTCAATTACGCTGCCTACGCCAATCTTTACTGGCCATCGGGGCGCACTGTCCCGGTCGCCTTCAGGCCGGTCCCCGAGGATGGCTTCGCCGCGATCCTGCGGGTCAACCCGATCGGCATGCACGGCACCGTGCTGTATCGCCGGACCTGTCTCGAGGCGGTCGGCGGTTTCGCCGAGGAGCTCGCCGCATCGGAGGATTACGAGCTCTATTTGCGACTGGCGGCGCGCTTCCCGGTCGCCTGCAGCCCTGAGGTGCTGGCCGATTACCGCCAGCACGACAGCAATATGTCGCGCGACCAGGCCTTCATGCTGCGCGCGGTGTTGCGGGTTGCCCGGCGCTACGAGGCCGAGGCGCGCAAGCGCGGCTTGCTCGCCGACTATCGGGTGAGCCTGAGGGACTGGAAAATCTGGTACGTTGAAAATTGGGCTGCCGATATCGGCCAGAACGGGGTCAGCGCGGACAGGATCCGCCAGGGCCTGTCGCTGCTGTGGCAGGCGCCGGTGGCGATGACCGCGAAGATATCCCACGGCATTTCCCGCCGCCTGCGCCGAGAAGCTTGATCGATGAACCCGCGGGTATCGGCCATCATCATCGTCCGCGACGGCGAGCAGTTCATCGCCGAAGCGATCGACAGCGTGATCGCGCAGGAGGGGCCCGCCTTCGAGCTGATCGTGGTCGACGATGGTTCGAGCGATGCGACCGAGACGATCGTCCAGTCCTACGCCGGCCGTCTCGATGGGCGATTGCGGGTGCTGCACCATCCCGGCCACGCCAATCTGGGGATGAGCGCCAGCCGCAATCTCGGCGTTGCCGACGCCCGCGGCGATTATGTCGCCTTCCTCGACGCCGACGACCGGTGGCTTCCGGCCAAGCTCGCCGAGCAGGTCGCGATCCTCGATTCCGAGCCGGGGACGTCGATGGTCTATGGCCGCACCTTGATCTGGAACAGCTGGGACCTGACCGGCGGACAGCGCGACTTCTTCTACGACCTCGGCGTGGCGCCCGACGCGACCTATCGGGCGGGCGCCTTATTCCGCCAGCTGCTCGCCAATCGTTACCAGACTCCGACCACCTGCAACGCGATGATCCGGCGCGATGCCCTGATCGCCGTCGGCGGCAGCGACCCGCGGCTGCGCGGGATGTTCGAGGACCAATTGCTGTTCGCCAAGCTCCTGCTCGAATATCCGGTTCACGTCGCGTCGCAATGCTGGGCGCAGTATCGCCAGCACCCGCGATCAGCCTCGGCCGATGCAGTTGACGCGCTGGACGTCGACCGCGCGCAATTGCGCTATCTCGCGGCGGTTGGCGAGTATCTGCGGCACAGCCAGAGCGTGCGCCTGCGCGATCGCGTCGCGCTGGCCGCGACCACCGCCAAGGTCGCGGCGCAGATTGTGGCCCGCCACGCCAAGCGCGCCTTGCGCCGGTCGGCCCGATGACCGCGCGGGTTTCGATCATCACGCCCTATCGCGATGCCGAGCAATTCCTCGCCGAGGCGATCGACAGCGTGCTGGCGCAGACCGTCGATTGCTGGGAGTTACTGCTGGTCGACAACCGCTCGAGCGACGGCGGGGCGATGATCGCGGCTAGCTTTGCCAAACGCGACCCGCGCATCCGCCTGCTCGCGACGGCGGGCAGCGAGCGGACCGGAGCGGCGGCGGCGCGCAATGTCGGGCTGGCGGCCGCCACCGGCGAGTTCGTCGCCTTCCTCGACGCCGACGATTTGCTGGTCCCGGACAAGCTTGAGCGAGAGCTTGGGTTGGCCGAGCAATACCCGCAAGCGGCGCTGATTTGCGGGGCGGCCGACTGGCTGCAGTTCGGTGCCGAACAACCCTATTGGAACGACCATATGCGCCACGTCGCGAGCGGATTGCACCAGCCGCCCGACCTGCTCGACCAGCTCATCCTGCTGCGCAACGACCAGGTTCCGTGCACCTGCGCCGTGCTCGCCCGGCGCGCGGCCCTGGTCGATGCCGGCGGGTTCGAAGAAAGCCTCGTGCTGTACGAAGACCAGAGCGTGTGGGTGAAGTTGTTCGCGCGCTACCCGGCCTATATCGGCCCGCATCTGACCTCAATCTATCGCCAGCGCCCCGATTCCGCGTCCGGCCAGGCCGAGCGCGCCGGCGAATATCACCGCACCCGGCTTCACCCGGCGCGGGCGGCGTTCCTGGACTGGATCGACCGCTACCTGGGCAAAGAGCGGCTCGACACCCCGAGCACGCGGCGCGCGCTGCGGCTCGCCCAGGCGCTGTTGAGGCGCGATCCGGGCGCGCTGACGGTCGGCGAACGGATCCAATATGTGTGGCTGATTCAGCGCGATCTCAGGCGGCGGCTGCGCGGCCGGCTCAACCACTATGCGCGACGGCTGGACAGCGCCCGCCATCGTCTGCCACCCCGGTCGCCGTGACCCGGTCCGCCATCTCCGTCGATACGCTGGGCAAACGCTATCGCTTGCTGACGACCCGCTCGACCAGCTTGCGCGAGGCGATCAGCGAGGCCGGGGTGCGTCTTTTCCGGCGGGCGCCCGATGACCCGGCGGCAAAGAGCTTCTGGGCCTTGCGCGACGTGTCGTTCAATGTCGGCGAAGGCGAGATTGTCGGGATCGTCGGCAATAATGGGGCGGGCAAGAGCACCTTGCTCAAGATCCTGTCGCGGATCACGCCACCGACCGAAGGCTCGGTCCGGCTGCGCGGCCGGGTCGGATCGCTGCTCGAGGTCGGCACCGGCTTCCATCCCGAGCTCAGCGGGCGCGACAACATCTTCATGAACGGCGTCCTGCTCGGCATGGAGCGGCGCGAGATCCGCCGCCGGTTCGACGAGATCGTGGCCTTCGCCGAAGTCGAGAAGTTCATCGAGCTGCCGGTCAAGCGCTATTCCAGCGGAATGTATTTGCGGCTGGCGTTCGCGGTCGCGGCGCACCTCGAGACCGACATATTGCTGATCGACGAAGTGCTCGCGGTCGGCGACATCGCCTTCCAGAAAAAGTGCATGGCGCGGATGGACGAGGTCGCCCACGCCGGCCGCACGATCCTGTTCGTCAGCCACAATCTGACCGCGGTCCAGGCGCTGTGCCCGCGGACGATCTGGATTGACCACGGCGGGCTGCTTGCCGACGGCGAGACCCGCGACGTGCTGACCCGCTATCTCAAGTCGGCCAACACCACGGGTTCGGCCAACGAGCGCCAGTGGCCAGGCGACGACGGACCGTCGGCCGGCAACATTCGGCTGCGGCGCGCTGTGGTGCGGCCGGCCGGCGGCATGCCATCCGATCCAATCGACGTCACCGCCGCGATCGAGGTCGAGTTCGACATGTTCGTGGCCAGACCGACGGCAGCCGCGACCGCCGGTTTCCAGTTGATCAACGACCAGGGCCTCCTGGTGTTCGATACCGGGCCAGAAGAAGGGCCGGTGACGTGGCGACAGGGGTTCCACCGGCTGCGCGCGACCATCCCCGGCGACCTCCTCAACGCCGGTTCCTATCGGGTCACGCTGTTCCTCTATCGCGATGGCAATGCCGAGCTTCAGATGCCCGAGGTGCTGGTCTTCGACGTGCTCGATTCACCCGACAACCGCCATGGCTGGTACGGCACCTGGCCGGGCGCGATCCGGCCCCACCTGGCTTGGACGCATGAGGCCGAAGCGGTCGGCCCGGCCTAGATCAGGTCGGCGAACTTGTCCTCGATCGCGCTGAACAGGACGATCCCGCCGACCAGCACGACCACGCTGGTGGCCAGCGACAGCCCGAGCAGCGCGGGCGACGGAAGCGGCGTGCCGAGCACGGTCCAGCGAAACCCCTCGACGATCCCGGCCATCGGGTTGAACCCGGCCAGCCACTGCCATTTTTCGGGAATCAGATTGGCCGGATAAGCGACCGGCGTTGCAAACAGCCAGATCTGGGCGAGGAAGCCGACCAAATGGCGAATGTCGCGATAGAGCACGTTTAGCGCGCCCAGCGCCGCCCCGACCCCGGTCGCGACCGCCGCCGCCATGATCACGAACAGCGGCGCGAACAGGATCTGCGGCCCGACCGAGACCCCCTCCCACAGCAACAGGCAAAGCAGCAAGGCGAGGCCGATCAGGAAATCGACCAGGACCACGCCGATCGCCGCCAGCGGGATGATCAGCCGCGGGAAATAGATCTTGGTGATCTGGTTCTGGTGGGCGACCACCGACCCCGCGGCGTTGGTCATGCCCTGGCTGAACAGGTTCCATACGACCAGCCCGGCGAGGCAGAACAGGGGATAAGGGACGCCATAGGATTCGACCCCGATCAGCCGCCCGAAGACGACCCAGAACACGAGCATTGTGGTGATCGGCTGGATTACCGCCCAGCCGACCCCGAACACGGTCTGCGAATAGCGCGTCTTGACGTCGCGCCAGACGAAGAAGCCGAGCAAGTCGGCGCTTCGAGCGACTTCGCCCAGCCGCGGCAGCGGCCACCGCCCGACCGGGACGATCAGATTTTCGGCGGCGCCGCATGGGCCCGTCTGGTCGGTCATGGATGGTGCCGCTTGATCGTCATGAGATTGCATTTATCCCCTTGTCAGTGGACAGGAGTTGGATGAACCGGTCAAGCTTGGGGCAGCGGAGCGGCGGGCTGCGCAAATCATTGGGCCGGGTCCGGGCGCGCCTCGACCTCAAATATGGCCGGATCGGGCGGACTGTGCCGCTCAGCCGGGAGTTCGGCTACGACCGCGGCCAGCCAATCGACCGCCGCTATATCGAAGGCTTCCTCGCGGCTCATTCGGCCGACATCCGCGGCAATGTCCTGGAGATCGGCGACGCGTCCTATTCGCAGCAGTTCGGCGGCGACCGCATCACCCGCCAGGACATCCTGCATGTCCACGCCGGCAACCCGATCGCGACCATCATCGGCGATTTGTCCGATCCGGCGGTCCTGCCGTCAAAGCGGTTCGACTGCATCATCCTGACCCAGACCCTCCACTTGATCTTCGACATGCCGCGCGCGATCGAGCAGATCCATCGGTCGCTGGCGCCGGGCGGTGTGGCCCTGATTACCGTGCCCGGGATCACCCCGATCGACCGCCACGAGTGGGGCGAAACCTGGTTCTGGTCGCTCACCCGGCGGGCGCTCGAACGGCTGCTGAGCGGTCCGTTCGAAGCGGAAAAGGTCGCTTTCAACGAATATGGCAATTTGTTCGCCGCGACCGCTTTCCTCCACGGCGCCGCGGTGGAAGACGTCGACACCGCCAAGCTCGAGCGGTTCGATGCGACCTATCCGGTGATCGTCGGAGCGCGCGCCGAGGCCTGATGCGCGGCGCTCAGGCGCTTGGGAAACGAGTGCCAAGCAGCTCCGCCCCGGGGCCGGCACTGCCCCGCGCCGCGTCGAACCGCTTGCGCGCAATCTGGACCGTGTTGGCGAGGGTCCCGAGCGGATCCTCGAGCGCCATCCGCCGCAGCATCCGCGCCGCCGCGCGCCATTGCCCGCCGCGGTAACAGCGCGACGCCATGAACCGCATCAGCCGCGTGCGATTGCGCCGCAGGCCCGCCGCGCGTTGCCGAGTGGTGCCGAATTCGACTTCGCACTGGGCATGCGCCTCGAGCATCACGTCGAAGTCGCTCGACAGGCTGTCCGGTCGGTCGCGGTAGCCGACCAGGAATTCGCGGACCAGGGCGAAGCTGTGGCGTTCGGCGATGCGGAACCACAATTTGTAATCCTCGCAGCCGCGCAGGCGCTCGTCGTAGCCACCCGCCTCGGCGACCGCCGCGCGGGTGATCAGCGGCGCGCTGCCATTACCGACGAAATTGCGCTCGCACAGCGCCGCTACGACCTCTCCTTCGGCCTCGCTCCTCGAATCGAGGAAGCGGATCCGGCTGTCGGCGTCGACTATCGCATACCAGCAGTAGACCAAAGCGACGGCCGGATCGGCGAACGCTTCGAGCTGGCGGGCGAGCTTGTCGGCGCGCCACAAGTCGTCGGCGTCGAGCGGCGCAAGATAATCGCCCTTGCTTAGCGCGATTCCGCGGTTGCGCGCCGCCGATGGTCCGCCATTGGCGGCCTGCCGCTCGATCAGCACGCGCTGATCCTCCCGCCGATGGCGTTCGACGATGTCGAGCGTGGCATCGCTCGAACCGTCGTCGATCACGATGATCTCGAGATGCTGGTGGGTCTGGCCGCGCACGCTGCGCAGGGTCTGGTCAATCGTCGCCGCGGCGTTGAACGCCGGGATAATCACCGACACCAGATCCTTCCGTGCGTTCATCGATCCACCCGCTGGCCTGATGCTGGGCAAGCAGTAGCTGTGGTTGCCGCCGCCCTCAATCCTGTGCGACCCTTGCGCCAGGGGAGCGCCGGTGCAGCGGACATTCGTTTTCGTGATCAACTCGATGGGCACCGGCGGCGCCGAGCGCGTGCTGGTCAATCTGCTCGAGGCGATGAGCGAGCAGCGCCGCGCCCAGACCTCGGTCCATGTCGTCCTGCTCGACCGCATGGCCGAAGCGCGCGAACTGCCCAGTTTCGTCCACAAGCATGTGCTCGACAGCCGCGGTTCGCTGGTCAGCAGCATGGTCGGCCTGTCGCACGTGCTGCGCCGGATCAAACCCGACCTGGTGGTCAGCTTCCTGGTCCGGGCCAATGTCGCCAGCTCGCTGGTGTGCTGGAGCCGCGGCATCCCGTCGGTGCTGTGCGAGCGGATGCATCTCAGCTCGCATCTCGCCGGGCGCTATGACGGCGTGCGGCTGGTCGCGGCGCGGGCGCTGCCGCGGCTCGCTTACCGATTCGCGACCCGGCTGGTCGGCGTTTCCCAGGGGGTCACCGATGACCTTATCGCGCGCTTCGGCGCCGATCCGCGCCGCACCGAGACCATGGAAAATCCGTTCGACCTGGCAGCGATCGAGCAGGAATCGAAGGCGCCGCCCGAGTTCGACTTGCCGCAGCGCTTCATCGTCGCCGCCGGCCGGCTCGAGCCGGCCAAGGCGATCGACACGCTGATCGACGCCTATCTTGCGTCGGGGGTCGAGCCGGCGCTGGTCATCCTTGGCGAAGGCAGCAAGCGGCCCAGGCTGGAGGCGCGGATCCATGCTGCCGGGGCCGCGAGCCGCATCCTGCTGCCGGGCTATGCGCGCAATCCGTTCGCGGTGATGGGTCGGGCCGAAGCCTATGTCTCGGCCTCGACCAACGAAGGCTTCCCCAATGCGATGGTCGAGGCGATGGCGCTCGGCCTGCCGGTGATCGCCACCGATTGCCAGTCGGGGCCGGCCGAGATCCTGGCCGGGGTGAGCCGCCTGCACTGCCGCGAAGTGACCTTCGCCGACCATGGCGTGCTGGTCCCCGAACGGGATGTCGGGGCACTCGCCGCGGCTATGCGCGCGATCCTCGGCGATTCCGCCCAGAGGCTCGACTACGCCCGGCGCTCGCGGCTGCGCGCACAGGACTTCGCGGTCGCTCCGATGGCGGATAGAAGCTGGGCCCTGTTCGACCGGGTCGCGGCCGGCTAGCCGGTCAGGACGCGAGCACGGCGCGCGGCGCGGCAAGCTCACGATAGAGTTCGAGATGCTGGGCGGCGATGTCGTTCCAGTCCTGCCGGCGCTGGATCTCGGACGCGTGCGGGGCGCTGTACTGCTCGTAATTTCCGGCCTTAAGCTTGGCGGCCAGCGTCGCGACGTCGCCGGCTACGAAATAGCATTGCTCCGGAAGTTCGAATTCGAGGTGGGGCGGGATGTCGCTGACGATCAGCGGCAAGTCGAGTGTCAGCGCCTCAGCAATGACCAGGCCATAGCCCTCGAGCCGTGACGGATGAACGAACAGTGCCGCGCCACGATAGAGACTGGCGAGCACGTCACCGGTCTGGAAGCCGGTAAAGATGATGTCGTCCGAGCGGTGCTTCCACAGCTCGGTGGCATGGGCTTCATTGCCGATCTCGGAGCCGACGATGACCAGCTTGCAATCCGGCTTGGCGCGACAAAAGGCGGCGATCAGATCGTCAAACGACTTGGCCGCATCGAGCCGGCCAACCGCCAGGATATAGCCGTTCGGAACCAGCCCGAACCGGGCCAGCACAGGCGCGATGTCGTTGGGCACCGGACCCGCCAGGGCGCTTGCATTGGGGATCATGCGCGACCTTGTCCGAACCACCGGATAGGCTTCGACGAACTCGCGATGGAGGGCGTTGCTGACGCAGATCACGGCATTGGCGAACCGGGCACTGAGCATTTCGCCGAGGCGCAGGAAGGTCCGGCCGCGCCACGACCATTTGGGCCGGAGATAATCGCGAGCGTGGTGCGTAACCACGGTCGGCATCCCGAGCAGCCGGGCCAGCGGCGTGAAGAAGCCGGGTCCGATGCCATGCAAATGGATCACGTCGGGCCGCAGGAACAGCCGCGCGTAGAGCACCGACAGAAAGCTGTGGATGACCGTGTCGACCCCCCAGATGTGGGGCGACCAGATCGTTCGCACCTGGATTCCCTCATATTCGAAGAACCGGCTCTGGGTGTAGCCGCTGCGGATGACGACCGTCACCCGGGTGCCGCGCGAGAGCTTGACCAGGCGCGGGTAGAGTTGCTGGCAATGCGCTTCGATGCCGCCGATCACGTCGGGGATGCCGCGCAGGCCAATGACGCAGATGTGGCGCGCGCGGTCGCCCCGAACCACGCTTGTGGCCCGGCCCAGGCCCGCGGCATTCGCCGTTTCCACGCCCTTGGCCAAATCACCTCCAGTGGCGCGACCGTCCAGCATGGGTCGCCCCGTCCCGTCTTTTAAGCAAAAAACGGTTATATTCCAGTAAATCACGGCGGAGCTAATAGGATTCACCGCATGCAACGGGGTCAGGAGTCGCGTGGACTCTGTCCGGATCTGCTCGATCGAGTGACGCGCTAGCTTGACCGTTTTAAATCGCCCCGCCGGGCCAGCCAATGTTCCGCCGGATCGCGCGCCAGCAACTGCCGCGAGGCCCCTTTCCGCAGGCGCGCCAGCCGCCCTCATCCGCCTTCCATTTGCTCAGCGCTCCCGCAACGGCGGGTTGGAAAGCTTGCCGGAAAGGATCGCAGCAAAGCGATTTCGTAGGCCTTTTTGCCCGAACCGGTCTTTTTCAAGCAGCATCTCGCCAGGCCGAAGCCCGCGCGGGGCCAATGCAAGGCACGTGACTACTCACCGGGACACAAGGCAACCATTCCGACTTCCGCTTTCTCTATCGAAGCGATTGCCTAGCTCGGGTTGCCCCGGATGGGCGGGGGGAGGATTGCGATCGTCAAGCCTCGCCCCCTTCGCCGTCGAAACGACGATGCAGCGACTGATCATGGCTGTGGCGGCAGCGGCAAGACGGTCCGGCGGCGGCGTCTCAAACCGGGGCAGTGCAGACGCCGCCCTCCCGCGCCGGACGGTCGGCGCGTTATCGACTGGAAAGCGGACGCTTACAGTGTCACATCATGGCGGCCGTCGCGTGCGATTGGGTCCGATGCGGTTGTTGCAGTGGAGGGGAAGAGCATTGGCATATCGCAGGCGCCGGCGGAAACGCGTCCCGCGCAATTTCGTCAAGATCTCGGCGGTGGTGGTGGTAACAATCGCCGTCATCATCGCCGCCGTCCAGGTGATGACGACCGGCGGATTTAATGCTCCGTGGAACAGCACGCCCAACGAACGCGTAGCGGAAGCGCTCGCGGACAATCCCAGCCTGGTCAATTTCTACGACCCGCTGAAACAATATTTCCCAGAGAATTATATGGAGCTTTCGCGAGGGGTGTCGTCGCTGACCAATCGCGGAGCGTCGAGCGACGAGATCGCCCAATATTCGTTCCTGGCGATGCGCGCCTTCGTCACCGACCACATGCAGGACATTGCATCCGCGCCAACCCCAATGCTGGTCCGGATCGCCAAGTCGCAAGCCAATGTCGCGCGCATCCTGTCCCGCGAGAACCCAGCCGCCTGCGCCCAATATGGCGTGTCGGGATTGAAAGCCGAAATGCTGGCGGGACTGTCCCCTGCCGCCCGGGCCAGTATCGGCGCCGGGGTCCGGGCGACCATCGAGGCCGCGCATAAAGGCGCCGCGAGCCCGATCATGCGAGAGGGAAAGCTGACGCAGGAAGACACCAACCAGCTCGTTCGTGCACTTGGGCAAAGCGGACTGACCGAGGTCCAGATGCGGTTGCTGTCGACCGGCGGGATCGAGAAAGCCAGCATCGCCGATCAATGCCAGGTGACGCTTGCGCTATATGATACGATCGCACGGATGCCGTCCGAAAGGGCCGCTCGCGTGACTTCGAGCCTGCTCCGGAAATCAACCCAGCAGGACGCGCCGCCGCTCAATCCCCCAAGCTGATCTGAGCCGGCCTAGCGCGACGAGCGAGAGGTCGAGCATTCGAAGCTGAGTTGCCATTCGCCATGTCGATGCGTTCTCGAAATCGTCGTCCGGGGACAGGCCGCGCGCTAGTCCGCTGGCCGGGCAAAATGCCGCGATCCGCTGCTTATTGGGAGGGCGTGTACCAAGCCCGGCCGCGCCGCGCGCCGGCGCAATACTACCTACGGCGGGCGAACTACGAAATGATGCCGGATGAGGTCGAGATAAGCAGCTCCGGCGTTACCGACGGAGTTCGGGAGAGCGCCGGACTAGTCCTCCTGCGCAACCGTCACCGCGATCCCGTTAAGCGCGTCGGTCACCGGAATTTGGCACGACAAACGACTATTCGACTGCCGGTCGTCCGAGCTGTCGAGCAGATCATCTTCATCCGCGCTCATCGGCGCCAGTTTCTCAAGCCACTCCTCGGCGACATGAACATGGCACGTCGCGCAACTGCAATTGCCGCCGCACAAGGCGAGGATTTCGTCGATCCCCCCATCGCGCAGATTCTCCATTAGCGAGCGGCCGCTGGTCGCTTCGACAATGCGCTGTTCGCCGTGGCGGGTGGTGACGTTGACGGTCGGCATGTTCACTCCTGAAGGGCGAGGCTTTTAAGCGGGATCGCAGCGTCGCTAACCACCGCGGGGTCGAGCGCAGCACGGCGCTCGACCAGCGCGCGACCCTGGACGAAATCCTTGACCATGTTGACGCAGTCGAGCGCGACAATCGTCCCGCCGCGCCAATAGACAACCGAGAAGCGGCCGCTCGCTGGATCGCCGCGGACGACCGCCTGGTCATAATCACTATTGAGCCCGACGGTCTGCAGCTTGATGTCGAACTGGTTCGACCAGAACCAGGGTGTTGCCGCATAAGCGAGCGGGTCGCCGACAATATGCCGGGCGGCGACGGTGGCTTGGTCGACGGCGTTCTGGACCGATTCGACCCGCACTTGGCGCTGCGGACCGAAGGCGTTGCGGTGGAGCGCGCAGTCGCCGACCGCGTAAATGTCAGGCAGACTGGTGCGGCAATAGTCATCGACCGCGGTCCCATTGGGCGCGTCGGCGCCGGCATCCGCGAGAGCGGCGACGTGCGGCACGATGCCGATGCCGACGATGACCACATCCGCCGCCAGCGAGCTTCCGTCGGCGAGGATGACGCGCGCGACGCGGCCGTTTTCGCCTTGGATACAGGTGACCGATGCATTGAGGCGGATATCGACCCCCCGCGCGCAATGCTGGGCCTGGAAGAAATCCGAAATCGGGCTGGCGGCAACCCGCGCCAGCAATCGGTCGAGCGCTTCGAGTACGGTTACATGCTTGCCAAGTTTGGTCAGCGACGCCGCCGCCTCGAGCCCGATATAGCCGCCGCCAATCACCACGATGCGCTGGGCATCGGTCAATTCGCCGCGCAGCCGGTCGACGTCGGCACGGCTGCGGATCGCATGCAGGCCGGCGAGGTCGTGGCCGTCGCAGGTCAGCCGCCGCGGCTCGCCGCCGGCGGCCCAGACCAACTTGCCATAGCCGACGACATCGCCGCTTTCGCACGTCACGCGATGGCCTGCGGGATCGACCGACGACACCGTTTGCCCAAGGACCAGTTCGATCCGTTTCTCCTCGTAGAAGCCCGGCCCGCGCAGGTGAATCGAGTGGAAGTCCTTGTCGCCGCTCAAGTAATCCTTGGACAGTGGCGGCCGCTCATAGGGTTCGTCGTGGTCGGCGGTAAGGATCGCGATCGACCCATCAAAGTCGAGCTGACGCAGCATGCTCGCAGCCTGCACGCCGCCATGGCCGCTGCCGATGATCAGGACATCATAATGGCTCAATGCAGCCGCTCGATGATGGTCGCGTTGGCGATGCCGCCGCCTTCGCACATGGTTTGCAACCCAAACCGCCCGCCGCGTTTGCGCAAGCCGTGGACCAGCGTCGCCATCAACTTGGCCCCGGTTGCGCCGAGCGGATGGCCGAGCGCGATCGCACCGCCGTTGACGTTGAGCCTGGCCGGATCGGCGCCTAGTTCCTTGAGCCAGGCGAGCGGGATCGGAGCGAACGCCTCATTGACCTCGAACAAGTCGATGTCGCCGATCGTGCGCCCAGATCGCTCGAGCGCGCGGCGGGTCGCCGGAACCGGCTCCATCAGCATGATCACCGGATCGCCGGCGGTGACCGTCATCTGGTCGATCCGGGCCAGCGGCGTCAGGCCGTGATCCTTGAGCGCACGCTCGCTGACCACCATCACGGCCGAGGCGCCGTCACAGATCTGGCTGGCATTGCCGGCGGTGATCACGCCACCTTCCTTGAGCGTCTTCAACGCGCCGAGACTTTCGAGCGAAGCATCGGCCCTTATCCCCTCGTCGCGGAAGTGGAGCGTTTCCTGCCCGTCGGCATCGATAATCCGGACCGGCACAATCTCTTCGTCAAACGCCCCGGCCGCGGTCGCCGCAGCCGCCTTGCGATGGCTGTCGAGCGCAAATGCGTCGAGTTGATCGCGCGTCATCTGGTAGTTTTGCGCGATCATCTCGGCGCCGGTGAACTGGCTGAACTCGTCGACGCCGTAGCGCGTCAGGATGCGCTCGCTCCACGGACCGACCCCGACGCCGGCCTTGGCGGCGAGCAGGGTCGGGGCGCCCATCGGCACCCGCGTCATGCTCTCGACCCCCGCGGCGATGACCACATCCTGGACCCCGCTCATCACCGCCTGCGCGGCGAAATGGACCGATTGCTGCGAGCTTCCGCACTGGCGATCGATAGTCACCGCCGGCACGCTGTCGGGCAGGCGCGAAGCGAACACCAGATTGCGCCCGACATGGAAACTTTGTTCGCCGACCTGGCTAACGCAGCCGGCGATGACATCCTCGACCGCCGCCGGGTCGATGCCCGTTCGGTCAAGGATCGCGTTGAGGACTTCGCCGCCCAGATCGGCCGGGTGCCAATCCTTCAGCGCGCCGCCGCGCCGCCCGCCGGCAGTGCGCACCGCGGCGACGATATAGGCTTCGGCCATGCTCCTAATTCTCCATCATATTGCGAGTCCGAAAATTGCGGTCGCCTGGCTCGACAAGGAGCCGCCATTGGCGTGGACCAGCGCGATAGTTGCGTCAGCGACCTGGTTGGCCGCTTCGCCGCGCAGCTGGCGGACCGCCTCGACCAGCGCGAACAGCCCGTACATCCCGGGGTGGACGCACGACAGGCCGCCGCCGTTGGTGTTGACCGGCAGGCTGCCGCCGGGCGCGATCGCGCCGCTGGCGACGAACGGACCGCCCTCACCCTTGGCGCAAAAGCCGAGATCCTCGAGAAACAGGATCGGGTTGATGGTGAAGGCGTCGTAGAGCTGGACGACATCGACATCGTCCGGCCCAATTCCGGCGGCGGCCATTGCGCGCGGCCCACTTTCGCTCGCCGCCGTCACGGTCAGGTCGGGCATGCTCGAAATGTGATGGTGCCACGTCGCCGCCGCCGCGCCGAGCAGCGCGACCGGAGTCTTGCGCGCATCGCGGGCGCGGTCGGCGCGGGTCAGCACGATCGCCGCCGCGCCGTCGGTCACCAGGCAGAAATCGCTCTTCGCCAGCGGATCGCTGATCATCCGCGAATTGAGGCAATCCGCGATCGTCAGATCACCCGTGGCAAAGGCTTCGGAATTGCCATTGGCCCATTGCCGCGCGGCGACCGCGACCGCCGCCAACTGCTCGCGGGTGGTTCCATAGTCATGCATGTGCCGCGCCGCCGCGAGCGCATAGCCGCTGGCCGGGAACAGGGGATTGTAAGGCGCTTCGTAAGGGCTTGGCCGCGCCGGGGTCGACAATGTCCCGCCAGCGCTGCGCTGGTTCGAGCCGTAAGCAAGCAAGGCGACGTCGATCTCGCCCGCTTCGAGCAGCGCTGCAGCAGTGACCAGATGGCTCACCGGGGCCGACCCGCCGGTGCGGTTGCAATCGGTGAACTTGGGCCGGAGGCCGAGATGCTCGGCGAGGCTGAGCCCGGCGAACATGTCGTCGGGCAGGCAGACGAACAGACCATCGACTTCAGCCAGCGCGATCCCTGCATCGTCGAGCGCGAGCAAGCCGGCGGTCGCGGCCATTTCGAGCGAGCTCGTGCCCGGGCATTCGCCGATGCCGAAGGTCGCCGCGCCGGCCACGGCCGCCTTGCCGGGGTTCATTGCGCGCTCCATAAGCTCGGGCGATGAGCCCGGAGCAAAGTTGGCGCCAAGCGCTGGTGGACGGCGAGTTCAAGCTGCAGCGGGCACGCGCTAGTGGCCGCTTTTTCTTCCCGCCGCGGGTGGCCGAGCCGGGCACTGGCGATCGCGATTGGGAATGGGTCAGCGCGAGCGGCCAGGGCACGGTCTATTCGGTCACCACCGTCCGCCCGCGCGCGCCGGACGATCCGTATAGTGTGGTCCTGGTCGACCTCGCCGAAGGCCCGCGGATGATGAGCCGGGTAGTCGGGACCGACGACGTGCGGATCGGCATGGCGGTCCGGGCGCGGATCGATCGCGCCGGCGACGCGCCGCTGTTGCTGTTCGAGCCGGCCTAGCATCCGACCAAAGCCCCGGCCGCCTTGAGGTCGGCAATGGTTTGCGCGCTCACCCCTGCCTTGATCAGAATGTCTTCGCCGTCCGCGCCATGGGCCGGACCGGGGTCGCCGATTTCGCCGGGCGTGGCCGAGAAGTCGGTGGGGATCGCCGGAAAGCGCATGCGCCCATCGTCGCTGTCGCGCTCGACCCAGAAGCCGGTGTCGGCGAGATGCGCATCGTCGAGCAGATCGGTCAGGCTCTTGATCGGCATCGCCGGCACCTGTGCCGCGGTCAGCACCGCCATCCACTCATCGTTGGTGCGTTGGGCAAGGACATCCGAAAGCCGCCCGAGCACCGCGCCGATATTATGCGTGCGACTGGTAATCGACTTGAACATGTCGTCGGTCGACCAGTCGGGATTGCCGATCGCGTCGAAAAACGCGCGCCAATGCTGGTCGGTATAAATCATCACCCCGAGATAGCCGTCGCGGGTGCGATAGGGCCGCCGTTCGGGCGACACCACGCGCGGATATTCGGGCGGTCCGAGCGGAGGATCGAACAGCGAACCGCACAGATGTTCGGTCAGTGCGAAGCTCGCCAGAGTCTCGAACATCGGCACTTCGATTTCCTGCCCGCCAACGCCTTTTTCACGCGCAAATAGCGCCGCGGCGATGGCATAAGCGGCGGTCAACCCAGCGACCTTGTCGGCGACCACCGTCGCCAGATAGGCCGGCTCGCCGCCATTGAGGCGCGCTTGCAAATCGGCCAGGCCGGAGGCTGCCTGGACGATGTCGTCATACGCCGGATAATCGCGATAGCGCCCGCCCCGCCCGAAGCCGTAGAGATTGGCGTAGATGATGTCCGGATTGGCCTCACGCAGCGCGGCATAATCGAGCCCGAGACGGCGAATTGCACCGGCCCGCATCGAGTGGACGAAGACGTCGGCGCCGCGCGCCAGGGTCAGCAATGCGGCGCGCGCCGCCGGCTGCTTGAGGTCGAGCGCGAGGCTCCGCTTGCCGCGGTTCAGATTGATGAACATCGCGCCGCGGCCAGGGCTCGGCCCCGGCGGGAGGAAGCGCGTGGTGTCGCCGCGCGGGTCCTCGACCTTGATCACGTCGGCCCCAAGATCGGCAAAGATCTGGGTCGCATAGGGGCCCATCAGAACGCTCGTCAGGTCGAGCACAATGACCCCGGCGAGCGGCCCCTTGCCGCGCCCGGCCATCAGCCTAGTCTCGCGCGCAAGGAGGGCCAATGCCGACCGCCACCGACGTCCATCTGATTGCTGCGGGCAAATATCACGACATCGACTTCGCGCGGCTCGAGCTGTTGAAGCTGCTCGCCGAAGCGCCCGAGTTGAGGACCAGTGTCGCGAACAATTTTGGCGACACCGCGCGCCTTGCCGATTGCGCCTTGCTGATCACCTACACATGCGACCTGCTGCCAAGCGCGAGCGAGGTCGCGGCGCTCGAAGCGTTCCTCGAGCGCGGAGGCCGCTGGCTCGCACTCCACGGCACCAACAGCATTTTGCGGTTCGACGAGGCCGGCAAGGTCACGACGCCCGACGAGGCGCCTGCCTTGATGGCGCTGCTGGGCACGCGCTTTATCGGGCACCCGCCGATCGCGCCGTTCAAGGTTCGCATGTCGCAAAACCACGAGCTGACCGCCGGCCTGCGCGATTTCTCGACGGTCGACGAGCTTTATTTGTGCGACGTCACGGCCGAAATCGACGTGCTGATGAACAGCGTGTTCGACGGCGGCGAATGCCCCGATTTCGAGCGCCAGACCTTCCCGCCGCAGGACGTGCCGATCTTGTACTTGCGCTCGGTCGGCAAAGGGGCCGTGCTGTATTGTTCGCTCGGCCACTGTCGCGGCCACTACGATCTTCGGCCGCTGAGCAATTACTGGCCGCATCCGCAGCGCTGCAGCTGGGACTATCCGATCTTCCGCGAAATACTGCGTCGCGGCATCCAATGGGGCGTCGGCGACCAAGGCTAATCCTTCGGTTGCGGCCGTAGCGCGACAATCTGCGCCTCCAGATTGTCGAGTACGGGATCGATCATCGCTTCCTCGCAGCCGTGGATCAGGCGGTTGATCGCCATGCCCTCGACCGTGTTCTGGGTCAGTGCGAGCGCCAGGTCGAATGCCTTGCGATCCTCTTGCCAGGCGGGGAACAATTGCACCGCCAGCTCATACCAGCGCTCGCGAAATTCGGCCTGCGCGGGCTCCAGTATGCGTGCCAGGCTGACATCGGTGCGCGCGGCAATCGCCAGCTCGATGAAGGCGACGAAGGCCGGGCTCAGCAACTGCTTCCAATAGGTTCGCACCAGCGTCCGGACGTCGCTCGACGGACTGGTGACAGCGCGGCGGAACGCGCGCAGCCGGCGGTCGAGCAGTTCGGCGATGGTGGCCTGCATCAGCGCGCCGCCATTTTCGAAATGGTGGAGCATTGCTCCGCGCGACAGGCCGGCTTCGCTGGCGACCTTGGGCGTGGTGGTTCCGGCATAGCCAAACTTGACCAGGCAGCGGATGGTCGATTCGATTAGGCGGGCGCGGGTCTGGGCGCTTTTCAACGCTTGCTGGGTCGGCTCGACGGTCGAGCGTGTGGCGGTTACGGACAGCGCAGTGCGCGACATTCCAGGCCCTTTCGGCTTTGCGAAAAAAACAAGCATGATTGTTTTTACTTTGACAAGTCAAGCGAGCTGCGGGTTCAATAGGGGCCGGTGACAGTCATGGGAAGTTGATCGGCGATGGGACGGGTTGAAGGAAAAGTGGCGCTGGTCACTGGCGGTGGGTCGGGCCTCGGCGCGGCCGATTGCCGACGGCTCGCCGAAGAAGGCGCCCAGGTGCTGGTTTGCGACGTCAATTTCGAGGCGGCCCAAGCGGTCGCCGCCGGAATCGGCGAGGCCGCCGCCGCATTCGAGCATGACGTTTCGTCCGAGGCCGGGTGGAAAGCCGCCATCGCCGAGGTCGAACAGCGCTTCGGCGGACTCCACATCCTCGTCAACAATGCCGGGATCGTGGTCGTCGCCGACCCCGAGGAGACCACGCTCGAGCAATATCGCAAGGTCCAGGCGGTGATGAACGAAGGCGTATTTCTGGGCTGCAAATACGCCATTCCGCTGATCGCCAAATCGGGTGGCGGGTCGATCATCAACATGAGCTCGACCGCCAGCCACCTCGGTTACCCGGTGTTCTGCGCTTATTCGGCGGCCAAGGGCGCGGTGCGCGCGATGACCAAGTCGATCGCCATCCATTGCCAGCAAAAAAACTATAAGATCCGCTGCAATTCGGTTCATCCGGGTTCGATCGAAACTCCGATGGTGCAGGGCGCGATGGGCCGGCCGGGCGAGGAGCAGGACGTGCCCGAAGGCGTGCTGCCCGCGGGCGCGATCGGCCATCCGCGCGACGTTGCCAACATGGTCCTTTACCTCGCGTCGGATGAATCGCGCTTCGTGACCGGCGCCGAGTTCCTGATCGACAACGGCCTGACTGTTACGCCAGCTGCATAAAAAACAGTCATGCATGTTTGTTTTCTGTTGAATGGGACGGACGTTCCGGCGTAGCAGCGCGAACATGGCAGCACGGGAAAAGAGAGCGCTGGTGCTTGGCGCGTCGAGCCCCGGCGGGCTTGGAGAAGCGGTTACGCGCCGCCTTGCTCGCGACGGTTATGAGCTGATTGTCGCTGGCCGCCGCCGCGAGCCGCTTGACGCCTTGGCCAAGGACATTGGCGCGCTGGCGCTGACTTGCGATGTGATGGACGAAGACAGCATCGCCGAGATGTTCGCCGCTGCCGGCCCGCTCGATGTAGCGGTCAACACCGCCGGGACGACCGATGTCGGTTCGATCGCCAAGATCAAGCGCGAGCGGATAGAAGCGCAGTTCGCAATCCACGTCACCGGGAACCTGCTGTTCATCAAGCACGCTTTGACCCAGCTCGGCCAAGGCGGGTCGATCGTCCTGTTCTCGTCGCTCACGGCGCGTGTCGCCGGCACCGGCCTGGCCGCTTATGCCGGGGCCAAGGCCGCGCTCGAGCATATCGTGCGGATCGCCGCGCTCGAGCTTGGACCGCGCGGCATTCGAGTCAACGCGGTCGCGCCGGGGTTCAGCCGCACGCCCTTGACCGAGGCCTTCCTCGCCGATCAACGCATGGCCGACATCTACAAAGCGGAAACCGCGCTCGGGCGCCTGACCGAACCCGCCGACGTCGCTTCGGCGGTTGCCTGGCTGGCAGCGCCCGACTGCTTTACCACCGGCGAGACGATCGCCGTGTCGGGCGGCGCGCATTTGCTGCGCCTGCCGACCGGCGCCGAATTGAGGGGATAGACATGGACCTGGGATTGGCGGGCAAGAAAGCGATCATCGTCGGCGGCGCGCGCGGCATTGGCTATGCCATCGCCGAGACACTCGCGCGCGAAGGCTGCGAGCTGGCGATCAGCGCGCGCAGCGCCGATGCGGTCAAGGATTCGGTTGCGCAGCTCAAGCGCTACGACACACGCGTGGTCGGCGGCGCGGTCGATGTGAAGAAACCCGATGTCTATCGCAAATGGCTCGCCAAGGCGGTCGAACAGCTCGAAGGCTGCGACATTCTCATCCCGATCACGTCGGCCGGTGGCGGGGTTGGCAGCGAGAAATATTGGGAAAAAGCGTTCGAGGTCGACGTGATGGGCCCGGTGCGCGCGGTCGACGTCGTCCTGCCGCACATGGCCAAGCAGCAGTCGGGCTCGATCGTGCTCCTCGCGACCACCTCGGCGGGCGAGGCGATGGGCGGCCCGCAGCCCTATAATGCGATGAAGGCGAGCCTCATCACCTGGGGTAAGCAGCTCGCCCTCGCCCATGGCAAGGACGGCATTCGAGTCAATGTCGTCTCGCCCGGCCCGATTGAATTCGGGGGCGGAAACTGGGAGATGATCAAGGACACGATGACGAAATTCTATGACGCGACCTTGCGCCAGCAGCCGCTTGGCCGCTTCGGCCAGCCGGAGGAAATTGCCCGCTGCGTGGCCTTCATCGCGTCGCCCGCGGCGAGCTGGGTCAACGGAGCGCACCTGACCGTCGACGGCGGTTTCACCAACCGCACGCACTTTTAGAGCGTCGAGGCCGACCGGTGGACGTCAAGCGCCAGGTGAAGATCGAGCGGGTCGCCGCCGAGGTCGCCGGCAATGGCACGCCGGTGGCGAAGGCGCCCGACCCCAAGCTCGGCTATGACCGCATCCCGGTCGATCGCTACATCAGCCGCGACTTCATGAAGCTCGAATGGGAGCATGTCTGGACCAAGGTGTGGCTGCTGGCCGGGCGCAGCGACGACATCCCCGAACCGGGCGATTACATCTGCTCCGAAATTGGCACCGAAAGCGTGCTGATCGTCCGCCAGCCCGACGGTTCAGTCAAAGCTTTTCACAATGTCTGCCTGCACCGCGGCAATCGTCTGCGCCCGGTCGGCATCGGCCACGGCGCCGAGAACTTCCAGTGCATGTACCATCACTGGACCTACGGCCTCGACGGCGCGATCGCACATATTCCCGACAAGTCGAGCTTCCCCCAGGGCTGCCCGCCTGGAGGCCGCATCCGGCCACTGCCCGCGGGAGAATGGGGCAGCTTCGTGTGGTTCTCGCTGAACCCCGAGGCCGAGCCGCTGCTCGACTATCTCGACCCGGTCCACGCGCATCTGTCCCCCTATCATTTCGAACGCATGCGCATGGTTCGCGACGTCACGGTCGAGTGGGATTGCAACTGGAAGACCAGCGTCGACGCGTTCAACGAAAGCTACCACGTCCAGGGCATTCATCCCCAGCTGATGTGGTACCTCGACGACGTCAATTTGCAGATCGACTGCTTTGGCAAGCACAACCGCTATCTGATCCCGTTCGGGACGATCAGCCCGCGCAAGGACCTGCCGTCACAAATCCCGCCGCCAATCCAATACATGATGGAAAAAGCGGGGATGGACCCGGCCGAGTGGGATGGGCCGATGACCGCCATCCGCAAGGCCATTCAGCGCCACATGCGCAATCATGGCCAGGCCAAGGGCCGTGATTATTCCGAGCTCAACGACGATCAGCTGACCGACGATTACCATTATATGATTTTCCCCAACGTGACGCTCAATACCCACGCCGACGATCTCATGCTGTTCCGCCAGCGGCCCCATCCCGACGACCCCGACAAAATGTATTACGACATCTGGATGTTCGAACTTCCCGACAGCGAGAAGGACGATCCGGACGAGGAATACCGCCGGCCCAAGCACCAGTTCTTCCGCTACGGCGACAAGTCGATCGGCCTGGTGCTCGATCAGGACGCGTTCAACCTGCCCAACGTCCAGAAAGGCATGCATTCGTCCGGTTTCCAGGGACTGTGGCTGGGCGATCAGGAGCTGCGCATCCGCCATTTCCACAGCGTCCTCGACCAGTATCTGCAACAGGGAGGCGCGCTGTGACCCAGCTCGGCCGCGACACGCTTTTGGCCGCTTATCGAACGATGGCGACGATCCGTCAGTTCGAAGAGCGGCTTCACGACGAAATCAAGACCGGCGAGATCGCCGGCTTCACCCATCTCTATGCCGGCCAGGAAGCCGCCGCGGTCGGCGTTTGCCAAAATTTGAGCAATGACGATTACATCGTCTCGACCCACCGCGGCCACGGCCATTGCATCGCCAAGGGCTGCGACGTCAAAGGGATGATGCAGGAGATTTTCGGGCGCGCCGACGGCCTGTGCAAGGGCAAGGGCGGGTCGATGCACATCGCCGATATCTCGATCGGCATGCTCGGCGCCAACGGCATCGTCGGCGCCGGGGCACCGCTTGCGGTCGGCGCGGCGATCAGCGCCAAGCTCGATGGCAAAGGCCAGGTGTCGATCGCTTTCTCGGGCGATGGGGCATGCAACCAGGGCACGACCTTTGAAGCGATGAACTTGGCCGTCGTGCTCCAGGTCCCGGCGATCTTCGTGTTCGAGAACAACCATTATTCCGAGCATACCGGCGTTGAATATTCGGTCGGCACGGCGAAGGATATCGCCAGCCGCGCCGAAGCGTTCGGGATGAAGGCGTGGCGCGCCGATGGCTGCGATTTCTTCTCCACTTACGATGCGATGACCGAAGTGCTCGAACATGTCCGCGGCGGCGGCGGGCCGGCGGCGATCGAGCTCGATACCGAGCGCTTCTACGGCCATTTCGAAGGTGATCCGCAACGCTACCGTGGCCCTGGCGAACTCGATCGCATTCGTGACCAGCGTGACTGCCTCAAGGCGTTCCGCGCGCACGTCGGCGACCGGCTTGACCTTGCCGAACTCGACGCCATCGACGCCGAGGTGACGCAACTGATCGAGGACGCCACCGCCGAAGCCAAGGCCGCGCCCCCGCCCACCCCCGAGCAAGTGCTCGAAGACGTCTATGTGAGCTACTGATGACGGTGATGTCGATCCGCGACGCAATCAATCGCACCATCTTCGAAGAGATGGAGCGCGACGAAAACGTGATTGCGCTGGGCGAGGACATTGTCGGCGGTATGGGCACCGCCGGCGGAGCCGAGGCGATCGGCGGTATCTGGGGCACGACCGGCGGGCTCTACGCCAAATTCGGTCCCGGCCGCGTGCTCGACACGCCGATCAGCGAAAGCGCGATCGTCGGCGCCGCGGCCGGCGCGGCACTCGCCGGCAAGCGCCCGATCGCCGAGCTGATGTTCGCCGATTTCGTCGGCGTCAGCCTCGATCAGATCTGGAACCAAATGGCCAAGTTCCGCTACATGTTCGGCGGCAAGACCAAATGCCCGGCAGTGCTCCGCCTGATCTACGGCGCGGGGATGAATGCCGCCGCGCAGCACAGCCAGTCGGTCTATGCGATGATGACCTCGATGCCCGGGCTCAAGATTGTGCTGCCGGCCACGCCCGCCGACGCCAAGGGCCTGTTGACCGAAGCGATCCGCGGCGACGACCCGGTTCTGTTTTTCGAACATAAGGCGATGTACGGCCTCAAGGGCGAAGTGCCCGATGGCGAGCATCGCGTGCCGTTCGGCCACGCCCGGCTGACCCGCGAAGGCGGCGACGTGACGATCGTCACCTGCGGCCGAATGGTCGGTTTCTCGGAGAAAGCGGCCGACAAGCTCGCCGCCGATGGCATTGGCTGCGACGTCATCGACCTGCGCACCACCAGCCCGATGGACGAGGAAGCGATTCTTGACAGCGTCGAGCAAACCGGACGGCTGATCGTGGTCGACGAAAGCCCGCCGCGCTGCAGCCTGGCCACCGACATCGCCGCTCTGGTCGCGCACAAGGCGTTTGGCGCATTGAAGGCGCCGCCCGAGATGGTCACCGCGCCGCACACGCCAATTCCGTTCGCGCGCGAGCTCGAACGCGCGTGGCTGCCGTCACCCGGCAAGATCGAGGAGGCGGTGCGCAAGGCGCTCGCCTTCCGGAGCTAGCGATGCCCCTCAAGGCCTTCACCATGCCCAAATGGGGCATCGAAATGTCCGAGGGCATGATCGGCGAATGGATGGCCGCGGAAGGCTCGCCCTTCGCACGCGGCCAGGTGCTGGCGCTGATCGAAACCGACAAGATCACCAACGAAGTCGAAGCCGAGGCCGACGGCAAGTTCGTTCGCATCCTCGCCCAGCAGGGCGAGACCCTGCCGGTCGGGGCACTGCTCGCGGTCTATGGCGACGATGAACCGGCGGCTGAGGTGGACGCGTTCGTCGCGGCATTCCGGCCGGCCAATTCAGGGCTGGCGGCGGCCGATACCGAAGACATGATCGCCGAAGCCGCAGCGGAAACCGCAGTGCCGCCCGAGCCGGCGCCGATGCCGACTCCAGTCGTTCCCGAATCCCTGGCGATCAGCCCCGCGGCGCGCGCGCGCGCCGAGGAAGCCAAGTTCGATGTCGCGACGCTGGCCGGAAGTGGTCGGGGCGGCCGGATCATGTTGCAGGATGTCGAACAAGCCCTGCGCCCGGCGGCCATGCCAAAGCTCAAGGGCGCCTACCCCGCCACTCCGCAGACGGGGCACTTCGCTTCGCCGATGGCGCGGCGGCTGGCGGCGCGCCACGGGGTCGATCTCGGCGGATTGTCGGGCACTGGTCCGCGCGGCCGGATCTGCCGGGAAGACGTGCTCGCCGCCGCCGGCGGCGCCGTCCAAAGCGGCGAGATCGAGATCATTGCGATGTCGGCGATGCGCAAGGCGATTGCGCGGCGGCTGACCGAGGCCAAGCAGACCATCCCGCATTTCTATCTGCGCCGGCGGGTCCGCGCCGATCGACTGCTTGCCGCGCGCAATGCCGCGGGGAAAGTCGCCAGCGTCAACGATTATCTGGTGCGCGCCGCCGCGCTCGCCCTGCGCAAGGTGCCGGCAGTCAACATCCAGGTCCACGGAACCGACATCCATCGCCTGCCCAATGCCGATATCGCGATTGCCGTGGCGACCGACAGAGGGTTGCTGACGCCGATCCTTCGAGCAGCCGAAACCCTGTCGCTCGAGCAGATCGCGGCCGCCACCGCCGATCTCGCCAACCGGGCGCGAGGGTCGAAGCTCAAGCAAGAGGAAATCGACGGCGGCAGCTTTTCGATCAGCAACCTTGGTCCGTTCGGGATCGAGCAGTTCGACGCGATCATCAACCCGCCGCAGGGCGCGATCCTGGCGGTCGGCGCAGCGCGGCCCGAGCCGATCGACGACGATGGCGCACTCCGCATCGTGCCGGTCCTGCATTTGTCGCTGAGCTGCGACCATCGCGCGATCGACGGCGCCGACGGCGCCCGGTTCCTTGCCGCACTCGCCGCGCTGATCGAGCAGCCGGAGCGGCTATGATCCTGCCCGGCGCCAGCGTGGTCCAGATGGCCTGGGTGGTCGACGAGCTCGAGGCCGCGGCGGAGCGCCTGTCGCGGGCGATGCAAGTCGGCCCGTTCCTGATGATCCGGCACATCAAGCTCGATGATCCGCGCCATCGCGGCCAGCCCCAGCGGACCGATTTCAGCCTGTGCCTGGCCCAGGCCGGCGACGTCCAGATCGAGCTCGTCCAGCAGCATGATCAAACGCCCTCGGTCTATCGCGATTCATTCCCCGATGGCCCGCCCGGCGGGATCGCCTTCCACCACGTCGCGGTGATCGTCCCCGACGTGTTCGCCGAAACCGCGCGCTACAATGCGCTCGGCTTTCCGACCGCATCGAGCGGACGGTTCGGCGCGATCGACTTCACCTACGTCGACACAAGCGCAGCTGGCGGTTTCATGGTCGAAGTGCTGCCCGGCGCGCCCGACATGCACAGCTTTTTCGGCGCCGTGCGCCGGGCCGCCGAGGAATGGGACGGGCGCGAACCCTGGCGCGAAATGGCCTAACTCAGCGACTTGTAGAAGCCGAGTTCCATATCGCTTGCCAGGCAAGCGAGGATCGGCGGCACCAAGCGGTCGTGAAAATCGATGCCCATATGATGATCGAACGCGGCGGCGTCCTTGAACGTCGCGACACAATAGAATTCGTCGGGATTTTCGTCGGACTGGAGCAGTTCGTAGACCAACGCGTCGGGTTCCTGCTCGAACACCAGGCCCTTCAATTCGGTTTGAAGCCGAACGAACTCGTCGCGCTTTTCGGGCTTGGTCACGAGCTTGGCAATGAACGACCTGGCTTCACTCATGCGCCGGCTCCCTGGCTCAATTCTTCGGCCAGTTGATCGCGCAGCCGGAATTTCTGTATCTTGCTGGTCGACATCGGCCAGCTGGTGACGAAGCGCACATGGCGCGGAAGCTTGAAGCGCGCCAATTTGCCATGGCAATGGGCGATCAGCTCGGCCTCGGTCGCCGCCGCGCCTTCGGCCAGCTCGACGAACGCCGCCGGGACTTCGACATAGCGCACGTCGGGCAGGCCAACCACCTGCGCCAATTTCACCGCCGGATGCGATTGCAGCACCGCTTCGATCTCCGCCGCCGCAACATTCTCACCGCCGACCTTCATCATGTCCTTGGTGCGGCCATGGAACATGATGTGGCCGTGCTCATCGAAGCTGCCGATATCTCCGGTGTGCAGCCAGCCGTCGCGGATGCTCTCGGCATCCTTGTCGGGCGAGTTGTAATAGCCGGCGAGCATGTTGGGGCCGCGCGCGACGATCTCGCCTTTCTCGCCTGTGCCGCACGGCGTGTTGGTTTCGATATCGACGATTTTCACGTCCCAATCGTCGAGCGGGACTCCAAGCCGGCCGGTGCGTAATTCGTAACTGTCATCGGGATGGCTGGTGCAGATCGTTCCGGACCCCTCGGTCAGGCCATAGGTACCGACCTGAATGGTATGCGGCATCGCCTCTTTCATCTTCTCGCGGATCCAGTCCGGCTGGACCGCGAAATTGCTGTTCATCAGCCGCACGCTGGTAAGATCGGTGGTGGCGAACTTGGGATGCTCGATCAGATCCTGCATGATCGTCACGAAGCACGGATAAGCGTGGGTCGCCTGCTCGCTCGCCAGCATGTCGAGCGCCACCCCGGCGTCGAAATTGGGGATCGTCAGATAACTCCCGCCGAGGTCGAGCACGGCGACCATCGGCAGGATCCCGGCGATGTGGAAAATCGGCAGCGGCGACCAGAACCGATCGCCCGGCTGCATCTTGTAGCGGCGACCGAGATTGCGGCTGTTGCCGACGATCCCGCGGTGGCGGATCATGCAACCTTTGGGGCGGGCGGTGGTGCCTGAAGTGTAGAGGATCAGCGCGATCGATTGCGGGTCGGTGGCGTCGATCCGGCGGTCGATTTCGGAATCGTCGATCGCGGCGCCGCCGGCGATCGCCTGCGCCTTGCCGATAAGCCCGACCGGGCACGGCTCATCGACGCAGATGATCTGGCGCAGCTTGGGCGCTTCGGGCAGCGCGAGGTGCAGCGCGTCGCCGGCCTGTCCAAGCGACGGCAGCGCGGTCAGCAGGCGGTCGGCGAAATCGAGATTGTCGGCGGTCTTGCCGGTGGTCACCATCACCACCAGGTCGGCATCCTTGACCAGATAAGCGAGTTCGCCCGGCTGGTAGCGGGCGTTGACCGGCACCGCGACCGCGCCGGCCATCGCAATCCCGAACAGGATCGCGACAAAGTCCGGCCGCGTGGTCAGCAGGATCCCGACATTGTCGCCCGGCTGTACACCCAATGCGACCAGGGCCTTGGCCCAGCTTCGGGCGGCGGCGTTGAGTTCGCCATGCGTCTCGCGCCCGTCGGGAAAGACCAGGGCATCATTGTTCGCATAGTCGGCCGCGCTTTTGCGCAGCATCGCGCCAAGCGTGCTGACGCTATCGCTGACGTCTGGCTCGCTCATGTTTGGGTCACATCGTAGAGCATCTCGCGTTCATAGCCGCCGTCGATGATGTCGATCATCTTGGCGATCACCGGGGCGCTGGCGGGATTGGCCTGATGCGCTTTGTCGGCCGCTTCGTTGGCGAAGCTTTCGAACACCGCGTAACCGCCGTCCTGGTCGAGCCGGTAGAATTTGTAAGCGAGCGTGTCGGCCTCGACCGCGGCATGGCCTTCCATCTCGGCGATCAGATCGACGAACTCGGCGTCACGCTCGGGCTTGATGCGAAAGCGGGAAAGGAAGCTGTAGGCCATTATTTCTCCCCAGCGATGTAGCGGTCGAGCTCGCTGTGAAAATGGCGCAGGCGCCCTTCCTGATAACTCCACAAGGGCCCGCGGAAACCGCGCGAGCGAGCGCCTTTCTGGACGATCGGCAGAAGCTCCGAATCCTGATCGAGCACTTCGCCCAGTTCCGGCGGCACGCCGAGCGGCACCCGCGTGACGTCGGGCCGCAGCATGCCGGTGGTGTCGACGTCATCTCCGACCCCCATCCATGCAGGCGGCCGGTACCCGGGCGCGTCGACGTGGGCAAAGCTGATGATGTTGTCGTATGTGAACTGCTCGGGGTCGGTCGGGTGGGGCAGGAAGCGGTGGATGAACAGGGCTTCCGGATGGCAGCCGATCTGGACGTTGGGGAAGATGCCGTAGATCGTTGAATCGCTCAGCTGAGTGTCGCTGAACTTGTCATAATCGAGCCCATGCTTCTTGGCGCGGTCACGCTTGGCCGACTGGATCGCCGCGCGGCTTTCCTGAGCGGTGCCGCCATAACTGTCGGGATCGATGCCCGCATCGGACAGCATCATCTTGATCCCGGCGTTGACCCCGAGCTGGTCGGGGAAGCGCGGGCTGGGCTGAGCAAAGGGCACGAACTGGCGGCTCATGCCATTGGGATAGAGATCGATCTGCGTGCGGTCATCCATCACCGCTTGGGTTTGCGGGTGCACCGAGTGCAGGTGGTAGATCTCATAGAAAGCGTCGACGCCGCCCTTCCAATTGGCGCCCCACCCGCTCTGCTTGTGGTGAATGACGTTCATTGCACCGATGTCATATAGCTCAAGCTGGTCGGCGACCGGACCGAGGAAATCGCGCAGCGGCGGTGCATCCGGGTTCATGGTGATGAACACCAGGCCCGCCGCGGCTTCGCAGCGGACGCTGGTCATGTCCGTGCCATGGCACAGCACGTCGGGGTTGAAAGTGTCTTCGTCGGTGATCTTGATATTGTGGCCGTCGAGCCCGAATTGCCAGCTGTGAAAGGGGCAGGTGAATTGATTGATCGAGCCGAAGTCGGTCAGCACCACCTGGCTGCCGCGGTGCGGGCATACGTTATAATGCGCGCGCAGTCCGCCATCCTTGTCGCGAACGACAATGAAGCTTTCGTCGCCGATGTCGAATTTCACGAAATCGCCCGGCTCGCGAAGATCGGATTCGACCGCCGCCAGCAGCCAGGTGCGGGTCCACAGCTGGTCCCACTCGGCGCGCATGAAGCCGGGGTCGAAATAGCGCTGCGGGGTCGACCGCCCAGTGCCGTTGTCGATCGTCGGCGCACGCTCATTGAACGGATGCGGCGGGCCAACGTGAATGTCCCAGCCGTTAAAATCATAACCCATGGCGAGTCGTTCCTCGGTGTGCGTGCGAACGAGCCTTAAAAAACAATCATGACTGTTTTTCAATAGCTCCCCATCAAACCGGCCCGCAGAGCGGTGCAGCTGGCGCATTTGATTGGTTTTTCTTAGCGCATTTCGGCGCGGCAAGGCAGCCAGCCCTACCAAATAAAAAACAAACATGATTGATTGTTATTCGCTGCTGTGTCAGCAAATGCAGCGGAGAGAAGGCCGGGGGACGTGATCGCGCGTGAGCGCGCTTGCGCCGGCCGAGCAACAAGGGGGAATTTCGATGCGCTGCGATCATCTACTTGGGACCGTTGCCACGTTTGCGATGCTGTCAGCCTTGGCTTCGCCGGCAATCGCGCAAACCGCGTCTCCGGAGGCCCCCGAGCAGGTGGATTCGGCGCAGCCAGCCGCAACGGTCAGCGAAGCGCCAGCCGAGCCGGCTCTGCCCAGCGACACCCAGGCAGTGGCCGAGCCCGCCGAGGGCATCGGGGACATCGTGATCACCGCGACTCGCCGCGAGACCAAGCTGCAACGAACGCCGATCGCGGTGTCGGTCGTCGACCAAAATCTGATCAACCAGGCGAGCCCCGACAATATTGGCGATCTCGCGCTCTACGTGCCCAATTTCTCGGCTGAAACCATTACCGGGTTCAACGCCGCCAGCTTCGCCATGCGCGGTGTCGGCCAGAACAACATCATCGTCTATTTCGAGCCACCGGTGGTGGTGCTGGTCGACGACTTCGTCATGCCATCGGTGCAAACCCAATTGCTCGACACGTTCGATGTGTCGCAGGTCGAAGTGCTGCGCGGGCCGCAGGGGACGCTGTTCGGCAAGAACTCGTCGGGCGGCGCGGTCACCGTCCGCACCAAGCGGCCGGAGCTCGACAGATTGTTCGCTGACGGCGAAGTCAGTTACGGCAGTTTCAACACCCGCTCAGCCAAGGCCGCGGTCAATGTCCCGATCGGCCAAATTGCCGCGCTGCGGATCGTCGGCGGTTATGAAAAGAGCGATGGCTATTACAAGAACGGGGCCTGTTACGGACCGGTCAACAATTTCACCGTCGACGACCCTGATACTCCGGCCAACGAGCATTTCCCGTCGAAATTCGACGGCGTCTCGGGCTGCCTCAATGACGGGCACATCGGTGGCAAGGACGTGGTCAATGCGCGGGTCAAGCTGCTCGTCCAGCCGACTGCCAACCTCAAGGCGCTGTTCCAGTACGAGATCCTGCGCGACCGGTCCGGCACCGTGCCGTCGGTCAACGAGAACGAACTCTATACCGGGACCGTTCCGTTCCTCACCGACCTGCTCGGAATCAAGGCGCCCAACCGCAGCAACGACCCGCTCGACAATGCCGGGGTTACGCTGCGCAACGATACTTTCCAGCGCAACAAGCAGCGGATCAATGTCGACGGGCTCTACGCCAACCTCGACTACAACTTTAACATCGGCACGCTGACCTCGGTCACCGGCTGGCGCAAGCAGACTTCGCGCCTGCCCAATTCCTATGCCGGCGTGACCGCGGTCGCGGCCGACGGGGACCGGTTGTCGGTGTTCGACGCCTCACGCGACGACGATCGCAAGACCTTCCAGCAGGAACTGCGCTTCGCCAGCAATCTCGGCGGGCCGTTCGATTTCGTCGCCGGCGCCTTTTACCAGCATGACACCGTCGATTTTTGCGTGTCGCAGCTGCTCGGCTTCCTCGATCTCGCTTCCGGACCGCTGCCGTTCGGCAGCTGGAACGATACCCCGTACATCCTGTGCAACGCCCAGAAGGCCAAATCCTCCGCCGTGTTTGCCGAGGGCAATTACAAGTTCACCGACCGCCTGACCCTGACCGCCGGCGTACGCCAGACGTGGGACGACAAAGTTTGGAAGGGACGTCAGCAGACCTTCATTCCAACCCTGGAAGGCGGCTTCGATCTCGGCATCTCGCTCGACGAGCCGCTCGATGCCAGCGTTTATAATTATCCGGTCGGCGTGATCACGCTCAAGGACAAGTCCAAGAAACTAACCTACCGCCTCAGCCTGGGCTATCAGGCGACCGACGATATCTTCGTCTATGCGACCCACGCCACCGGCTACAAGGGCGGCGGCTTCAACGATCAGATCGGCGGGTTTGCGGCGTTCGGGGCGGATCTCGACGCGTTTCGTGAAGCAGCGCGCGCAACCAAGCCGGAAACCGCGAGCAGCTATGAAGCCGGGATCAAATCCGACCTTCTCGACCATCACCTGCGCGCCAATCTGACCGGCTTCTATGTGAAATATGCCGACCTTCAGAAGCAGCTCAACGTCCCGCTGGTGGTCAACGGCCAGCCCAACCAGGTGACGATCTTCGTCAACGCCGCATCGGCCACGGTCAAAGGCATTGAGGCCGAACTCACCGCCAAGCCGGTGTCCAACCTGACGATGCGTGCGATCCTCGGCTACCAGGATGCCAAATACGATAAATATTCCGCGCCCAATGCCGGTTACGATCTGTCCACTTCACCGCTCGATCGCGCGCCCAAGTGGCAGTGGACCCTGGCCGGGAATTACGCCGTGCCGCTGGGCGCGTTCAAAGTGACCTTCGACGGCAGCATCGCCTATCAAAGCCGCAACCTGTTCACCCAGTCGATCACCGATCCGTTGGGCAACACGTTTCTCAACGCCCGCACGCTGGTCGACGCATCGATCACGTTCGCTGATGTCGAGGACCGCTACTATGTGCGGCTGATTGGCCAGAATTTGACCGACGAGCGCTATCGCACCGCGTCGCAGAACGTGGCGGGACTGTGGCTCAACAGCCAATACGGGCCGCCGCGCTTCTTCGGAGTCCAGGCGGGCCTCCACGTCGGCAAATAATGTGAGGCTCCGGCAGCGCCTTTCGATTTCCACGTTGGCGATTGGGCTGACGATCGGGCTAGGCGCTTGCCAGGGCGGTCACGAAGACAGCAACCAGGCCGGTGAGCTGGTCCAGTCGACCGACGAGTTCCAGTCGCGCGCGGGCAAGCCGATCGACGTCGAACATCATCCCGGCAAGGATCTGTTCGAGACCAATTGCGCCGGTTGCCACAATGGCGCGGTGCCCAAGGCGCCGCAGCAGGTGTGGCTCGAAATGATGTCCCCCGATGCGGTGCTGGCGGCGCTCAACGGCGGCGTCATGGCGCGCCAGGCGGCGGCGCTCAGTCCGCAGCAGCGGGTCCAGATCGCCGAATATCTGTCGCGCATCAGCCTGGCCGATTACAAGGCTCCGGCGCCGTCCGCGCGCTGCCCATCGGCGCAGCTCGCCGGCAACCAGCCGCCGGCGCTGGTCGGTTGGGGTCACGACAATCGCCGCTTTGTGCCGGCTAGCGTGGCTGGACTGGCCAAGGCCGATGTCCCGCGCCTCAAGCTCAAATGGGCGTTCGCCTACCCCGGCGCGATCCGCGCCCGGTCGCAACCAGCGATCGGCTGGGGGACATTATTCGTCGGCGGCCACGACGGCACGCTTTACGCGTTCGATCTGGCCACCGGCTGCCTGCGCTGGAGCTCGCGCGTGTCGGCCGAAGTCCGCACCGCGATCGTCGCCGACCCCGCCAGCAAGCGGCTCTATTTCGGCGATATCCTCGGCCGCGCTTACGCGCTCGACGCGATGACCGGCCGGTTGCTGTGGAAGCGCAAGGTCGACGATCATCCCAATGCGACGATCACCGGAACGCCGACTTTGGCCGCGGGCATGCTGTTCGTGCCGGTCTCGTCGCTCGAGGTGACGTCCGCCGCCGACCCGAAATATGCCTGCTGCACCTTCCGCGGCAAGGTCATCGCCCTCAACCTCGCCGACGGCAGCGAGAAATGGCGCGCTTTCACGGTGACCGAACCGCCGCGGTCGCAGGGCAAGACCAGCACTGGCACCAGCATCCTCGGGCCATCCGGCGCGCCGGTGTGGAATGCGCCGACCTATGATGCCAAGCGCGGCCTGCTCTATTTCGGCAGCGGCGAAAATTATTCGAGCCCGGCCGACGCCAACAGCGATGCGGTGATCGCGGTCCACGCGGCCACCGGCAAGCGCAAGTGGACCGCGCAACTGACCCGCGGCGATGCGTGGAACGTCGGCTGCATGATGGCCAATGAAAATTGCCCGAAGGAAAAAGGCCCCGATCTCGACGTCGCCGCTTCGCCGCTGTTGATCCCGATCGGCGGCGGGCGCGATATCATCGTCGCCGGCCAGAAATCGGGCGTGGTCTTCGGTATCGATCCCGACAGTGGCAAACTGCTGTGGCAGCGCCGCCTGGGCCATGGCGGCACGCAGGGCGGGGTTCACTTCGGCATGGCCGCCGAGGGCCTGCGGGTGTTCGTGCCGATCAACGACATGGCCGACACCAAGGACGGCCGGAAATATGACGCGCGCATCAGCGGCGCCGGTCTTCACGCGCTCGACGCCAGGAGCGGCCGGGTGCTGTGGAGCAATAAGGCGCCCGACAATTGCGCGGGCAAACCGTTCTGCGACCCCGGCATTTCATCGGCGGTGACGGCGATCCCCGGCGTGGTCTTTGCCGGCCACCTCGACGGTCAGTTCCGCGCCTATGACTCGGTTACCGGCAAGGTCCTGTGGGCGGTCGACACCACTCGGCCGGTCAAGACCATCACCGGCGCCGAGGGGCATGGCGGCGGCATGAGCGGACCCGGCGCGGCAATTGGCGACGGCTATGTCGCGGTCAATTCGGGCTACGGGCTTTATTACCACATGCCCGGCAACGTCCTGCTGGTGTTTGCAGCCCGCTAGGCGGCGGCGGCGGCGGCGGCAGGAGCGAACGGACAGCTCGGCTCCTTCTCGACCAGGTCGAGCACGAACGCCATCTTGGCCATTCCGCCAATGAACCCGGCAACCACGCCAAGCTCGCAGATCTGCGCATCGTTGAAATGCGCGCGCAGGCGCCGGTGGAGCGCCTCGTCGAGCCGTCCACCGGGGTTGGTCAGGATCATCTCGTCGGCGAAGTCGAGCACCGCCCGCTCGGCGTCGGTGAAGCCAGTGCGATCACCCTCGATGGAGGCGATCTGGACATCGTCATAGCCCGCCTCGCGCGCGCCGACGCGGTTTTGCAGATTGCAGCTGCGGCAGCCGTGCGCGAGGCTCAGGCGAAGCCGGACCAATTGCTTGTATTTCTGTTCGACGCGCCCGCCGAAAAAGATCTTCTGGTAGAATTCGACCATCGCGAAATTGAGCAGTTCGGGCGCGCTGGCCATCGCCTCGATGAAGGTCGGCTCGCCGGTCAACCCGTTGAGCATGTCCCACGCCCCCTGCCACTGGGGGTCGAGCTGGTCGCGCGGGATTCGGCTGAGCGCGGTGTCGGACATGATGTTCTCCTCAAGCGCCGCCAGGGACGTTGAAATATTCGGGCATGCCGCCCGGCCACACCACGCCCCATTGCGCCATGCCGCCGTCGATCGTCAGCACTTCGCCAGTAATGAATCCCGCGGCATCCGAGCCGAGGTAGGCGGCGGCCTCGGCGATGTCCCATGCGTCGCCTAGCCGTTTCATCGGATTGGCATCCTGGAACCGCTCGAGCGCGTGCGGCGGATAGACCGCAAAGCCTTCGGTTTCGATTGTTCCCGGAGCGATGCAATTGACGCGGATCTGGAACGGCGCCCACTCGGTCGCGACCGTCTTCGACAGATAGATCACGCCCGCGCGTGCCGCGCAGGTATGCGCCGCCTGAGGCATGCCGCGCTCGACGTTGGCGACGATATTGACGATGTTGCCGGGCTGCCCGCGATCGCGCCAGCGGCGCGCGGCCTCCTGCATCATCCACCACGTGCCGTTGAGGTTGAGGTCGACCACCGCCAGCCAGCCCTTGCGCGAAAAGTCGATCGCGTCCTGGGGGAATTGACCGCCGGCATTGTTGACCAGCATGTCGATCTGCCCGCGCCGTTCGAAAATGTCGTCGAGCAGGGCTTCGACCGCTTCCGGCTTGCGGATCGACATCGCGCAGACGTCGATCTTGCGGCCGGTCGCTTGCTCGATCGCGTCGCGTGTGGCGTTCAGTTTATCCGCGGTTCGGCCGCAGATCGTGACGTCCGCGCCGAGCCGCGCGGCGAGGATAGCAATCGCCTTGCCGATGCCCGACCCGCCGCCCGAGACCAGCCAGCTTTTGCCCTCGAGCAAATCGGGCCGGTAGATTGTCGGCCGAGCGGCCAGCTCGGCATCGCTCATCCCGAACGGCGCCGGCTCCGCGGTGTCGGACTTGGGTACGAAATTTTCCTTGTTCACCCGCGGTCCACCCAATTCTCGAGCACGGGTTCGACGCACAGGTCCGCGGCAATCCGATTGGGGCCGATCTGGCGGTCGGCCTCCTCATGATAATGGTAGATGCGGCGCTCCTGGTAACACAGCGTGATGCCCTTGAAACCGGGGCTCTCGAGCGATTCCTGGATTTGCGGCGCGAACTGCAGATCCTCGTCGAGGATACGTTCGAAATTGGCGATGCGCTTGTCCCACAGCGGGCTGCGCCCGTCCGGCCCGTATGGCGGGCTGAACCAGTGACAGTCGATGCGCATCCGGTTGGGGCCGGTCGGCCAGAACACCAGCATTGGCATGCCGGTCGCTGATGGCGGCATGACGATGTTGGGGAAGATGAAATAGCTGACGTTGCTGTCCCGCGGAATTTCGGTGACGGTCGGAATATCGGGCATGCCAAGCGTGCCCGGATCGACCCAGCCGGACCGCCGGTTGGGGGTCGTCATCCGCGAATGGCCGCCGGGCCATAGCGTGATCGTCGTCCCGCGATGGTCGAGGAAGCGGTCGACCGTATCCTGGTGGATCGACTTCAGATGATAGACTTCGAGGAATGCGTCGAGCAGCACCTTGATGTTGCAGGCGACGTCGTAGCCGCGCGAATCGACCAAGGTCAGATTGTCGGGCTGAAATTGCTCGAGCTCGCCGGCGACTGGTCCGAGCGCGTCCAGCAGCGGTACCGGTTGATCCTCATCCTGATTGACGAATATCCACCTGCCAAGCCGGTCGCACGCAACCGAAATCAGCGAGTGGCAGGCGAAGTCGATATCGACGAAATCGCGCTTGTCGCGGACCGCCACCAGCCGCCCGTCGAGCGTGTAGCTCCAGCCGTGATAGCCGCACACAAAACCGCGTCCACTGCCGGCGTCTTCCTTGACCAGCGGACCACCGCGGTGGCGGCAGGTGTTGTAATAGGCCCGGACCTGGTCATCGAGGTCGCGCACGACGATGATCGGCGATCCGGTGTTGCGGGTCAGGAACCAGCTGCCGGGCTCGGGCAATTGGTCCATGTGTCCGGCGTAGAGCCAACTGCGCTTCCACAACCGTTCGTCCTCGAGCGCGAGAAAAGCGGGGTCGACATACCGTCCGGCGGGAACGTCGGGCATGCGCGGAAAGTCTTCGGGCGGACCTTTGCGACCGGCTTCGTAGACCATGCCTTCGCGAATGCGCTCGATTGTCGCGGAATCCACTTGCGCGCCCCTTCCTTCCAGTGCGCAACGGTCTTAATGCGCCTAGCGAAAAAAACAATCATGTTTGACTTTTTTATGGCGGCCAGTGCACAACGGTTAGAGCCGCGCACGGAGGTATAATGGATTTCCGGCTGACTGACGACCAGCGTGTGCTGCAGGACGCGGCGCGGAGCTTTGCCCGAACCGAGCTGCCGGAAATCGCCGAGCAACTTGAGCGCGACAATGCGCCGCCAACCCGCGCGCTGGTCAAACGCTATGCGGCCATGGGCTTTCTCGGTATCAACGTTCCGCAGGCGCTTGGCGGATTGGGACTGGGCAACCTTGAAGCCCTGATCGTGCTCGAGGAATTTGCCAAGATTTCCAGCGCGGTGGCCTTCCCGATTTTCGAATCGATGGTCGGTCCTGTGCGCGCAATCGAGCATTTCGCAAGCGACGAATTGAAGTTCCAGATCGTGCCCCAGGTGTGCGCGGGGGAGATGATCGTCGCGGTCGCGATGTCGGAACCCGAAGCAGGCAGCGCGCTGACCGACCTCAAGACCCGCGGGCAAGTGCGCGGTGGGACCGTGGTGCTCAACGGCACCAAGCGCTGGTGCTCGGGCGGTGGCCATGCCGATGCCTATGTCGTCTATTGCCGGCTGAGCGACGACCCCGGCGCCAAGGGCATTGGTGCAGTGCTGGTCAATCGCGATGCGCCGGGCCTGAGCTTCGGCCCCAACGAGAATCTGATGGGCTTCCGCGGCATTCCGTCGGCCGACCTCAACTTCGACGATTGCGAAGTACCGGCGGGCAATATCATCGTTCCCGCCGGCGGCTTCAAACGGCTAATGGAGGCGTTCGACCTGGAGCGCTGCGGCAATGCGACGATGGCGCTTGGTCAGGCGTCGGGCGCGCTCGAGGATGTCATCGCCTACGTTCAGGAGCGCAAGCAATTCGGCAAGGCGCTGGTCGAGTTCCAGGCGGTCCAGCTCAAACTCGCCGAGATGCAGATGAAGGTCGACGCGGCGCGCCTTTTGATCTGGCGCGCGGCGGTCAACGCCGAGGATGGTCTGCCGAGCGTTCTCGACAGCTCGATTGGCAAATGCTTCGCCAATGGCATTGCGCGCGAAGTGACCGGCGATGCGCTGCAGCTGATGGGCGCTTACGGCTATTCCAAGGAGTTTCAGATCGAGCGCCGGCTGCGCGACAGCTGGGGCTGGGGCATCGCCGGCGGCGCGATCGACATTCAAAAGGTCAATATCGCCGGCGCCATGCTCGGCCGGCGGTTCGACCAGAGACGTTGATGGCCTTTGAACGGGTCGCCGCTGTGTCCGATGTGCCCGATGGCACCAGCAAGGCGTTCGACATCGCCGGCCGCCAATTGCTGATCGCACGGGCGCCGATGGGCCTGTTCGCGGTCGGCGCGATCTGCACCCACCAGCAGCAATTGCTCGAAGGCGGCAAGATGAAAGCATTCTACCTGTTTTGCCCGCTGCACGGCGTGCGTTTCGATTTGCGCGACGGCCGTCCGGCGGGAACTCTGACCGATCAACCGCTGCCGACCTGGCCGGTCAAAATCGACGGCGACGCCATACTCGTCGATTTCGGCGACAGCTGATGCGCGTCCTCCACATCATTGGCAGCCCACGCGGGGAACGGTCGCGCTCACGCGCGCTGGCCGGCCATTTCCTCGATCATCTGACCAGCGCCGAGGTCACCGAGCTCGACTTGTGGTCGACTGCCCTGCCCGATCTCGACGGCGCCATGCTCGAAAGCCGCTACCGGCTGATCAACGGTCAGCCGGTGGAGCCAGGCTTCGAAGCGCAATGGGCGGAGTTGCGCACGCGGGTTGACCATTTGCTCAGTTTCGATCTGTGGCTGTTTTCAACCCCGATGTGGAATTTGGGCGTGCCCTACCGGCTCAAACATTATCTCGACCTGGTGATCCAGCCGACCATGGCTTTCACCAATGATTCCTCGGGCGGGATCGACGCGCACGGCACTGACAAAATTGCGGTCCTGATCGGCGCCGGCGCGCTCGACATCCGCCCCGAATCGCCGCTCGCCGCGCTCGATTTCCAGCTCGCCCATGTCGCGCAATGTCTGCGGGTTTATTTCGGCCTGTCCGAAATCCACGAAATCCGCGCTGCACCAACCTTCGGCGCCGCGCGAATCGTCGACCAGGCGATGGCAACGGCGCGGATCCACGCGCAGGCGCTGGCGATCAGCCTGGCGGAGCGCGGCGGTGGACGAGGTTGATCGACTTGAAGCGCAGCACCGTCGCGCCATTCTGGTTGACCAGCCGGTATTGGGTGATCGCGGTGCCGCGGTCGTCGCGGCTGCGCGACGGGATCAGCTCGACGATCTGCGAATCGGCAATGACAATATCGTCCGGGCGCAGCGCGTTCTCGAGGCGGAAGTCATCGAACCCGATTCCGCACACAAAATCGATGTCGCCGTTCATGCCGTGGTCGAGCTGGCGCCACACCGCCAACACAAACACGCCGCTGGCGACGACTTCGCCGAACGCCGATTCGCGAGCGGCCTCGGGGTCGGCATGGAACCACTGCGGATCGTACGCCCGGGCAAAGGCAACCATTTCCGCGCCCGAAACCTTGCGCGGTCCCGACACGCGGGTCTCGCCAACCTCGAGGTCTTCAAATTTCCGCGGCGGGCGGATCACGCGCGATAGTCTTTCCAGCTCGGCAGCTGTTCGGGATAGTCGGCCTCGGCCGGCTGGTCATAGGCCCGCATCCGGTCGCGTCGTCCAAGAATCTCCGGGTAATCGGCCAGCGGCACATAATATAGGAACGCCAGCGCGCGCTCGGCGAAACGCCACACGCCCTGTTCCCGCCGATAGACATCGTCATAGCGCAGCGCGGTCACCATCGTCGTTTCATTGCGCCACAATTCGGCATGGGCCGACAACAGGCCTTCAGCGCGATCGGGATCGTCGCCGAAGCGGATCCAGTGATCGTGGCTGACATGGTTCGATGGGCCGAGCACCGCAAAGCGCTGCTGATATTGCGCGATGACCGCGTCGCGGCCGCGCGCGTCCATCACCCCGTCGCGCGAGAAGACGAGCGCGTCGGCGGTGAACAGATCAGCGACGGCGTCGAGATCATGGTTATCGATCGCGAAGCAATAGCGCGCGGCGAGCGCGCGGATCGCACTTTCGGCTTCCAGCCGGTCGATGCGCGCGGCAAGATCAGTGTTGGTCATGCTTCGAGCTTGGCCAAGCCAATCGCGCACGTCCAGCGCGAGCGGGAGGAAATCGCGTGAACCAACCTCTGCAGGTCGAGCGGCGCGGCGCCGCAACTTGGCTGACCCTCAATCGTCCGGAAGCGGGCAACACCATCAATGCCGCACTGGCCGAGGCGCTTGGCGCGGCGGTGACGGACTGCGCCAGTGACCCATCGGTGCGGGTGGTGGTCATGACCGGCGCCGGCGCTTTATTCTGCGGCGGCGGCGACATACGCGCGTTCACTGCCGGCGCTTCACCCGCCGAAGCGATCAACGCCATCACCTCGCGGCTCCACCCGGCGATCGAAGCATTCGCCGCCTTGCCCAAGCCGATCGTCACCTTGGTCAACGGCCCCGCCGCCGGCGCCGGGCTCGGTCTCGCCTTGCTCGGCGACATCGTCCTCGCCGCGCGCTCGGCCCACTTCACCTCCGCTTACACCGCCATTGGCCTAACTCCGGACGGGGGCACGAGCTGGCTGCTGCCGCGCCTGATCGGCCTTCGCCGGGCCGAGGAAATGGTCCTGACCAACCGCCGCGTCGGTGCCGAGGAGGCTGAGCGCATCGGACTCATCACGCGCGCAGTCGATGACGATCAGCTCGCGCAAGCCGGCGCGGAAATGGCCGAACTGCTGAGCGCCAGCGCCGTCGCCGCGCTCGGCAAGGCGCGGCACTTGCTATCGACCAGCCTGGCGCGAAGCCTCGCCGACCACCTGGCCCTCGAAGCCCAAACCATCGCGGCCAGCGCTGCCACGCCCGAGGGACGCGAAGGCGTCGCCAGTTTCCTCGAGAAGCGAAAACCCAAGTATCACCCAGCGATCGGCGAGCCCGAAGCTTAGGGACTTGTCGTCATCGAGAATGGTTCGAAGATGCCACCGGAGCGCGCGCGAATTTGAGGCCGATCCACAGCGTTCGGGGAATCGCCCGCTCGACAATATCGGTTGCGCTGCGGGCCGCTTCGACCCGCGCATCGAACATATTCTCGGCCCTCAGATCGAGCGCCAATTGGCCGGTCAATGGAATGCTTGCCGCGGCATCGAACGTCGCCGTGCCATGCAGCCGGCGATCTTCGACATCGCCGTCAAACTGGCTCGACACGTATCGCCCGGTAAGGGACAGGTTGAGGCGCTTGGCCGGCGCCCAGCCCAATGTTGCTGATCCGCTATGCCTGGGCAACTGGGCCGGTCGCCGACCGTCCAGCGCGGCGGAAGTGCCCGAAGCTCGCACGCGCGCATCGGTGATGGCGTAGGACAGCGACCAATTAACTGACCCGTGCGATCCGCGCAGGTCCAGCTCGACGCCCTTTGAATCCACGGCGTCGACATTCTCGCGCATCCGGTAGGTTCCGCCGGCGCCGACAAAGCCGACACCGGGGAATATGCCCGGCCCTTGCGCCAATGCGACATTGGCGATGGCGTGGTTGAGCCGCTGCGAGAACAAGGTGACTGCAGCCGACCCCGCCGGACCGAGTTGGAAATCGGCGCCAACCTCGCCGCCGGCGCTCGTTTCCGGCTGGAGCGCTGCGTTGGCGGCGGTGGCGTCGCTGCCAACCCTGAACGGCCGATAAAGCTCATTCAGGGTCGGCAATCGCCAACCGCTGCACAGCGCGCCGCGGACCCCGATGCCGTGTTCACCATGCCAGCCGATGGCTGCGCGGCCTGACGGCTGCCAACCCGATCGGGTTGGAAAGACGTCGTTGTTGAGCACGGCGCCGCCGATCACCTGCTGCACGAACGAGCCCCCGCCAATCCGCCAATGGTCGACCCGGCCGGCGAGACTGGCGACCAGTCCGCCGCGGGCCACCGTCGCGTCGGCGAAGGCCCCGGCGGTCAGGTTGCGACCGCCTGCCTCGCGCTCGCGTTGCGGATCGCCGGCGACGAACTGGTAATGTTCCTGGGTGCGGCCGCGGACCAGCCGTGCATCGCCGCCGAGCCGAAGCCGGATCGGCCCGACCCGCGGCTCGATCTCGGCGCGGGCACCCCAGCCGGTTGAAGGCACATGATATTGGTCGTTGACCAGGGTTGCGCTGGCCCTGGCGGGATCGACCGACGCCGACTGGCTGGCGAACACACGGCGCTGTCCATAAGCGAGCAGCGACCATTTGGTTGCACCGGTTGCGACCATCCGCAGCGACCCGTCGAAGCCTTTGCCGCGATTGGCGGTAAACGGCACGCCGCGGTCGCGACGATCGTCGAATGCCGACAGATTGGCCTGGAGCTCGATTGCCGCAGCGACCTGGACGACGCCGCGGATCGCGCCCGAAGATTGGCGATAGGGCGCGGGTCGGTCGACCGGTCCGCGGTCCCCGGCGACAATCGGGATGAAGCCGTCGCCGCGCGCAAATGCCCCCGACATGGCGACGAACGCATTGCGGTTGGACAGCAAAAGCGAACCGCGGCCGTCCACACTGTCGCGGCTGCCGATCGCGACTCCGGCTTCGACGTCCCCGACTTCAGCCGGGGTCGCGCTTTCAAGTTCTACCACTCCGGAAACCGCGCCTGGCCCCCACAATGCGCTGCCACCGCCGCGGGTGACCCGGATCAGCCCGAGACGGTCGGGCGCGATCGCCGGAAAGCTGATCCAGCCGCCGAACGGGTCCGATTGGGGCACGCCGTCGAGAATCAATTGCGCGCGGCTCGAGGCATTGCCGCCCAGGCCGCGCAGGATGATCGACTGGCTGGTGGCGTTGGCTGAGCGCGAATCGGAGCGGCGGAAACCGTGCAGCCCGGCGACGTCACGCAGCACGTCTTCGAGCCGGCCACTGGCCGATTGCCCGATCCGCTTGCGGTCGATGCGGATGACATCAAGCACCGCGTCCTCGCGGATTTCGGACAAGCCACGGCCGGTCACGACAATCGCCGGTGGATCCGGTGGTAGGGCGGTGATGGCCATGCCCATGTTGTTCAGATTTTCCCAACAGTCGACACCGCGGGATCACTTTTTGCGCGATCGACAAGGTCGCCGAAAGTGCGGCCGACCGCACCCCGTTTTGCCAAACGAGCGCGAGCAGCGGCGATTCAAGATCTGGCGGAGACGGAGGGATTCGAACCCTCGGTACGAGTAAACCCCGTACGGCGGTTTAGCAAACCGCTGGTTTCAGCCACTCACCCACGTCTCCGAACAGCGGCAGACCGCGGGCTATAGTGGCCGCGTGTCGGAGGTTCAACCGGAGCTGGCGGCGGTTTTATCGATGAGGTCGATGCGCATGATAAGATCGAGGCACTGGCCCGGCTCGAGCACTTGCAGGCCAAGCACAAGCCATTGATTTTCGACGGCATTCAGCGCGGCATTGGCCTGGGTCACGGGCTCGGCCACAAAAATCCCGCCCGCCGCCGGCGAATAGAGCTGGAAGAAGCGCGCGGTCGGCGACGAAAGTTCGAGATCGACCGGCCAGTCCGGATCGCTCAGCCGCGCCCGCCCGCTCCATCCGCTAAAGCCGTGGTCGAGGTCCTGGCCGCAGACCAGCCGGTCGCCGAGGTCGAAGCGGCCGGATGCCGGCACCTTGTCGACCGGCAGGACATGCTGGTCGATGGTCCAGGCGTGGGTCACCTGGGTGGCGATCCGGGTTTCCCCGCCGCAATTGAAATAGGGATGCTGGCCGAGCCCGCACGGCATCGGCTCGGCGGACAGGTTGCGGCAGGTCAAGCGCAGCGACAGCCCTTTGTCGTCGAGCTCGAAATGCTGCTCGGCGCGATACGCCCACGGCCATTCGCCCGGCGCGTGATCGAACGTCAGCACCGCCTCGGTCGGCGCCGCGCGTTCGACCTGCCACGGCGCGAGCCAACCTTGGCCGTGGAGCGGGCTGATGTCGCCGGCCATGTTCGGCGCCAACCGCGCGACGCGCCCGCGAAAGGTGAATTGACCGCCGCGAATGCGGTTGACGTAGGGCACGAGCGGGAAACTGGCGGCGTCCAGCACAGTTTGATGACAACTGTTGCAATTACGCAATACGGGCCAGCGGCGATCGCTATCGATCACCGACAGTTCGGAAATACTTCCTCCAATCGAAGGACTTAAGCGCATCTCCAAGTTGCCGGCTGAGAGCGTGACATCGGGTTCGCTTGTCATTCCTGCACCTCAGCTTTCGCAACAATTCACCCAACCGCAACTTGGCTGGGGATAAAACCGCATTTGTCGTTGCGCGGGGATTCGCGGGACGGGTAATTAACACCCCGGGGACCGGGGAGGGTTGAAATGAATAGACGAGTCAAAGAGTTCGTCGAGATCGAGGACCATTCGTCGATCGATGATTTGATCGCGAAATTGATCGAAGTGCGAGATTCGCTTCCGGCGGATGCGGAAGCCGAGCTGCGGCTGCGCGGCGACGACGTGTTTGGGCGCTCGCTTTCGATCTCCTATTTCCGCGACCAGACGGCCGAGGAAGCCGAGTGCGAGACGCGCTATGCCGCCGCCTACAAGGAAGCGCGCGAAAAGGAATTGACCAAGCTCCAGGCCGAACTCGGCGTGGTCTGCTACGCACCGCGCAAGGGCAAGCTGCGGATCGTCGCCTGACGCCGCGGCGGACGTCCGCCGGCCGCTTTTTTGAAGATCGTCCGCCGGGTGCGGACCAAGCCGTCATTTCGGCCGCGCCGGTAACCGCTTCGTAATCCCTGCCAGACCAAAGTGCGGTCTTACCCGAATGCAGGGGCGCGACTTGCACCGACCATCGACCATCTTGCTGTTGCTGCCGTTGATCGCGGCAACCGGTTGCAACCGTCCGTCTCGCCCGCCTGCAACGTCAGTCACCGTCAGGCTCCCACCCGCCCGGGAAGCGGAGCCCGCACCAGGCTTTTCGACTTCGATGGACGAACCAGGACGATAATCGCAGGATTATCGCGTCGGCCGACGTTAATTTCCTGAAAATCGCGCGAGTTGCAGGTCCGCCTGAAACGCTCCCCTGAGGCCGTCCCGATCTGCGGCGGACAACAGCAAGTAATAGAATGGCTTAGCCAATCTGGCGACGGAACAGCGGGGATCACTCGACGTTGGGTGGGGCAGTACCAATCAGGAGGATCCCAATGACCAAGACCATCATTTCGGCAGTATTCGACGACCGCGCCGAGGCCGAGCGAGCCGTCCGCGAGCTGCGCAACGCCAACATTCCGGACAGCGCGATCTCTATCGTCGGCCGCCCCGACGAAGATCGCACGATCAGCGACGGCGATCATGATCATGACGGGCACAGCAAGGGCGGGATTGCCGCCAGCGTGGTCGGCGGCGGTGTCGCCGGCGCAATCCTCGGCGTGGCCGCGCTGGCCATCCCCGGTGTCGGCCCGCTCGCCGCTGCCGGAGCGATCGCAGCCGCGGCCGTCCCGACCGCCGCCGGGGTTGGCGCCGCTGTCGGCGCGACCGGCGGAGCGATTGCTAAGATGCTGACCGACCACGACGTCGAAGGCCGCGACGCCGAATATTATGAAGAGCACATCCACAAGGGTGGCGTGTTCGTGTCGGTCGACACGCGCCAGGCCGACGGACAAGGCGAAACCGCGCAGGACATCCTCGACCGCGCCGGCGGGCACAGTGCCTCGCGACCGAAAGCCGCGGCGATGTAACCAGACTATTGGCTCTCCGGCGGGGGCGACCCCGCCGGACGGGTCAATTCTTCTGCTTGGCCGAGCGGTCGAGCATGACGGGGTTGGTGAAGGCGAGGCCGAGCAGGCCGTCTTCGGCCCATTTGACCACCGCCGGGACCAGAATGCCGCCTTCGAACCGGACATAGACGTCGGCACCGGCCACAAGGTCGAGCGCGCTGTCGCCCATCGCCCCGCCTTCGGAAATGTTGTGGAGCGCGAAGTTGGTCGGCGAACCGTCGATCAGCAGTTGCAAGTCGCGGCCCTTGGCCGGCATCCGCGGGTGACGCCTCTGGTTGCCCGACGCCGCCGGCTTGGCGGTGCCGCCAGCCGCGGCGCGATAGTCGCCGCGCGCTTCGGCGAGCGGGACCGCGGTGCCGCAAAAGCCGCATTCGGCGCTGACCCGGCCGATATACCATTGCGAACGGCCGCAGCCCGGGCAGTGATTGGCCTCGTTCGCGCGGTAGACGATGTGGTGGCCACGGTTGGCGAGCGCTGCCGCGAACGATGGTGTTGCCCGCTCGTAGACGAGAACATCCGGCATTGGTCAGGCTCCTGCACATGGCGAGGACGAACGCGGCCTCGATCCAAGGCTAGGCGCGAGAGCTTGAGAAGTGATTACCGACGCTTACGGGCGGAGCGGGCGGCCGCTTGCGGACCCGCGCCCGGCTCAGGCCGGCTGGAACCGCAGCGCCAGCCCGTTCATGCAATAGCGCAAGCCGGTCGGCTTGGGCCCGTCGCCGAACACGTGACCAAGGTGCCCGCCGCAGCGCGAGCAGAGGATTTCGGTGCCGAAGAACAGGTTGCGATTGCCGCGCGTTACGACTGCGCCGGGCAGCGCCCGATAGAAGCTTGGCCAGCCGGTGCCGCTGTCGAACTTGGTGGTCGAGGCGAACAATGGATTGGCGCAGGCGGTGCACACAAAGCGACCGCGGCGATGCTCCTGATTGAGCGGGCTGGTGCCGGCCCGTTCGGTCCCGGCCTGGCGCAGGATGCGATAGCGTTCGGGACCGAGCCGCTTCCGCCATTCGGCGTCGGTCATGGTGACTGGAAAGCGGCCTGGAGCGGCCGCGCCGCCGCGCGACACCGCCAGAGCAGTGAGGCCAATGCCAAGCGCGCCAAGCAGGCCGCGGCGATCGAGGGGGGAGTTGGTCATCATGCCTTATATACGCGGCAACCTGTCAGGCGGATGCACAGTCAGGCGCGCTCGAGTTTGCCCGAGGCAACCACCGGTCCGGTCGGCAGGCCGGTCGGCGAGCCGCCGATCGGTTCGACCGACAGCGCCAGGGTGACGCCTTCGCGCAGCTGGCTGGCCATCGGCAGGTCCAAAGTCGCGCGCATTTTCGGGCCCGGCATGGTGCCGAGCGAGCGCGGTTTGCCGTCAGCCGGGATCATCCACAATTCGTGGGCGTGGTCGGGGCCGGGCCGAATGTCACTGGCGGCGGCGACCATCAGCCGGCGCTGGGCCGGGTTCCAGCTCGCCACCAATTTCATGTCGTGCGCATCGTCGTCGAGCATCGCCACCATCGGCGCCGGGGCTTCGACCGTGACCGGAGCAATGGCCGGCGGAGCGGCCGGCGGCGGCCGGGTGACCAGCACCAGGGCGAGCGAGGCGGCGAGCGCCATCGCCCCGCCGGCGATGCCGCGCCACAGCCCGACCCGGCGGCGCAGCTGGATGACGTTGGCGCCGCTTGCGGCGGGCCCCGTGAGGCTGCGTTCGATCCCGCTCCACAGCGCGGCCGGCGGTTCGACCGAAGCGACTTCCTCGAGCAAAGGCGACAGCCGGCCCGACCAGCGCGCGATCTCCGCCCGGAAGCGCGGGTCCGACGCGGCCAGGGCGCGCGCCTGCGCCAGTTCGGGTCCACTCAACGCGCCGAGTGCAAATTCGGCGGCGAGCTGATCGCGGTCGTCGGGGCTCATGATGTCACCGGCTGTTCGAGGCACGAGCGCAGGCGCGACAGCCCGCGCCGGATCCAGCTTTTCATGGTTCCGAGCGGCACCGCCTGGCGCTGCGCCAGTTCGGGGTAGGTTGCGCCGTCGAGGAAGGCGGCGCGGATCATCGCGCTGTGCTGCGGGTCGAGCTGATCGAGGCAACTGGTCAGCCGCGCGCGCTCTTCGTTCTGTTCGATCACTTCGAACGCCGTCGGGCTGTCGTCGGCAACGTTGGCGGCGGCATCGAGCGGGTTGGTGCCGAGACTGCGCGCGCGGAGCCGGTCGATCGACTTGTTGCGCGCCATCACTGCCAGCCAGGTGATCGGACTGGCCTTGGCCGGATCGTACATCGCGGCCTTGCGCCAAACTGTCAGGAAGACGTCCTGGAGCACTTCCTGGGCGTCGTCCTCGCTCGGCAGGACGCGGATGCAGACCCCGTAGAGCTTGGCCGAGGTGCGCTCATACAGCGCTGCCAGAGCGGAGCGGTCGCCGGCGGCGATGCCGCTCAGCAGCGGCACCAGCTCACGGCTTGCCGCGGTGGGCGCCAGTGGTTCGGACTCAGGCACGGTTCGATCCATGCCGACCCCAATGAACCACCCGGGGCCCGGCGGAAAGCCCACTCCGGCGGGAGAAGGTAACGCAGATGCATAACGGGCTTGCATCTGTTCTTCTCCCGCCGGGGGCTGCCGGCAACAAGGGAACAACCGGCTGCAGACTATTCACTTAGTGCAATGGGTCAGGGCATCAGCACATGATCGACGACGTGGATCACGCCGTTCGACTGCATCACATTGGCGATCGTGATGCGCGCCTGGCCGCCCTTCGAATCGACCACGACCCAGCCCGAACCGCGCTTGCGGAAGCGCAGGTTTTCGCCCTGGACGGTCTTGAGCGTCGCGGTGCCGTGATGGCGCGCGGCGAGGCTGGCGATCTGGCTCGCCGTGATCCGCCCGGGGACGACATGGTAGGTCAGGATGTTGGTCAGCATGGCCTTGTTCTCGGGCTTGACCAGGGTCTCGACGGTGCCGGCCGGAAGCCGGTCAAAAGCGGCATTGGTCGGCGCGAAGACGGTGAACGGACCGGCGCTCGACAGCGTATCGACCAGGTCGGCGGCCTTGACCGCGGCGACCAGGGTCGTGTGGTCCTTCGAATTGACGGCATTGGCGACGATATTCTTGGTCGAATACATCGCGGCGCCGCCGACCATCGGGTTCTTGGCCGACGCCGAGGCGCCCACTGACAATGCCACGGCGGCGGTAAGGGCAAGCGCGGTACGCGAGCTGAACTTGGTCATTCCTGGTCTCCTGTTGAGCTCAGCGTCACGAGCTGGCGGTCAAGTTACGGGGCAGTCAGGCGGGCGGATGCGGCGCGGCCAAAAGAAAATCTCCGGTCGGAGCAATTCAATGGGCTAGGTTATGACGCTGACATCGAACGTCATTCGACGATCGAGCGGGCGGCAGTGGAGGGGTAATGGCCAAGTTCGTGCTCGCGGTGCCGCGCCGGGCGGAAGCTGGCTCAATCGACCTGGCCGAGGTCGAGCGAGCCTGTGCCGCGCTCGCCCCCGACGACCTCGCGCTGGCGGTCCACGCGCAGCAGCCGAGCGCCGGAGTGATGGCCGCGATCCTCAACCCCTCGCCGGCAGTGCGGATCGAGCAATCCGCGATCGGCCTCGGCGCGATTACCGACAATGGCCAGCCGTGGTCCGAGCCGGGCGGCGCGGTCCCCGACGGCAGCTTCGTCATCGCCCGCTGGAACGAGGCGGTGGTCGAGCTGCTGTCGGACGTGGTCGCGACCCGCACCGCATGGTGGGTGCTGACCGACGATTATTTCCTCGCCTCCTCGTCGCAGCGGGCGATCGTCCGCCTGCTCGGCGACTTCCAGTTCAACCGCCAGGTGATCCCGTGGATGCTGTCGTGCGGCACGCTCGGCCCGGCCAGCGGATGGGATTCACGCCTCAACCGGCTCGGCCCCGACACCCGACTGGTGCTCGACCGCGCGGAATGGACGGTAGAAGCGTCGACCCGGCCGGTCGCATTCGCCGCGTCGCCGGGTGCGGATGACGCCCAGCTTGTGGCGCTCGAGCAGGCGCTGTCGGCCAGCGCCGCGGCGCTCGCGCTCGACGGGCTGCAGTGGCGCCTGCCGTTGAGCGGCGGCTATGACAGCCGCTTCATCCTCACCACGCTCCACGCCAGTGGAGTCCGGCCGCAGTCCATCACCTGGGGCCGCGCCGGGGCGCCGCGCGAGAAAGGCAGCGACGCGTTCGTCGCCGCCCAGCTGGCCGAGCGGCTGGATTGCCCGCACGAATATTTCGACGTCGGCGCATCGCCCGAGCCGGTCGAGGCGATCGTCGAGCGCTTCCTCCACAATGGCGAGGGCCGGGTCGACCATGTCGCCGGCTACCTCGATGGCTTTGCAATCTGGAAAACGCTGTTTGGCTCGAACATCGAACTGGTCCTGCGCGGCGACGAGGCGTTCGGCTGGTCGGCGGTGTCGAGCGAGCGCGAGGTGCGCAAGGCGATCGAATTGCTGGTGCTCGAGGATTATTTCCCGAGCGCGAAACTGGCCGAGCTTGGACTCGAAGCGAACCGGGTCCCGGCCGAGTTCGAGCGCGCGACTGGCGAGAGCCTGCCGGCGTGGCGCGACCGGCTTTACCAGACGGTCCGCATCCCGACCGTGCTGGCGGCGCTGAGCGATTTGAAGCTGGCCTATCTCGAGATCGCCAACCCGTTGATTTCGCGCCGCGTGGTCGAGGTCGTGCGCGCAACGCGCGACGATCTGCGGACCGACAAGGCGCTGTTCAGCCGGATCGTCGAACGGGTCGGGCCGGCGGTCGCCTTCGCCAAATTCGGCGCGCTCGAGGAATCGGACAAATTCCTCAACCGGCCCGATGTCCGCCAGTTGATGCTGGACGACATTGCCGGCGCCGATTTCGGGGAGGTGCTGTCGCCCCAGCTGGCCGCGCATCTGCGCCACGCGCTCGCCGGCAAGCGAACGGGTTCGAGCCGCGCGACCGGCATCAAGCGCTGGCTCAAATCGGTCGCGCCGACGCGGGCCATCGCCTGGCTCAAGCGCCGCCGCACCAAGGGCGCCGCGCAACTCGACAGCTCGGTGCTCGCCTGGCGGGCCTGCATGGTCGTCCGAATGCACCGCATCCTGACCCGCGACGCGGCCGCCGGCGGAGCAGGGAATTAAGCGCGGCCCGGTCGTCCTCGCTACGGCTGATGTCGACCGCACCCAAGTTCGAGCTGGCCCGATCTTGAGCAAGATTAGCGGGGAGGTTCGCGGCTTTCGCCATATTCTATTTCCGCGACAACATGGTCGGCGTAGTGACCGACGATCGATCCCGCCTGTCTTGCCGGAATTCGGCCATAGACAATGAAGGTCTCCCGATAGGGCGTCAGGCCCTTATGGAAATGCTGCAAAATATGGTGCCGTGCCTCAGGCTGAAGCTGCGGCGGAGGCTCGGGCCGCGGGCGAGAAAGTTATACAGAAGTTGTGGAAAATCTTCGATCGGACGAACGATATCGATCCGGGAGATGTGGTGGCTTTGGACAAGCTGGCCGCCGACCACGGTCTTTGTGCCCGATGAGCTAACGCGAACGACGTCGCCATGGCCTGGCGTCGGGAATTGCTCGCCGACAGTATTCTCGAGCACGTACATTTGGCCGTTATGGAATGCGATCCCGAGCACGGTCGTCAGGCCCCAGACGGTGCCGTGGATGTAGCCGCACCCTCTCTCCCCAACGGACCGGGCCAGGTGCTGCGGATTACGGACTTCTAGCCCACGCAACCCGCCGTTCTCGTTTGGAGACGATCACGCAGTGCGCGGGCGGGAGGGGCGTGCCGAGTGGCGGCGAACGACTTGATTAGCCGTTTCCCTGCTCGGCAAGCCCGGGCGGCAGTGGCGCCATGAGGAATTCAATTGCGATGCCATGAGGAGGCATCCGCATAAGTGCACGTTTAGCGCAGGCCCAATGTCCGCAATGGGTCGAAAGCGGACATTAGCACCACCTCCGTTTTCATGCCCGCGCTAATGGCGTAGTAGGACCTAATTCAACCGGGTGGAACAAGGAGAAACTGATGACGCGAGCACTTGTGATAGGCCTCACAGCCCTTCTCGTTGGTGGCGCCGCCTCGGCGCAGGTCAATCCTTCAAACCTCAAGTGGGGGCCGGCTCCTCCCAGCCTTCCACGCGGAGCGCGGCTTGCCGTCCTTTCCGGAGACCCTGGCAAAGAAGGCATGTTCACTATCCGCCTGCGCTTCCCCCCCGGCTATGCGGTGCCCCCGCACAGCCATCCTAGCGACGAGCTGGTAACCGTAATCAACGGGCAACTAGCTCTTGGCATGGGCAGGGCCGTGAACCGCAGGAAAGCGGCGAATTTGGTCCAGGGCGGCTATGTGGTCGCACCTGCAAACATGAATCACTATGCTTTCACTCGCTCGGGAGCGACTGTGCAGATTACAGCCCATGGACCATTTCAGATTACCTATGTGAACCCCAGAGATGATCCGCGGCGGCGTTAGGTACAAAGTACAAAGGCGCGAAAATACACAATGTCCGCTTTGGGTCGAAAGCGGACATTAGCGCGCCTTCATCCGCAAGGCGCACCGCCGTTCAGTGGCTCTGCGCTAGCCATGACACCGCCCAAAGGTCATATGTCTCAAGGTCACTAAACGGCGCACTTAGCTCCCAACAATCCCGCTACATGGGAATTGGGGACGAGGGTGATCGCCATGCGAAGTCTTATTGCTTCCATTTGGAACTTTGTTTTCGACCATGAAATTAGCCCCCTTCGCCATATTTCGAGTTTCGGCGTGCGCCACATGGTATTCCAGATGCTTGGCTGGATGTGGGCAATAGCGTTCGCTGTCGCAATCGGCAGTTATACAGTCCTGGCTGTTAGCTTGCTCGGGCACGTGGTTTTGATTGGTGCGCTGGCAATTACAGTCGCGACTTACACCGCTGCAGCTCAGCGGCCACAAATGTTTCCGCGTGGCTGATTGAATGATCAAACCAACTGAAGCTCCTTGATTTTGAGCCACCAATCCGCTTTTCATGTCTGAGCCGCGCTGATGCCATGCCGCGCTCAGCCCCTATATCATCGGGATGACCAAACTGACCGTGTGGCATGATGGCGGCTGCCCCCTTTGCCGCCGTGAGATTGCGCTAATTCGTCGCCTCGACCGGCGCGGCGCGATCATGTTCGTCGACGTAACGAGTGCGTTGCCTGCGACGTGTCCGATCGGACCGGCGATGATGCTAACGCGCTTTCATGCGACTGAAGACGGTCAATTGCTGTCCGGCGCGGCAGCGTTCGCCGCAATGTGGCGTGCGGTCCCGTTGCTCCGACCGCTTGGGTTGGCGGCTCGTTCGCCGTTGGTGCTGGCGGTGCTCGAACGAGCTTACCTGCTATTTCTCCGCTTCCGGCCGCGCCTCCAGCGGGTTTTCGCCGACGGGCGCGGATCGTGACGCCGACGCCCGACGCGGTCGGCGTGGGACAGCGCAGCGTGTGGGACTTCCCGCGACCCGCGATCGCCGAGCGCTGCAGCGCGCATGTCATGATCGAGCATATGAGGCACGTCATCGCCGACACTCACTCCAGCGTCCGGACGATTGAGACCAGCCATCCGCCAAGCTATTATTTTCCGCCCAATGCGATTGCGCCGGGGGTGCTTCGCCGTGCGGGCGGAGGCTCGTTCTGCGAGTGGAAGGGATCGGCGCTTTATTGGGACGTCGTCATCGGCGCCCGAGTCTTGTCGCGCGTCGGCTGGAGCTACCCCGACCCCACCCCGGCTTTCGAGATGTTGCGGGACCATATCGCGTTTTACGCGGCGCCTTTCGATCACTGCTCGGTCGACGGCGAGACCGTGGTTCCGCAGCCTGGCTCTTTCTATGGCGGCTGGATCACCTCCGACCTCGCGGGGCCATTCAAAGGCGTCCCAGGAAGCTGGGATTGGTGAGCGGGACTCCACCGAGCCACGACAGCGTGCAACCTTTCGCGAAGCTGACACAGCGCGTCGGCTCGTGTTCATACGGCTTTTACTAATTGGCCCCGCTACTTAGGGAGGGGGCCTTTAAAGAAAAGCGAATACGAATATCTTTGCGGCCGCTACGAAGCAAAGGTCGCGGCTGCCAACGTGGCAACTACGGATCGAGCACGCGTGGCGCACTTGGAGCTCGCGCTTCGCTACTCTCTGCTCGCCGAGCGCGCTCTCGAGGTCATCGCATCTCCTGAGCAGTCGCACTCGCCCATGCCGGCACCGGTAGTGGTAGCGCAGCGCACTGGTTAAGGCCTCTCGCGTCCCCCACAAGTTCTGAACCGCGGCCGGTACGCTTAAGCATCCACCGAGAGTGTGCGTGGACCAATGGACAGACCCGATTGGATTCAGAAGGCCGCACTGGCGGCCGTATGCTGACGGCGACGACGGCCGGCCACGCCGCCGCGGAGCACTCCGTCTACGTCATCCTGCTGCACGATGCACGGCGTGGGGGGCGGTGGGGGCTGTACGTCGGCAGACGTCGCGCGACCCGGACTGGCGCTTCGACCAGCACAAGGCGGGGTACAAGGCGAGCAGCAGCGCCAGGCGCTTCGGCATGCGCCTCCTCCCCGAGCTGGTCGAGCACCTGAACCCGTTGCGGCAGTGGGAGTCGCTCGACCTCGAAGCTGCGCTCGCCGACGCGTTCCGGGCCGCTGGCGTCCCTTGGGTCGAAGGCGGCCACTGAAGTCTCTGCTTGCCGGCTATGGCCTCCCGCATTGGCCGATGATGAGCCTTTTCAATTCACGGGAGTATGCGGTCACCATTCCAAGCGTAGACCTCGCCGCTCTGCTCAGGCGTGAGGTTCCGCACAACCTCGAGCAGTCTTTCCGCGGCATGTTCGCTGGAAAAAAGTCGCTCAGGAGGAACGTTCTTTTGAAACGGCTTGCTCAGCTCTGTGTCGACTGTGCCAGGGTGAAGCGCCACGCAGATGGCGTCGGGCCGCGTCCGTTTCACCTCGATCGCCAAGGTCTTTACCAACATGTTCAGCGCCGCTTTTGAAGCGCGGTAGCCGTACCAACCACCCAGAACGTTGTCGCTGATACTACCAACGCGCGCGGACAGCACAGCGAAGACGCAGCGGCCTGTAGGAGCGAGCAGCGGAATAAAGTGCTTAGCCGCGATCGCCGGCCCGACGGAATTAACTGCGAAATACTTCAGCAGAACTTCACTGCGCAGATCGCGAAAGGTCTTCTCGGGCCTCACCTCGTCGTCCTGCAAAAGCCCAGTCGCCAGTAGGATGATTTGATATGGAGACTTGGACGAAAGTGCCGACGCAGCAGCGCTGACGCTCCGATCGTCGGTTATGTCTATGCTAATATCGGCCGACGCAGCCGAGCGTGAAAGACGGTCAACGGCCAAGCCGGACTTTTGTAGTTCGTCAGCAAGTGCTCGGCCAATTCCTCCGGAGCTTCCGACAACCAGCGCCCGCGTCCCATCGACCACGTTTCCACTCGGGATCATGCGGCGGCCGCAATCTCTTTGCGAGTGCGACCTAGTTGCCCGCTCAGCCCGCAACAACCAGGATCAAGGCGACCAGCATGACGGCAACCGCTTGATAAAGAACGCGCTTGCGCATCCAATTCTGCTGCACCTCGGCGCTTGCAAGCGTGCCAACGCCAGTCGCCATTGCAACGACGCCACGAACGAGAACGTAGGCTGTCGCCACCATCGCGACGAGGAGCAGGATGATGAGCGTAATTGACATAAAACCTATGTGGGGATTGCCGAGCACAAAACCAGATGTGCGACGGTCCGTGTTGCATGTGAAGAGGACCTATGCGCGAGACCTGCTAAACTCTGCCCGACAGAGCAAACTCAGCCGAATATCAACAGAATGACGGCAAAGGCGAGGATAGTAAGTCCAGTTCCGAACACCAAAATATAGCGCGTCATGTGGGGCGTTGCGCCCGCGCGGGCTTCAGTGGTGGTTACGTGTTCCTGTTTAGCGGTCATCATTGGTAACCGCCCTCGTTAGCTCGCTCTTTTGCTGCGTCTTCTTGAGCCTGCTCCATTACCTGCTTCTTTTCAGGCTTTTGTGCAGTTTGATCCATGTCGGTTGGTCGCAGCGGCGGCTGTGATGATGAGCTCACGGACAATCTCCTTGTTTCTGAACCAACCTGCGGCGGGTCGCGCAAGTTCCTACGGTATTTAGCCCCCGCTGCGCCCAGTCGCCTGGTCACGGACTCCTAATGTCCGATTTGGGTCGAAAGCGGACACTGGGGTGCTATTGTGAGCGGTGGTCTCGACTGGAGCACCCGGGTGTTGAGCAAAGGAAACTCTTCATCCAGCCGCTCCCGCCGACCCACGTCCGGAAAACGGGCAAACCGGACGGGTTACATTGGCATGACCACAGCATCCACGACGTGGATCACACCATTGGATTGCATCACATCCGCCTGAGTGACGTTGGCCATCCCGCCTTTCGCGT
>JBDTRT010000095.1:0-13493 GCA_039931595.1 Sphingomicrobium sp.
AGCCGGGCCCACCCAACCTTGCTAGTCGCTGGCCTGCTTGGCGTCGTGCGCCAACTGCGGTGAATTTTGAAACCAGAGGGTGCGCTGCGGGAACGGAATCTCTATCCCGGCGTCGTCGAGTGCCCGCTTGATCGCGCGGACCACCTGGTCGCGGCTAATATGCGCTTCGACAGGAGTGGATCCCGACCACCAGCGGACAAGGAAATCGATCGAGCTGTCGCCGAAGTCTTTGGCGAACACTTCGACGGGCCTCCGCTGGTCGACCGTCTCGGTCGCCGTAACGCTTTCGCGAATAACGGCGGCCGCCTCATCGAGATTGACGCTGTAGGGCACGCCGACCTCTACCTCGTGGCGACGTAGTGGTGCATCGGTCAGAATTTTAAGGGGATTTTTGAATAGATAGGCATTTGGAACGAGGACGAGCTCGTTGCTCAGGTGGCGAAGGTAGGTGTCGCGCAAGGTGATCTGCTCGACGCGCCCTTGTACTGATTCGCACTCGATGACATCGCCGATGTTCACCTTTTTGCGTAGCATGATGAGGATTCCGGCGAGGAAATTCTCGAAGATATCTTTAAATGCGAAGCCGATCGCGACTGAGCCCAGCCCGAGCAGCGCGATGAGGTTGCCCGGTGTTACGCCGGGCAGGACAATGGTCGCCGCGATCAGCAAACCGCCCGTCCAAATCAATACGCCGAGGATCGTCTCGAACAGATTGAGCAATGTCGCCCGCAGCTCGGCCCGGCGCATAAGCTGCTCAAGGATCCGACGTGCAGCTTTGGCGGCGACCCAAGTGATTATCAGGACGATTAGCGCGATGGCGATCTGTGGTAGAGCGCGAACAAGGCCCGCCGCGAGTTCGTTGGCCCGGCCGACCAGTAAATCTACAAAATCCATAGGTTCACTTAGTTGCCCACTGGGACAAGGTCCAACGCTCGATGCATCAGGTTCGGTCGTCGTTCAATCAGGACGTATGGAACCTGGCACCTTTCCCCATCCACGGCGCTTTGGCCGACGTGGCTCCGGTCCCAATGTTCACCGCCCTCAGCCAATCTCGCGGCGCGGAGCAATTGACGAACTTGGCCGTTCCTCTTGAATGAAGGTTCTAACGACTACTCAGTGCAAGCGGCGGTCGCCTAGCATCAACTCGCGCCAATGCTGATCAGCCATCAGCCACGAACGTTGCGGAAAAGCACGAGGTGAAGCGAAGCGTTAACTGCTTCAGACTGGTCCTGTGGTCGCTGTTATTCTTGGGCGGCAGCGCCGCAGCCCAGCAGCAGGAGGTTGCGGCAAATCTGACGGCACCAGCCCCATCGACAATCAGTACGAGGGTGGCGCAGACTGACGATGCTCAGATAGCCTCGCGTATCCGCGGCATCTTTCAACAGATTTCGCCACTCAATAAAGTCCGCGTAAGCGCGTCGGCCGGTGTCGTTACGCTCGAAGGTACAGTCCCGACCGCAGGGGATGTCGATCGCGTCGAGGCAATTGCGGCCCGCGTCTCCGGAGTTGTGACGGTCGAGAACAAGGTCACGAGAGACCTCACCGTCAACACAAACCTCTCGCCCGCCGGCGGCGGGTTTTGGCAGGCAATCCGCCAAGTTCTCCGCGCACTTCCGCTGGTGGGGGTCGCTCTCACGGCTGCATTGCTAATTGCACTGGTCGGATATCTCATCGCCGGTCGGCAGAAATTCTGGCGCATGATCAGCCCGAACGCCTTCCTTGCCGGGCTGATCGCGACAGCAATCCGCTTCGTTTTCTTCATCTTCGGATTGGTAGTGGCGCTGAAGATCATCGGTGCCACGGCCCTGCTCGGCGCGGTACTAGGCGGTGCCGGCGTAATCGGGCTTGCGCTCGGCTTTGCCGTGCGGGACACGGTCGGCAATTATATTTCGAGCCTGATGCTGAGCCTGAGGCAGCCCTTTCGCCCGAATGAACATGTCGTCATCGACGAACATGAAGGCCGGGTGATCCGGCTGACATCGCGCGCGACCATCCTGATGACGCTCGATGGCAACCACCTGCGGATTCCCAATTCGATGGTCTACAAGGCGGTAATCCTGAATTATTCCCGAAACCCGAGCAGGCGGTTTCACTTCGATCTAGGTGTTGACGCCGACGACAATTCCGTGGCGGCAATCGCGACCGGCCTGCAGGCTCTGAATTCTCTTGATTTTGTTGTCGACGACCCAAACCCCAACGGAATAATACAGGAAGTCGGGGATTCGAACGTCGTGATCCGCTATTTCGGTTGGGTTGACCAGCGGCAGACCGACTTCCTGAAGGGCCGGAGCCTGGCCATTCAGGCCGTAAAGACAGCGCTTGAAACCGCCGGCTTCGCGCTTCCCGAACCCATCTACCGGCTCCGCTTCGACGAGACGATGCAAACGACAGTCACGGCAAGCGCCGAGAAGCCCAGGCCCCAGCCCGAGACACGGGGCGGCCAAGGCGTGAGTAATGACAGCGGCCCGGATCCCGATGTCGCCCGCATGGTAGAACAGGAGCGGGCCGACAGTGACGGGGAAGACTTGCTGAGCGAGAAATGCGCTTCTGAGTGAGAGATTGCTGCACGAGGACGGACCCAGTCCTTGGCGCAGTGTACGGTAATCGTTGAGAGCGGTTTACCCTCTAACCTTCCTTGGTGAGGTCGATCAAGTCGATCCGACACTTCACGGTCATCAACAACAGTCCGTTAGCCGCCGAGTGGGCAAGTAAGCTTACCGGCCAATGTTTGCTGCTTCACTCAAAAATGACAGATTCGACCTGACGCTCGTCCACTACGCGCATCTTGAACAGTTGGGGAACGATACGCCAACCGCCAGCCGAGTGATTTTCTCATTAGAATAGCTTCCATCTAATGTCCGCAATGGGTGGAAAGCAGACACTAGCCTTGGTTCGCCATTGCAAAGCTCGATAGTGCTTCGCTTCGGCAACTCGCCGAACCTTTGTGTAGCGCGCCATGGCACGAAATATGGTAAGGGCCGAGCGTCTGGGGACGCTCAATTGGGAGCGATCGCTCTTTGCCTATCGCCGCCTGCTGTCGCCAAGGAAAAGACGGTGGAACAACAGCTGGAGTTTGTTTCAGGACAGACCGATGCGTGGTCAAAATACCATCAAAAAGCCGCCAAGATTTGTGACCTCGAGGGCATGAAGAAAGCTGAAAGAAATCTGAAAGGATACGCCGACGATGCTCGCACGCTCGCCAAACGATTAAAAGGAGCGGGCGAATTCGCTGTCGGCAACGCTGATCTGGCGCGCCAAATCGCAGACCGCGCTGCCCGGAACTACGCCGCGGCGAAAGCACGTCCGCCCGAAAATTGCCCGAAGGAAGCCCAGATTGAGAATGCGATCAACGTCAATCAGCAAGATAGTACGCAAGACACACCGGAACAACAGATTGCGCGACTGATTTGGACCGCGTCGCAGCTCGACACGCTCCACCGTTCCGCCGCCAAAGAATGTAACATTGCGCTTATGCAGGCGACGTTAGCGCAGCTGACGGCGATTGACAGTCAACTAGGAAAGGTCCGGCAGCAATTGGACTTCGACTTCGATATCGGCGCCCCGCGTGACGCCGCTTTGAGGGTCACCATCAAGGTTGATGATGCGCAGTTGCGACTGCCAGAAAACTGCCCCAAAACAAATCAGCTCCAGCAGCAGTTGCCCTCGGAACCCGAGCAGCAGCAGCAGCAGGTGGACGAAGTTGGCTCGGTCATCTTGAAGGAACACAATAAGCTACGCGCCAATTTCGGATCCCCTGCGCTTCAATGGGACCCGGCCCTCGCCCAAGGAGCGTTTGCCTACGCGCAGCAGCTCGCGCGCACGGGCCAGCGGGTTCATGCGCCGAGAGAGGGCCTTGGGATCGTGCGGGAGAACCTCAGCGAGGGAAGGGTAAGCTGGGGTCCAATCCAGATGAGCGGAAATTGGGTGAAGGAACAACGATATTTCCGGCCCGGCGCTTATCCCGACGTTAGCACTACGGGGAGCTGGGAAGACGTGTCCCATTTCACGCAGATAATTTGGCCGGCCACCATCTCTCTTGGCTGCGGAATGGCCGACGGCAGCGGCCATCGCTGGTTGGTCTGCCGATATTCGCCCGGTGGAAACAAGGACGGAAAACTCGTCGGGGTGCCTGCCCAGAGCATTCCGGCCGATCCGAAAAGGCCCAATTAAGGGGCCAAGTCCAGAGCCGAGGAAACCGCCGCCACGCGCGGGCCTTGCCAGGAGCCTAGTGGAGACTCGTAGAGCGCCTGGAACCAGGCCCCCAGATTCTCGAACGGGTGCTGCTTGCCGACTTCGAACACGAGGTGCTGATGACCGGCGCCTTGCCGCTGGCGATCCTGGAACAAAAGATCGACGCCTGAATCGCGGTCAGCCGATTGACCAAAGTTCAGCGTTTGCGCGTAGTCGCGACGAGGATCAGGTCTCTCCGTCAGTCAGTTGCACGGCAAAGCATTCGTTATCTGGCCAAGTCATGCAGTCGATCCACGCGCTACTGTTCCGACCGTAATAACCTGGAAAGCCGAGAGCTTCGGCGAACACGTCGTGCAAGCTGCTCCAATCAGAGATCCGTGAGCAATCGACGATGATAGTTTTTGACATAACGGATATTTCAACGGGAGGGCCAATGTCCGCAATGGGTCGAAAGCGGACATTGCGCGTTCAGGCGTGGAGTGAGATACAGAACCGCAATGATGCGCCGCACGATCACCTCCATCTATTATTATCCCACCGAGGTTGGGACGAGCTGACGCACGCGTAGCAAACAGACTTTCCGGCCTCCCCACCCGCCCAGCCTCCGCTCGGCGGGTTTTTTTGTGATTATCGAAAAGGACCGATCGATGCTTCACCGAGCGCTTGCGACCACCGCCGAGCCGCGCAGCTGGCGCGATTATGTCGTGCCGCAGCAGTGGGACGCGTTCACCGCCAACGATCACGCGGTGTGGGACTTGCTGTTCGCGCGCCAGGTCGAGCTGCTTGGTTCGCGCGTGGTGACACCGTTCCTCGACGGCATCGACCTGCTGCGGCTGGCGCATCCGGGCGTGCCCCAACTCGACGAATTGAATGCCATTCTCGAGCCGCGCACCGGGTGGCGGACGGTGGCGGTGACCGGCCTTGTTCCGGACGCCATCTTCTTCGCCATGCTCGCCGAGCGCGTGTTCCCGGTCGGCAATTTCATCCGCAAGCGCGAACAGCTCGACTATCTCGAGGAGCCCGATTGTTTCCACGACCTGTTCGGCCACATCCCGATGCTCGCCAACCACCGCTTCGCGGCGATGATCGAGCATGTTGGGCGGCTTGGCGGAGCGGCGATCGCCGCCGGCCACGGCGAGCGGGTCGCGCGGATTTACTGGCACAGCGTCGAATTCGGGCTCGCGCGCGAAGGCGGCGAGCTCAAGATCCTCGGCGCCGGGCTCGCCTCGAGCTTCGGCGAGGCCCATCTCAGCCTCGAGAGCGAAACGGTCGAACGGCTGCCCTTCTCGATCCCGCACGCGGTCCGCACCGCCTACCGCAACGATGTCTTCCAGCCGCTCTATCTGGTGTCGGATTCGGTCGATTCGACGCTCGACGCGATCCTCGCTGCAAGCGCCGCGCAGCTGCTGGCGATTGAGTGAGCGGGCGCGGGCTGTATAGCCTGTTGGGCATGGCCGAATATCCGAACAGCGCCGAATATCGCACCGGGTCGGATCCGCGCACGCTGCGCGATGCGCTCGGCTGCTTCGCGACGGGCGTTACGGTCGTCACCTGTTTCGACCAGGCCGGGCAACCTTTCGGGATCACCGCCAACAGTTTCACCTCGGTCTCGCTCGATCCGCCGCTGCTGCTGGTCAACCTCCACAAGGAGGCGGCGAGCGCCCCGGCGCTGACCGCGGCGAGCCATTTCGCGGTCAATGTCCTGCAAACCGGCCAGCAGCCCGCCTCGATCCGCTTTTCGACCCGCGACGAGGACCGCTTCGGCCCCAACGACTGGTCGCCGGGCGAGTTTGGAGCGCCGGTGCTGGGCGGATCGCTGAGCGTGTTCGAGTGCGAGCGCCATGCAGTCTATGACGGCGGCGACCACCACATCGTCGTCGGCCGCGTGGTCAAGGCGAGCTTCGACCCTTCGCTCGACCCATTGCTATATTTCCGTGGCAGTTACCGCCGGCTGCACTTCGACTGAGCCGACCGCGGCGCGGTCTCAGTCGACCACCAGTTTCTCCGGGTGACGGGTGAACTGGCGGACGATCGCGACCAGCACGACCCCGATCAGCAGCGCGACGATCGCCGCGGCGACGGCGTTGGCGAACCAGTCCATGACCGGTTTCAATGGGCCGAACTGATGCGCGATCGAAGCGGCCGTGTCGTCGACCGAGTGGGGCAAGCTCTCGAACCCGAGTTCCTCGACCCCGTGGAGCAGGATGCCGCCGCCGACCCACAGCATCGCTGCGGTCCCGACGGCCGACAGCGTCTGCAGCAATTTGGGGACGCCCTCGACCAGCCCGCGGCCGATCGCGCGGCTGGCGGCGGCGCTTCGGCCGGCCAGATTAAGGCCGATATCGTCCAATTTCACGATGATCGCGACCACGCCATAGACCCCGACCGTGATCGCGATTGCGACCACCACCAGCGCTCCGGCCTGCAGCGCGATGCTCATCGCCTCGATGCTGGCGAGCGCGATCGCCATGATCTCGGCCGACAGGATGAAGTCGGTGCGGACCGCGCCGGCGACCTGGCGCGCCTCGAGTTCGGCGGCGGTTTCGGCTTCGAACAATTCCTCTTCGGAATGATGGTCGCCGCTGATCACTTCGATGATCTTCTCGGTCGCTTCGAACGCGAGATAGGAGCCGCCGAGCATCAGCAATGGCGTGATCGCCCACGGTGCGAACGCCGCCAGCAGCAAGGCGATGGGCAGGATGACCAGCAATTTGTTGCGCAGCGAGCCGAGCGCGATCTTGCCGATGATCGGCAGCTCGCGGTCGGGCGACAGGCCGGTGACGTAGCGCGGGGTGACCGCGGTATCGTCGATCACCACCCCGGCGGCCTTGGTCGTGGCCTTGCCGGCGGCGGCCCCGACGTCGTCGATCGAGGCGGCGGCGACCTTGGCGATCGCGGCGACGTCGTCGAGCAGGGCAATGAGACCGGATGGCATGGCTCGTGGCTGTGGCGAAACTCTGGGCTCGCGGCAATGCCCGCCCGAACTTGCCTCGGGCCGAGCTTTCGCGCAGTGGCGGGCGATGCTTGGGATCGATTTCGTCAAGGCCAACCGCGACGCGGTTGAGGGCGCCATTCGCGACAAGGGGGTGGCGCTCGACCTCGACGCGTTGCTTGCGCTCGACAGTGAGGTGCGCGGGCTCAAGACGCGGATCGAGGGGCTGCGCGCGACGCGCAACGCGATCAGCTCGCAATTCCAGTCGGCCACGCCCGAGCAGCGCGCCGAGCTGGCGGCCGCGGCCAAGCAGGCCGGCGCCGACGCCGGCGAGCTCGAAACCACCCTCGACGAGCGCGAGACGGTGCTCAAGGTGCTGCTGCTGCAACTCCCCAACATCCCCTGGGAAGGCGCGCCGGTGGGGGCGGATGAGAGCAGCAACACCATCCTCCGCACCGAGGGGCGGCCGCCCGAATTCCAGTTTGAGCCGCTCGACCATGTCGCGCTGATCGAGCAGAACGACTGGGCCGATCTGTCGCGGATCACCCAGGTATCAGGCTCGCGCACTTACTGCCTCAAGGGGCGGCTGGCGCTGCTCGAGGTCAAGCTGATGGCGTGGGCGCTGGAAACCCTCGCCGAGACCGGCTTCACGCCGATCACCGTGCCGGCGCTGGCGCGCGAGCAGGCGTTCACCAACCAGGGCCAGTTCCCCGGCCACCGCGATGAAACCTACGAGCTCGGTAATGACGATCTGTGGCTCGCCGGAACCGCCGAAGTCGCGCTGACCTCGCTCCATTCGGGCGAGATCATCGAAGCCGACAAATTGCCGATCCTCTACGCCGGTTACTCGCCCTGTTTCCGGCGCGAGGCGGGCAGCGCCGGTAAGGATGTCCGCGGCCTGCTGCGGGTCCACCAGTTCGTCAAGGTCGAGCAATATGTGCTGTGCGAAGCCGATGACGCGCTGTCGGCCGAATGGCACGCCAAGCTGCTCGGGCTGGCCGAAATGCTGCTCCACAAGCTCGAGATCCCGTATCAGGTGGTCGAAACCTCGACCGGCGACATGGGCCTTGGCAAGTTTCGCATGAACGATCTCGAGAGCTGGGTGCCGAGCCTTGGCAAATATCGCGAGACCCATAGCTGCTCGACCCTGCACGACTGGCAGGCGCGCCGCGCCAACCTCCGCTACCGCGGCGCCGACGGCAAAGTGCGCTTCGCCCACACCCTCAACAACACCGCGCTGGCATCGCCGCGGATTCTCGTCCCATTGCTCGAGAACCACCAGACCGAGGACGGCCGGGTGCGGCTGCCGCAAGCGCTCCAGCAGCTGATGGGCGGCGAATTCCTCTGAGCTGGCAAGGCGACGACCGGCCGCCCGCCAACTGGCGCCGAGTTCACGAATTCGCGTGGCTGTTCGCGCGCTTCTGGCACGGCTTCGGCCACCTTGGCCCGCGCGGGCCGATGGATGGCGCGCCGGCGCTGGTCGTGCCCGGCTTCGTCGCCTCCGACCGCACCACGATTGCGCTGCGCCGGGCGCTCGGCGAAGGCGGCTGGCGAGTTCACGGGTGGAACATGGGCTGGAACCGCGGCGCCACTGCCGATATGCTCGAGCGGCTCGGCCGGCGGCTCGACGAGGTCGGCGGCGGACAACCGGTGCTGCTGGTCGGGTGGAGCCTGGGCGGAGTGTTCGCGCGCGAGCTGGCGCGGGCCTTTCCCGACCAGGTGCGGGCGGTGGTGACGCTCGGTTCGCCATTTTCGGGCGATCCCAAGCAGAACAATGTCTGGCGGCTGTACGAATGGATCGCCGGGCACAAGGTCGACCAGCCGCCGATCGCGCGGATTACCGACAAGCCGCCGGTGCCGCACCTCGCAATCTGGTCGCGGCGCGACGGAATCATTGCCGCGCGGGCCGCGCGCGGGCTCGAGCACGAGCGCGACCATGAGGTCGAGTTTCGCTGCACCCACATGGCGTTCGGAGTGTCGCGCCGCACGTCGCGCCAGGTGGTGCGCGAAATCGACAAGTTTCTGAAAATTGCATCCTGATCAGCAACCATTCTTGTTTCAGTAACGAAAATAACCCATTTTTAATGACATGAAGTGGGAACGGAGACCTGCGCCACTCGGCCCGGCGCCCGGCCAGCTCCGGCGCGACGACCTCGCGCCATCGGGCTGGAACCGGGTAGCCGAGGTCATGTGGCACATGCCGCGGCTGCTTTCGGGACTGGGCCCGCTGACCCCGCGCGGTCCCGAAGACGGGCCGCCGGCGCTGGTTATTCCCGGCTTTCTCGCAACCGACCGGACGACCATGGAGCTGCGCCGCGCGCTCGCTCGGGCAGGATGGCGGGCGCATCCGTGGCTGCTCGGGATCAACCGCGGCGCCAAGGCCAATACGCTCGAGCTGCTGGACCAGCGGCTCGACGCGCTGCGCGACCGGCGCAAGGTGCTGCTGGTGGGGTGGAGCCTCGGTGGGCTGTTCGCGCGCGAGCTGGCTTTCCGCCACCCGGGCAAGGTGCGCGCGGTGGTGACGCTCGGTTCCCCCTTTTCGGGCGACCTCAAGACCAACACCAACGTCCGCGAAATTTACGAACGGATTGCCGGCCACGACGTCAACCAGCCGCCGTTCGAGCGGCTTGCCGGAAAGCCACCGGTGCCGTTCCTCGCCTTGTGGTCGCGGCGCGACGGAATCGTTGCGCCGAGCGCGGCCCGGGGCCTGGCCCATGAGGTCGACAAGGCGGTCGAGATCGACGCTCGCCACACCGGCTTCGCGGTCCACCGTCCGGCGCTGAGCCGGGTGGTGGCGGAAATCCGCACCTTCCTGACCGAGGTCGAAGGCCGGCCGCCGGTGATGGGCAAGATCGCCGCCTGACGCGGCCGCGGCAGCGCGCTGGGGCAGGTTTCGCTGTCCATTGACTCCGCGCCGGGGACTCGGCGTATAAGAACAAAACTAGAACATAAGCGTTGCGAGTCGTGTGGCGAGAGGTCTTTCCCTGGTCGCCGGCGGAGGGTCCATTGTGCCCATTCGGCCGGCTGTCGAACGTCCGATCCCGAGGGGTCCGGGCGAGCGCTGGACCGTGCCCCAGCCGGTCAGGCCGACGCTGTCCGAACTGTTCGCCGCGCACCCGCGTGACGGCGGCTGGGTCGGCTTCCTCACCGCCCAGATCGAACGCGGCAAACCGCTGCTGTGGGTCCAGGAGCGAATGGCGATCCTCGAGGCCGGCCGGGTCCATCCGCCGGGAATCGGCGGGATTGCCGGCAATCCTGACGATCTCATCCACGTCGAAGCGCGCGACGCCCGATCGGTGCTGTGGGCGATGGAGGAGGGCTTAAGATGCGCCGCGTTGGGAGCCGTGATCGGCGAGTTGTGGGGCGATCCGGCGGCGCTCGATTTCACCGCCACGAGGCGGCTTGCGGTCGCTGCCGAGCGGTCGGGGGTGGCGTGCTGGCTGGTGCGGCTGGCGGGAGCGGCCAATTTGAGCGGGGCGCGGATGCGGTGGCGGGTCGCGAGCCGGCCAAGCCTCGCCCATCCATTCGATCCGCGCGCACCGGGCGCGCCGGCGTGGGACGCCGAGCTGTTCCGCGCCCGCGGGATGGCGCCGGGCCGGTGGCACTTCGCCCATGAAGCCGGAGCAGCGCATCCTGTGCATATGGTGGCCGCACCTGGCGATCGAGCGCTGGCAGCGCATGTCGGGGCGCGACTGTCCGCCTGACGCGCCGGTCGTGCTGACGGTCGAGGGCACCCATGGGCCGCTGATCCTGGCGGGGACCAGCAGCGCGGCCGAGTGCGGCGCACGGGCCGGCGCGCGGCTGACCGATGCGCGGGCGCTCGAGCCAAAGCTGGTTGCGGTCGCGGCCGATCCGGCGGGCGATACGGCGCTGGTCGAGCGGCTCGCGCGGTGGTCGGCACGGTGGTCGCCGCTGGTCGAAGTCGACGGCCACGACGGCCTCCGACTCGACGTCACCGGAGTGGCCCATTTGTTCGGCAGCGAAGCGGCGCTGGCCGAGGATATGCGCCAGCGCTTTGCAGCGCTCGGGCTGACCGCGCGGATCACGATTGCACCGACCGCGGGCGCGGCGTGGGCGCTGGCGCGATACGGCCACTCACCCCGCTCGCCTGCGGCGGGTCGCGCTTTTCCTCGAGGGGAGAAGGACCTGGCCGCGCTCCTCGCCTCGCTGCCGGTCGCCGCCTTGCGCCTATCACCGCAGGCGGTGCGGACGCTCGAGCGGCTTGGATTGAAGACCATCGGGGCGCTGGTCGGAGTGCCGCGCCGTTCGCTCGCCCGGCGGTTTCGCGAGGCCGACAATCCGCTCGACGCGCTCGATCGCGCGTTGGGGCGCAAGCCCGAGCCGCTGTCCGCCGCGCCGTTCGAGCCGCCGCCGCGCAGCCTGTTGCGGCTCGAGGAGCCGGTGACCCATGGCGAAGCCGCGGCCCAGGCGCTCGAGCGGTTGATCCCCGACCTGGTCGCGCAACTCGAGCGGCGGCAGCTGGGCGCGCGGCGGCTGGCGCTGACCGGGTTCCGGGTCGACGGCAGCACGGCGGTGGCGAGCGTCGCGACTTCGATCCCGAGCCGCGAGCCGAAGCATCTCCAGCGCTTGCTGGCCGACCAGGTGGGCGCGCTCGATGCCGAATATGGCTTCGACGGTTTCGGGCTCGAGGCGAGCTGGACCGAACCCCTCGGCGGCGCCCAGGAGAGCCTGGTCGAGGAGCCCAGCGGGACGCGCGACATCGCCCGGCTGATCGACCGCTTGAGCGTCAAGCTCGGGCCCGGGCGGGTGCGCCGGCCGCGCCCCCGCGAAAGCCATTTGCCCGAGGTGGCGAGCGGGTGGAGCGCGGCGCTTGAAGACCGGCCCTCCCCCGACCCCTCCGGCTTGCGGGAGGGGCGGATACGGCCGCAGCGGCTGCTCGACCGGCCCGAGGCGATCGCGGTGGTTTATGCGACTCCCGAAGGCGTGCCGCGGCGCTTCGTGTGGCGCCGCGGGGTGCATGACATCGCCCGGGTCGAGGGACCCGAGCGGATCGCGCCCGAATGGTGGCGCGCGCCGTCCAACAGCCGGCTGCGCGACTATTACCGGGTCGAGGATTCGGCCGGCCGCCGCTTCTGGATCTATCGCGAGGGGGTGATCGGCGACGGCCGCGGCGGGGCGCCCGACTGGTTCATCCACGGGCTGTCCGGCTGATGCCCGAATATACCAATTTCGCGCGCAAGACGCTGGTCCGCGACGGGCCCATTGAGACCATCCCGCGGTCGCCGTTCGTCGAGCTTGGAGTGACCAGCCCGTTCAGCTTCCTGCGCGGGGCGTCGGACGCGATCGAGCTGGTGCTGAGCGCGCTCGAGCTGGGCATGGACGCGATCGGCATCGCCGACCGCAACAGCCTGGCCGGAGTGGTGCGGCTGCACAGCGCGGCCAAGGGCGCCGGACTGCGGCCGTTGATCGGCTGCCGCCTCGACCTGACCGATGCGCCGTCGTTGCTCGCTTATCCCAGGGACCGCGAAGCCTATGGCCGGCTGTCGCGGCTGCTCAGCCTGGGCAAGATGCGGGCCAAGAAGGGCGAGTGCGAGCTGAGCCTGGCCGATGTCGCCGACCATGCCGAGGACATCGCGCTGATCGCCTGGCCCGAGGATCTCGACCTGTTCGAAACGGAGCTGCGGCGGCTTCGTGAAGCGCTGCCGTCACTGCACCATGTCGCGGCGTCCTATCTCTATCGCGGCGACGATGCGGCGCGGATCGAACGGCTCGACCGGATCGCCAAGGTCAGTGGCTGCACGATCCTCGCCACCAACGACGTGCATTACCATGCGCCGGAGCGAAGGCCGCTGCAGGATGTGATGAGCTGCATCCGCGAGAAGGTCACCATCGCCACTGCGGGCTATCTGCTCAACGCCAATGCCGAGCGCCATTTGAAGAGGTGCTCGGCTATGATGAGATTGTTCGACCGCTGGCCGCAAGCCATTGAAGCAACACGAGGGTTCGCGGATTCGCTAAATTTCAGCCTGGACGAATTGCGCTACGAATATCCGCTCGAGACGGTGCCCCAGGGGCGCAGCCCGCAGCAGCATCTTGAGCATCTGACGTGGGACGGCGCGGGCGCGCGGTGGCCCGACGGAATCCCGCCAAAAGTGCTCAAACAGCTGCGCCACGAGCTCAAACTGATCGAGAAGCTCGATTTCGCGCGCTATTTCCTGACCGTCCACGACATCGTCGCCTTCGCCCGGAGCCTCGACCCGCCGATCCTGTGCCAGGGGCGCGGCAGCGCGGCCAATAGCGCGGTCTGTTATTGCCTCGGCATCACCGCGGTCGACCCGGCGACCAGCGATTTGCTGTTCGAGCGCTTCATCTCCGAGGAGCGCAAGGAGCCGCCCGACATCGACGTCGA
>JBDTRT010000096.1:0-8721 GCA_039931595.1 Sphingomicrobium sp.
TGCAGGACATGGAATTCGTCCAGTTCCACCCGACCGGCGTCTATGGCGTCGGCGTGTTGATCACCGAGGGCGCGCGCGGCGAGGGTGGCTACCTGACCAATAGCGAGGGCGAGCGCTTCATGGAGCGCTACGCACCCCACGCCAAGGACCTCGCCAGCCGCGACGTGGTGTCACGCTCGATGGCGACCGAGATCCGCGACGGCCGCGGGGTCGGCGAGCATAAGGACCATATCTGGCTCCACCTCGACCATATCGACCCCAAGATCCTGGCCGAGCGCCTGCCCGGGATCACCGAGACCGCGATGACCTTCACCGGCGTCGACCTGACCCGCCAGCCGATCCCGGTGGCGCCGACCGTCCATTATACGATGGGTGGAATCCCGACCAATTATCACGGCGAGGTGGTGACCCTGCGCGACGGCGATCCCGACGCCGTCGTGCCCGGCCTGTTCGCGGTCGGCGAAGCGGCCTGCGTCAGCGTCCATGGCGCCAACCGCTTGGGCTCCAACAGCCTGATCGACCTGGTCGTGTTCGGCCGCGCCGCCGGCCTGCGCCTGGCCGAGGTGGTCAAGCCCGAAGCGTTGAAACAGGTCCTGCCCAAGGATTCGGCGGACGCCGCGCTGGCCCGGCTCGACCGCTTCCGCAATGCCGACGGCAAAAGCCCGACCGCGGCCGTGCGCGACCAGATGCAGCGCACCATGCAGGCCGACTGCGCGGTGTTCCGCACCGGCGACACGCTCGATCAGGGCGTCGGCAAGATCGACGCCGTGTTCAAGCGGATGGACGACGTCCACGTTACCGACCGCAGCCTGATCTGGAACAGCGACCTGATCGAGACCCTCGAACTCGACAATCTGCTCGCCCAGGCCGTGGTCACGATGCATTGCGCCGCCAATCGCACCGAAAGCCGCGGGGCCCATATGCGCGAGGATTTCCCGACCCGCGACGACGCCAAGTGGATGAAGCACACTTTGGCGTGGATGGACGGCGGCGCCGCGCAGTCGGGCAAGGTGCGGATCGATTACCGCCCGGTCCACGAATATACGCTGACCGACGAGGTCGCGTACATCAAGCCCAAGGCGCGGGTGTATTGATCGAACCGAGCGGTCGCTGATCGAATGCGTTTTCGACTGGCTGCAATCCGCCGCTAGCCTCGCCTCGAAGCAAATCAGGGGGCGGGGATGCGGACACTGGCTTGGACGGCGGCGGCAACCATCGTGGCATCGCTCGCCGCGGGAAGCGCGTCGGCGACGGCTTCGCACCCCGAGGCTCAATATCATCTGATCCCGGGCGGGGTTTATCTCGATTCACGCGGTCCGGATGGCAACACGGTGGTGCTCGACGCGCCGCAGGGGTTGATCGTGGTCGACACCGGCCGCCATCCCCAACATTCGGCGGAAATCCTCGCTTATGCCAAGGCGCGCAAGCGCCCGATCGCGGCGATCGTCAACAGCCACTGGCACCTCGATCACACCACCGGCAATTACGACCTGCGCCAAGTTTATCCGCACGCCCAAGTCTATGCGACCAACGCCATCGAAGGCGCGCTGGTCGGCTTCCACAATCAGGGCCGCGGCCAGGCCGACCAGATGTTGGCCGATCCCAAAACACCGCAGGGGACCAAGGACGAAATCCTGCGCGGACGCTCGGTGGTCGACCATCCCGACCGGCTGCGGCCGACCCGGCCGGTGCTCAAATCGGCCAAGATGAAAATCGCCGGACGCACGCTCGACGTCCACGTCGCGCCGTTCGCGGCGACCGAGGCCGATCTGTGGTTCTACGATCCCAGGATCAAATTGGCGGTGGTTGGCGACCTCGTCGTCGGCATCGTGCCGTTCATGGATACCGCCTGCGCCGACGGCTGGGCGAAAGCGCTCGATGCGATCGCCAGAGTGCCGTTCACGACCCTCATCCCTGGCCACGGCGAGCCGATGACCAAGGCCGATTTCCTGCAGTGGCGAAGGGCCTACACCAATCTTCTCGCCTGCGCCCGCTCGGCGGCCGACAAGCAACAGTGCATCGCTGGCTGGCAGCGCGATGCGGCGCGGTTCATCGACCCCGCCCACAAGGGCTATGTCGACCGCGCGGCCGATTATTACATCGACACCCGGCTGCGCTCATCGCCGGATGAACAGCAGCATTACTGCAAGCCGCTCAAAGCCAGTTAGAGACCTCGGGACGGCGATTCGCTGCGACAGAATTAGAAGAAGCGGCCCGAGGCGCCGACCACGTGACCGCTTCTTCATCGAGCGCGCTGACTATTTTGGGGGGCTGGGGTGTCAGCGCGCCAAAGGGGGCGCAATTATCCGGTTGCGCTCCGGCAGGATAAGAGGTTGAGGCTTGGGTAGGAGGCCAGCGCTTCATAGCGCGCCGCCAGTTCGGCATGCGACGACACCGCACGGGGGTCGGTTGCCGCCTCCATCATGCGCCGCTCGGTCAGCGCCCGATCAGCGTAATAATTGGAATCTCCTTTCCCGGGCACGGTTTGTCTCCCCTCTGAAAGCGGGAGCGCTCCAATGTCTCTCTGTCGCCGACTCGCTTAACTACCGATCGGCGATGAGATTGGTTACGCCCCCAAATCGAAGTTGGAAAGCCGAAAATTAATGTAGGTTAAATTCTGCTTAGCGACTTGGCTCGTCTGCGTTGCCACAGAATGCGGTGTGACCGGCGCCAACTGAGTCCGGTGCGAGCCGCCTTCAATCGTCCAAACTTGACGACGAACCGTGCTTTTCTGTAGATGAGTCGAGTTTTGAGACCATAATGGAGGCGGAAGATGGCGCGGATTGACGGCGAACGGACACCCGGCTCGAAGCTGCTGATGGCCATCCTGATCGCCGTCGCGCTGGTGATCCCGTTGTTTTCGGTGTGGCTGATTGTCAGCGACCGCCTCGACCAGTCGCAGCAGGCTGCCGCCTCGATTACCGAAGGCTGGGGCGGACCGCAGGTGATGTCCGGACCGCTGCTGGTCATCCCCTACCGAACGACCACGACCGAGACCGTGATCGAGAATGGCAAGAGCGTCACGCGCAGTCGCGATGTGGTCCAGGAAATGAGCCTTTCGCCGGACACGGTCGATTTCGCGACGGCGATCCAATCGAAACCGCTCAAGCGCTCGATCTATGAGGCGGTGGTCTATGACGCGACCGTGACCGGCAAGGCGCGGTTCGCGCTGCCGCCCGACCTTGCGCGGCATTCGGTCAACACCGCCGACCTGATGCTCGACCGCGCCGAACTGCGCTTTGGCTTGAGCGATCCGCGCGGCCTTGGCGCGAGCCCGCGGGTGACCGCCAACGGCCGGCCATTGCGGCTGCAGCCGGGCGCCGGAAGCAGCAGCAGCGGCCGCGGCTTTTTCGCCTGGATCGATGCGGGCGGCCTGCCCGCGACGCCGCTCAACGTCGACTTCGCTTATGATTTTCGCGGCAACGCCTCGCTCGCCTTGGACCCGCAGGCCGGGGACACACGCTGGTCGGTCCGCTCGACCTGGCCCGATCCGAGTTTTGGCGGGGATTTCCTGCCGAGCGAGCGGCACGTCGGTGACCAGGGTTTCGACGCGACCTATCGCATCGGCAATCTCGCTCTGGGCAAGTCTTTGGTGTCGACCGGAGCAACCGGGTCGTCCAAGCCGGCGCCCGAAGCCGGCGAATATTCGCGGACGGCAAGCGACCCGGGCGGCGCCAGCATCAGCCTGATCCAGCCGGTCGATGTCTATTCGCAGGTCAACCGGGCGACCAAATACGGCTTCCTGTTCATCGGCTTCACCTTCCTCGCATTGTTGATGTTCGACGTCATTGGCGGGGTGCGCATCTCGCCGGTCGAATATCTGCTGATGGGCGCGGCGCTGGTGCTGTTCTTCGTGCTGCTGCTGGCCTTTGCCGAAGTGATCGGCTTCGCCCCGGCTTACGTGCTCGCTTCGGCCGCGATCGCCGGCCTCAACACCGCTTATTCGGCCGCGGTGCTCAAAAGCTGGCGACGCGCGTGGCTGATCGGCGGGCTGCTGATTGCACTCTACGCAGTGCTCTACATCCTGCTGAACCTCGAGGCCTTCTCGCTGCTGATCGGCTCGTTGCTGCTGTTCGCCGCGCTAGCTGGCGTGATGTTCGGCACGCGCCGGATCGACTGGGGCGCGCGCAAGGGCGAAGCGAATCCGGCCTGAGGTGTCTTGGGGAATACACATTGCTCGGCTAGACCGGCGGGGATGACCGATCACGTCCCGCCCGAGCGTATTTTTCCAACCTCCAGGGTCGATGCCCGCGCCGCCGAGGATATCCCGTCGATCCCGCAAACCGAAAGCGAGGCCTACAAGCTCGCTTTCCAGGACAAGGAGTTCCTGCTGCGCGAGGACCTGCGCCCGGTCCGCTTCCAGCTCGAGCTTTTGAAGCCCGAACTGCTGCTCGACGAGGCCAAGGTTGGCTCGACCATGGTGTTCTACGGCTCGGCGCGAATTCCCGCCCCTAGCGTGGCCGACGCCTTGGTCACGGGCGCCGCGACCGACCAGCAGCGCGCGGTCGCCGAGCGGCTCAAGGCCAAGTCGAAATATTATACGGTCGCCTACGATCTCGCCCGGCTCGCTAGCCGGTCGTCGCCGGACGAGGACGGCTGGCGCCATTTCGTGGTCTGTTCGGGCGGCGGCCCGGCGATCATGGAGGCCGCCAACCGCGGCGCCTTCGACGAGGGGCGCGACACCATCGGGCTCAACATCGTCCTGCCCCACGAGCAGCTGCCCAACCGCTACGTGACCCCGGAATTAAGCTTCCAGTTTCACTATTTCGCGCTGCGCAAGATGCATTTCCTCCTGCGCGCCCGCGCCGTCGCGGTGTTCCCCGGCGGGTTCGGCACGTTCGACGAGATGTTCGAGCTGCTGACCCTGATCCAGACCGGCAAGGTGCGCCCGCTGCCATTGATCCTGTTCGGCGAGGAATTCTGGAACAGCGTGATCAACTTCCAGGCGCTGGCCGACGAGGGCGTGATTGCGCAGGACGACCTCGATTTGATCCACTGGTGCGAAAGCGCCGAGGAGGCGTGGGAATTCGTTCAGCAATATTATGAGAACGACTGACGCGCGGTCCTAATTCGTCTTTTTGCGCACGTCCGACGGGCCGGTCAGCTTGGCCGCGCCTTCGCCGCCGACATCTTGGGATTGGCGCCGGTCTGCTGCTCGGTCAGCACCGGCTCGTTCGCCGCTTTCTGGGCGCCGTTGCCCGGGCCGGCTCCGGCCTTGGCGGCCGCGTCATTGGCCACTTCGCCAGCCGCCGCCGCTGCCGGGGCGGCCGCCGCCGGCGCCGCCGGGAGCGGCTGGGGCGAATCGCTGTGGGCGTTGATGAAGGCAATCACATTGGCGCGGTCTTCGGGCTTGCTCAGGCCGGCGAAGGTCATCTTGGTGCCGGGCGCGAATTTCTTGGGACTGGTCAGCCACTGATTGAGCGTATCGAAGGTCCAGGTCCCGCCCTTGCCGGCGAGCGCCTCGGAAAAGGCGAAGCCATTTTCACCCTTGCCGATCGGCTGGCCGAGCATGCCCCATAGATTGGGGCCGAGCGCATTGGCCCCCCCCTTGTCGGCGTTGTGACAGGCGGCGCATTTCTTGAACACCTGCTCGCCCTGAGTGGCGTCGGCGACCGAGAAATCGATCGGCTTTTCTGCGGCCGCGCCGCCTTCGCCTTCGACCGCGACGCCCTCGATCGGATAGCCCATCTGCTCGGGCCGATGCTCCTTGAACACCTCGCCCGAGACGAGCGAACCGCCGAGCGCGACGATGCCAGCAAACAGCACCCAACCAGAAACGGTGGTGAAACGGTCTTGCATCATGTTCTCCGCTCGGCCGAGCCAACGAATGTCTGGAGGGCCTGCCCTTTAGGCAGGAGTTTGCGCTTCTTCAAGCGCGGGGTAGGGCGTTTGGGTGGCCCGCCGGGGCGCCGCCAGCACTGCCTCGGCGGCGCGGCGATAGAGCGTCGGCAAGCCGGCCTGGTCGAGTTGGTCGAGCGGCTGCCACCATCCGTCGCCGCCTGGTTCGCCGTCGGCTAACACCGCCAGCTCGAGCGCGAAGTGGGTGAAGACGTGGCGGACCTGCGCCAGGGGCGGCACCGAATGCGGCTGCGGTGCGTCGCTCCACGCGCCGCCGGGCAGCGCCGCCATCCCGCCGAGCAGGCCGCTCGGCGGCCGCCGCACCAGCCACAATGCGCCGTCGCGCTCGATCCACCGCGCGATGCCGAAGCGCCGCGGTCGGACTTTTCGCGGCGACGGCGCCGGGAACGCTTCGGGAGTGCCACTGGCGCGCGCGGCGCAGTCGAGATTGAGCGGACAGGCCGGGCAGTCCGGAACCTTGGGCCGGCAAATCGTCGCGCCCAAATCCATCATCGCCTGGGCGAAATCGCCCGCGCCGGCAGCCGGGGTCATCCGCTCGACCAAAGCGCGGATCTCGCCGCGGCTCGGCCGTTCGAGCGCATGGAGCCGCGCCACCACCCGTGCGACATTGGTGTCGACCACCACCGCCCGGCGGCCGAAGGCGATCGCGGCGATCGCCGCCGCGGTATAGTCGCCGATGCCGGGCAGGGCGCGCAGCTCGGCCTCGCTCGCCGGAAAGCTGCCTGCCGCCGCCACCTGGCGGGCACAGGCGATGAGGTTGCGGGCGCGGGCGTAATAGCCGAGGCCGGCCCATTCGGAGAGGATCTCGGCGTCGGTCGCCGCGGCTAGCGCAGCGACGGTTGGCCAGCGCGCGACGAATCGCTCGAACCTCGGGGTGACCGTGGCCACTGTGGTCTGCTGTAGCATGACCTCGCTCAGCCACACTCGATAGGGGTCGGGCGGCGGCTGGCCCGGCGGCGCGCGCCACGGCAGCGCGCGGGCGTTGGTGCAATAATGTGCGATCACGCGATTTGCGGCATTGGCGGGCACGCTCCGGCTATGGCATGGTCGCCGGCGATGGCGAAGACCCCCCGATCCCGAACCGATGCCGACGCTCCGCGCGGCGGCCGCGCGCGGTCGGCCGGGGACATCCTCGGCAAGGTCGGCGGCGTGGCGTTCAAGCGCTTCGGCTTCGTCCAGGGCGCGGTGGTCAGCCGCTGGGGCGAAATCGTCGGCGAGCGCTACGCCAAAGTATCCTCTCCGGAATCGATCCGCTTTCCCGCCGGGCGCAAGTCGAGCGGCGTGCTGACCCTGCTGGTCGAAGGCGCCCATGCGCCGCTGATGCAGCATCTGACGCCGCTGATCATCGAGCGGGTCAATCGCTTTTTCGGCTATGAAGCGGTCAACCGTGTGGTGTTCCGCCAGGGCCGCCCGCCGGCGCCGCCGCCGCCGTTCAAGCGGCCCGAGCCGCGCGCGGTGCCCAAGGAATTGGGCGAAGGCCTGCGCCTGATCGCCGATCCCGAACTGCGGGCCTGCCTCGAATCACTCGCCGCGCGGCTTGACTCGAGCAGCGGCTCGCCTTCAGTCGAAAATCCCGACGATAGTCCCGTTCCCGTCATCATCCGGAGTGCATGAGCGTGATGAAGCCCAATTACCTATTGATTGCGGTCGCTGCGATTATCGCCAGCGCCGCCTGCAATGCCGAGAAAAGCAATGGCGCCGATGCGCCTGCGGTCAAGGCCAAGGTGGTCCAGCCCCCGAAGGGTGGCGACTGGACTCAGCTGGTTACGGCCACGACCTCCGGCGGGTTCGCGATGGGCAACCCCAAGGCCGCGGTCAAACTGATCGAATACGGCTCGATGACCTGCCCCCACTGCCGCGAATTCGACGAGACCGGCGTGCCCACGCTGGTCAACAAATATGTCAAGGCGGGCCAGGTCAATTACGAGTTCCGCAATTATGTCCGCGATCCGTATGATTTGGCCGGTGCGCTGGTTGCCCGCTGCAACGGCGCCAGCAGCTTCTTCCCGCTGACCCGCGCGATGTACAAGGATCAGCCGAACTGGGTCGCCAAGCTCCAGACAGTTCCGCCGGCGCAGGCCCAGGCGATCAGCAATCTTCCGCCCAACCGCCAGTTCGTCGAGCTGGCCAAGCTCGCCGGCTTCCAGCAATGGGCGGCGATGCGCGGCGTTCCGTCGGCCAAGAGCCAGTCGTGCCTGACCAACGAAACCGAGGTCAACCGGCTGGTCCAGATGAACAGCGACGCGACCACGCAATATCCGGATTTCCAGGGCACGCCGACGTTCATCGTCAACGGCGAGTTGGTCAAGGGCGCGACCTGGAAGGTACTCGAGCCGGAGCTCCGCAAGGCGCTCGGCGGCTGATCGGGAAATCGTCCAGGCGCGCTTGAAGGGGGCACAGCGGTGAAGATCCGGCGGCTGAAGCTCAGCGGCTTTAAGAGCTTCGTCGAGCCGTCGGAGCTGCGTGTCGAACCCGGGCTGACCGGGATCGTCGGCCCCAACGGCTGCGGCAAGTCCAACCTGTTGGAAGCGATCCGCTGGGCGATGGGCGAGGGCAGCCCGAAGAGCTTGCGCGGCGGCGGCATGGACGACGTCATCTTCGCCGGCACCGCGACCCGCCCGCCGCGCGACTTCGCCGAGGTTTCGATCCTGGTCGAGCGGGAAGGCGACGGCGGCGGGTCCGAGGAAACCGAGGTCACGCGGCGGATCGAGCGCGGCGCCGGCTCTGCCTATCGGATCGACGGCCGCGACGTCCGCGCCAAGGACGTCGCCTTGCTGTTCGCCGACGCCGCCACCGGCGCGCATTCCCCGGCGCTGGTCAGCCAGGGCCGGATCGGCTCGGTCATCGCCGCCAAGCCGACCG
>JBDTRT010000097.1:0-19363 GCA_039931595.1 Sphingomicrobium sp.
TGCGCTTCGGCATCGGCATGAACACCGACCACACGCTCGAGGAAGTCGGCCAGCAATTCTCCGTCACCCGCGAACGCATCCGCCAGATCGAGGCCAAGGCGCTGAGGAAGCTCAAGCACCCGAGCCGCAGCCGCAAGATGCGCAGCTTCCTGGATCAATAGCCAAGCGGCCGGGCGCAGCGACGCCGACGCGCTCTTTCGGTTGGCTTGGATGGAACGAGCCACCCAAGCGCGTCGCCGAAGCAGCGCGAAGAGATAGCGCAGTGCTCGGCCAGCGGGTCGGCGAAGCCGAACCCGACTGACGTCACGGCCACCCGTGACGACCTGCTCTTCCCCCACTCCCGCTCAGCACTTTCTTAATCGGTTCTCCGCGACAAGGGCTGGTGCCGGTCGCGGCGCCAATTCGGGAAGGTGGTCCCAATGAAGCTTTTGCTCGCCACGCTCGCGCTCGTGCTGGCCAGCTCGACGGCATCCTCGGCCGCGCGCGACGCGACGGCGCGCGCTCAACCCGAAGCCATCACGCCCGCTAAGCCAACCAATCGGTGGGATGACCATGTCGAGCGGGCGCGGCGGTTCGCTGCGCTGACGGTTTCCGGCGAGCGATTTGTTGAATCGATTCACGCCGCCGTTCTGGAGGCGACGCTGGCCGACCTGCCGGATCCCGACGACCCCAACCAGCGCGCCTACGCCAAGCATCAGGCCGACGATATTGTCGCTCGGGCCGAGCCGCAGATCATCGCGGAAATTTCCACCCACCGCGAATTCTATGCGCTGGCTTACTCTCGTGAATTCTCGGAAGAAGAGCTCCAGCAGATGCTCGCCGTCGCCGCGACCCCGGCGGGCCGGCTTTTCTCTGCAACGCCGACCGGCAAGCGCTATGCGGCGCGGATCCAGGCCATCGAAGCCAACCCGATCGTCCTCGCCGGCCAGGAATCGCTCAAGGCCGAGGCCTATCAGTTCCTCCAGAGCGCGCGGCGAGAAGCCTGCGCCAAGCGCACCCAAGCGCGCATCGCCGCGGGCGACGTAAAGGCCAAGTGCAGCATGGGCTAGGCTTGAGCGCCGACGACAGGCTCGAAAAAGTCGGGCAGACGTCGCGGCCGAGTTCGCTGAGCTGGTCGCCGTTTAATCTAGCACGCGGTGGCGTGCTCAAGCCCCTTCACAATCGCGGTCACTGGTGGTTGCTCCCACACGACTTTGTCGCTCCGGACATAGTCAGCCACTTCCCCGATAATCTTGATCTGATCGTCGGTCAGGTGTGTGCCGTATGGGCGGACCGACCCGCATCCGGAGGCATATTGCTGACCTTCAATTACGAGACCAACGAACTCCGCCGCACCCTTTAGCTCGGCGGCGTTCGGCTCGATCGGCCAAAGGAGCAAACCCTTGAACATGCCTCCCCGACGGACGTGGGTGGCCATCCAATCGTCGTAACGGATTGCCTTCGCCACGGCAGCGGCTCTCTGTTGCAGGCCCTCTTTGGTCGCTATTTCAGCATCGACCGAAACTCCACTGAACAGCCTGACGGCGAAGTAAGCTACCACCACAAGGGCGCCCGCCACCCATGGAGCACGCTTCAAGGCCTTCCTCAATTTAGGGCTGCGGCGGGCCTGCTTGCGAAGCTCTGGCAGCACGTTGTTCTGTGTGTAGTCGATTGCTGGATACCAACTTGGGTCTGCACGCTCGCGGAGGTCCGCGATGTGCACCTCAAGATCGTTCACCGCGGTGTCGTGGCTGCTCTCGTCTTCCAGCAGTGTGTCGATGAACTCGTCGCGTTGTTTGTTGAACTGCGCCACGAGAGAATCGTACGCGTCCTTGTTAACCTGCCACTGGCGCTTGTCGGTGACTTCGCCCTCGTGTTGGTCAAGCTCAATGATTGCCACCGCGATCCGCATTAGGTCAGCAACGTAATCTTCAATCATTCTCCCACCCTCATCCGCAGCCTAGGCAATCTGCAACAGGCTGCAAGACTTAGGGACAATTCCGCGATTACGGTGACAGTGCACCTAATTCAGGCACCCCTACTCCACTCCTCGATGATCGCCGGATAAGGCTTGTCCTGGTCGCGTAACACCTTCGCGAGCTTGTTAAACAAGTGCGGGTTTCCTCGCTTGCTCGAAGCGTCACCATTGATTGTGGAGAGACCGTGACCGGGAATGCTCAGATGAATATCGCCCGCATCCTCGTTGAACCACAGGCCGACCGTCACCTTGCCGGTCTTGCCGCTCCGCTCGCTCATATCCCGTCTCCCCCACCGCCCTAAATCACGTCGATCCCGGCCGGCACCAGCGCCAGCTTGGGATTACGGTGACAGTTTGCTCAGTGCACAAATTCGTTACCGTCGCAGGACAACACCATCCTAAAAAAACCGCTGTCCTACAGCCCCCCGCACATGATCTAAGCTCGTCGATGGACGGTCGGCTCGACTCGCCGGGATTCTCCCTGCCCGCGCTCCCCTACAAAGTTGCGCTCCGCCCACACCTCGACCGCGCCACAGTCTCCTCGCGCGATGGAGGCGTGAGGTTCGTTAAGAACGGGCACCTGGATACCTTCGCCCCTGCCCCTCACCCGCCGCCGGCGCGGCGCGGTTCAGTCCTTGGCGCTGGCACCATCCGCGCGCGGGGCGAGCCAGGTGACCAGGTCCCACTCGTTGCGCACGCTCAGCAGGATCAGCGCGACGACCACCGCGCCGACCCCGCGCTCGGCCCATTCGGCGCCGCTCTGCACCGCCAGCGCGACCGCGCCGAGCGCGAGGTAGATGGCGGCCGGGATGATCCCGTAGAACCACAGGTCGGTCCAATGCGGCTGGTCCTCGCCGCTCAGCCGGCGGATGCCGAGCGTCGACATCAGGCCGCGCGCCAGGCCCCACAGCGCGATCGCGCCGCACATCGCGGCGAACTGTCCGGTGGTGACGCCGGGCGCCAGCGCCGCCCCGCTCAGCGCCAGCACGAAGCACATGTGGAGCACGATCGGCCCCATGTAGAGCCGCGAGCCGAACAGCACGCTCGATCTCGAGCGGTCGTGCATCAGCGTGATGACGACGAAGATCAGCCCGATCAGCACCGCCGCCGCCGAGCCCGCGAGCAGATAGAATTCGCCCCAATGTTCGAACGGCTGGGTCATACCGTGCGATTAAGCGAAAGCGGCGCGGCCATCAATTGCCGGCGGGTGCGCACAAATTCCCAACATTCGGCGGCGCAAACCGCGGCGCGCCTCACTCTTCCGCCGGCCGATTCAACCAAAACGCTGAAAACCCAAGCCTTTCGTAATCTGGCACGGGACTTGCTCATTACCTTGCATCTGCGCGGGAGCACCCCATCTCGCGGCACCGATGGAGCAAGTGATGCAAGACCCCCGTTCAGCCGTTCAAGACCAGGCCGCCCCAGTTGCAGCCTCTGTAGCAGCCCCCGCAACTACCGCGCCGGCGCAGCCCGAGCCCTATGTCGCGCTGCCCCTGCGGCACGACACCATCCTCGGCGTGTGCGAAGCGCTCGGTCAGGAATTCGGCTTCCATTCCAATTGGTTGCGGGTGGTGTTTGCGGCGCTGGTGCTGTGGAATCCGATCGTCATCATGGGCATCTACCTGGCGATCGGCGCGGGCGTCGCGCTCGCCCGCTGGCTCTTCCCGCGGCCGCACCAGGCGATTGCTGCCTCGTCGTCCGCGCACTCGCTCACCGCCGACAATGCCGACCACCGCGCCGAGCGCCTCGCCGCCTGAGGCTGCCCATCTTAACGTCCAAGAACGAAAGCTTACGCCGGCATAAACCTCCTCTTTACGCCCTTGGGTTAGGGTCGCCCCGATACGGTTCAACCGGGCTCCCGCCGGGTTGCCACCGCCGCGTCGAGCGAAGGGAAGTTAGCGTATGGCGAGCAGCCGGTCCGTCGACCGCAGTCCGGTCAGCCCGAAGCCGGTCGAGATCGCCGAAACGCATCTCGCCCGAGTCGCCGGCACCGGCAGCGCGCGCCATCCCCATCTCGAAGCGTTGGTCGAAGGCGGACGGCCCGATTCCGGCCGCGACCTGGCCGACGCGGTGCATTTGCTGTGCAGCCTCCACGGCCGCCACCCCGGGCTGATCGAAATGGCCCTCGGCCACATCGCTCGCGACTCCGCCCACGCCTTGCTGGGGCAGGCCGCCGACGCGTTCGAGCGCGAGCGGTTGTACCTCGTCAAGCTGACCTCCGCGGTCGGCCCGGTGCCGAGCACGCCCGGCGCGGCCGAGACCGAAGCCAGCTTGATGGCGCAGCGCAATGCGCTCGAAATCCTTGCCTCGTCCGAGCGAACCGGCTGCGCGCTCGGCGCTGCGACCGCGCTAATCGGCGACTGGGCGACCATCCGCCGCCTGCTCGACCGGGCCGCGGTTCGGACCGGGCTCGACCGGCCCGAGCCAGCGCTGCCCGACCAGGCCGAGCTGGCCGGCATCATCGGCCGTTCGGCCGACGCCGCCAATGGCCGCGCTCTGGCGTTCGGCGGCGAGCAATTGCTGCTCCAGCACCGCGCTCTGTTCGACCTGCTCGAAGCCCGCGCCAGCGCCCGCGCCGATTGGGACAGCTGAGCTCAACCGGGCCGCCGCGGCGCTTGATCGAAAAATTGCCCCGCTCCCGGTCGAAGCGGCTTTTCCAGCGCGCTTTGGGGCGCATGGGTTGCGCCACGCGATGGACCGGCGGGGACAAATCATGACTCGGAAATTGCTGATCGCGCTGGCGGCGCTGACTTCGACGCCCGCTTGGGCAGCGCCGGCGCATGATCCGGGGCCAATGCACACCGTCCGTTCGCTGATCGACGGCTGGCGGAGCGCAAATTTCGAACAAGCGTCGCGGACTCTCGCGCCCCAGTTTCGCTTGCTGACCCTGCGTCGCTCGGAAACCGGCCCCGAGGTCCAGATCGACGAACGCGACCATTTGCTGAGCTCGATGCGTTCGCTCAAGGCCGGGGCCTGGGACGTCCGGCTCGGAACCGCGATCGAGCAGCAGGATGGAAGCGGGATCGCAACCGTCTGGGCCCCGTACACATTCTATCTGAACGGCAAGAAAAGCCACTGCGGGATCGAGACCTACACCCTCTACCGTCTAGCCGAGGGATGGCGGATCGTAACCTTCGCCGACACCCATTTATGGGATGGGGCGGACGCCAAGTGCACCGATCGTGCGGCGTCGGAGCCCGCCGTCGGCTAAGCGGCGATCAATCGTCGCGGTAGGCGAGTTCGAAATTGCCCCAGCGGCGGCCCTGGATGAACAGCGGCACGAACACGTTCTTGACCGGGATATATTTGTCGCCGAGCTCCATCCGGTAGGTCGCGAGGGTCGATGGCCGGTTGCTCAGCAAGGCGTTGCGCGTGACGTCGTCGATCATGATCCGGCGGTTGCGGCAATGTTCGTCGTTCCACACCGGGTCGGCGCCCGGCGGCTGGCTGCGTTCGGACAAATGGGTCGGCAGGAAGCCGTTCATGTCGCCGATCGCCGAGCCGATGATGCGGTCGTCGGTCGCCCTGGTGCGGTCGAGCACCGGCTGGACATATTTGTCGGCGGCGTCGCAAAAACGGGTGTTGTACTGGGGCGGGTTGCTGCCGGCGATCTCCTGGTAATCGCGGTCGAACACGTCCTCGAGCGTGACTTCGCCCTCCTCGATGGCGTGCTCGATGGCGGCGACGATGACCCTTCCGACTTCCTGGGCTTTGAGGATGAACGGCGTGTCGTCGATCTCCGCGCCCGAATTGGCGAGCGTGTCGAGCATGGTGTTGGACAGCAATTCGAGATGGGCAAGGCGCTTTTGCGCCTGAAGCAATTGGCCGCCATTGTCGCGCGCGTCGCCGGCGAAATCGACCAGGCCGGCTTTGACCCGGTCGACGCTGGTCTGGATCATGTTGGTCGAATGGGCGATGCCCTCGGTCTGGCGGTCGACCATGCCGACGATCTCGCTGACTTCGCGGACGGTGTCGCTGATCTGGCTAAAACCGAGCTGGGCGGCGCGGCTGCGCTCGACCCCGGTCTTGATCTCGGAGGTGACGGCGCCGGCCTCGCGGGTCAGCTCGCCGATCGTCAGCGCGATCTGGCTGGTCGCGGTGCGGGTGTCATGGGCGAGCTTTTTCACTTCGGCGGCAACGACCGCGAAGCTGCGCCCGGCGTCCCCTGCCCGCGCCGCCTCGATGGTCGCGTTCAAGGCCAGCATGTTGGTCTTGCGGGCAATCGCCTCGATCGTCGACGAGACCATCTGGACCTGGTTCATGGCGGCGGCGAAACCGGCCATGCGCTCGCCCAGTTGGACGACCAGCTCGGTCAGGCCCTTGAAGCCGCCGATGGTTCCGTCGATCGCCTCGCGGCCAGCGTCGAGCTTGGCTTTGGCCTGCTCCGACAGCAATCGCGCTTCGTCGGTCGAATCCGACACCCGCGCCTGGTCGGCGAGCAGCCGCGTGGTCACTTCCTCGAGCCCGTCGAGCATCTTCAAATGGTCGCTGAGCTTGGACGCCACGCCATCGACATAACCGGCGACGTCGCTGCATTCCATCGACAGCGATCCGCAGTCGCGGGCGACCGCCCGGATTGCGTTCTCGGTGATGTCCTCGATGCCCTTGGTCGCCATATGAAGGCCCATTCCCCGCTATTCCTAGCGAGAGGGATAGAAGGAACCTCTTTCTCTTTCGTTAACCAAGCCCGCGCGGACCGCTCCCAAAAAGCTCAATAGAGCAGATAGGATTGGCGGTGCTCGTCCCACGCCTGCTCGTCGGGTCCGGCCAGTGCGTCGAGGTCGGCGGGGGCGGCATCGGCGTGATCGACCCACTGGCGCAGGCCGGGCGAGCCGTTGATGACGTCGATCGCCAATTTGCCGAACTCATATTCGTAGGGGAAATCGCGCCACAGCGGGTAATCCGGATAGAGCCGGCGGATAGCCTTGAACGCCAGCGCCTGGAGCCGCCACGGCCGGAACGCGCGATGGTCGTAGGCCACGCCTTCGGCGTGGATGTGGAGCCCGTGGCACAACTCCCCGACATGCTTGTGGAAGGTCGGCTCGAACGCGACCTCGCGCAGCTGGCACCCGGCTAGCCAGTGCGGCGCCAGCGCGACCATCTCCGCCAGCACCGTCCGCGCCTCGATGTCGGGCGCTCCGAACAGCTCGAGCGGGCGGGTCGTGCCGCGCCCCTCGCTCAGCGTGGTGCCCTCAAGCATGACGGTGCCGGCATAAGCCCGCGCCATGTTGAGATTGGCGGCGTTGGGGCTGGGGTTGATCCAGATCCGCTCGGCCGGCCAGCCGAACCCGGGTCCCTCATCGGGGCGCCAGCCGTCCATCGCGATCACCTGGTAATCGACGTCGAGCTTGAAATGGTCGACGAACCATTGGCCGAGTTCGCCCAGCGTCAGCCCGTGGCGCATCGGGATCGGCCCGGCGCCGACGAAGCTTTCCCAGCCGGGCTGGAGCGTCTGCCCCTCGACCGGACGTCCGGCCGGGTTGGGCCGGTCGAGCACCCACACCGCTTTGCCATGCTCGGCCGCCGCCTCGATCACGTAGAGCAGAGTGGTGATAAAGGTGTAGATTCGGCAGCCGAGGTCTTGGAGGTCGATCAGGATGGTGTCGAACGTCGCCAGCGCCTGGCCGGTCGGGCGGCGCACTTCGCCGTAGAGGCTGAATACCGGGATGCCGTGGACCGGGTCGGTAAAATCCTCGGTCTCGACCATATTGTCCTGCTTGTCGCCGCGCAGGCCATGCTGCGGCCCAAATGCGGCGGTCAGATTGACCCCGGCCGCGGCGAGCGCGTCGAGGCTGTGGGTCAGGTTGCGCGTGACCGACGCCGGGTGGGCGAGCAGCGCGACCCGCCGGCCGGCCAGCGGCTGGCGCAATTCCGGCTCGGCGATCAGCCGGTCGATTCCGAACAAGGTCATTGGCGCTTGCTTACGGAAGCTGCGCCGCGAAGCAATCCGGGTGATGGAAATCGGGCTTGCCGGGCGGATGGGCCAGCGCCCAATAGCTCTTGGTCCCGTCCTTCTCCTCAAGCACCGCCGATAATCCGAGCTGCCACCGCTGATCTGCCTCAACCGGAATCGTCGCTCCGAGCTGCCACCACCGCAAATTGTCTTGAGTCCGGATGTATGGTGGTGACTCGACGTCCGCGTTTTCGCGCTTGGAACGGTAAGACTCAAAGTCGTAGGCGGCCCATTGCGATGACGGAGAAAAATTCCACTCTCGATAGGCTTCACCGTCGGCCGGCTTCATAAAAGCTTCAAAGCAGGTGCTTTGCCACAGATCATCGACCCGCAATTGCTCGGTCGGGGGCGGCACGACAAAGCGGTCGATGGGCGCTCCAACGCAAAACCAGATGTGGATCGACCCAATCCGGCCGAGCATGTAGCGGTGCTCGATATCGGCCCACAGATCGAACGTCTGCCCGGAAGGCCGATTATTCGGGTGCGGCAAAATTTTCAGCTGCATGGCCGCTCAATGTCGTCATCACTGCTGCGGCTGGAGTGCAATTGCTTCATCCGTTGTACGCGTCGATCGCTTCGAAAATCGCCGTAATCGCTTGCCGCTCGTCTGGATCGAGCTCCGGGCGCCAAATGTCGAGGATCAGGACGATGCGATCGCTGGTGCCGTTGTTCGCCGCCTCATGCACGACGGTGTCGTCAAAGATCATCAGCTCGCCCTCGTGCCAACGCCGGGTTTCGCCGCCGACCTTGAATTCGCATCCTGCGGGAACCACCAGCGGCAGGTGGCAGATGAGCCGGGCGTTGATCATCCCGGTGTGCGGCGGAATGCGCGCGCGCCCCGTGAGCTTGGAAAATACGATCCACGGCGCTCGTTTGGAGATCTGTGCGAGGTCCAGCGGCCCGAGCGCGGCGAAGGTGTTGGGGCAGCGTGTGACGGCGTCGCCGGCCGGAGCGCCGTCGACCCACAGCGGCAACGTGCTCCAGTCCGGATTGTCGAGCAGGCCGTGCGTTTCCCGCGGGGGTCGCTTGGGATCGCTCACGACATAGGGCGTGAAGCGGGTTTCATCCTTGGCCAACGCCAGCGCTTCGGCACGAATCGCATCGGTTTGCGCCTCAAGCTCGCTCACCCAGTCGAATTCAGACCGCTCGTAGTAACGCCGCTGGGGGAGCCCCGGATAATAATATGCGCGGGGTTGCTGCAGCTGCATGTGGGCTTGGCGCCGACCCATCAGGATGTCCAGCGACTCCTGAAAACGGGGCGGCCGCTTGCCCTGCGGGAAGCCAGCTTGAGCAAGCGCCTCTTCGAGATAGTCCTGAAACACGTGGGAGGCGCGGATGCACGCCGCCTCTGCTCTGGCGAGTGCCGCACTCAATTCGTCGGACAGCGGCCCTTGCGCCGACGCCGCCCGAATCGCCGCTCGGTAGAACAAAGTCGCTGCCCGCTGGTCACCGGCGCCCGCACGCAGGTCGCCCTTGCGGATCAGGGCGCCGACATTGCTCGGTTGCTGCGCGATCAACTGGTCGACCGCAATTTCGTCCTCAGCAATCACTCGCTCGAGCGCCTTTTCTCATCCATCGCGGCGATGGCTAGCGTAACTCGGGTGATGGGTCGAGATCATCGTCTGGCGCAGGCGCACGAGTGCCTGTAACGGCCCAAGTCCATGTACAAGTCTCCCCTCCTCACCCTGTTCGAAAGCCGCGGCTACATCCACCAGGTGACCGACCCGGCGGCGCTCGATGCGCTGGCCGACAAGGAAGTGATCACCGCCTACATCGGGTTCGACGCGACCGCCCCCAGCCTCCACGTCGGCAATTTGGTCCAGATCATGATGCTGCGCCGGCTGCAGCAGGCGGGCCATCGTCCGCTGGTGCTGATGGGCGGCGGGACGACCAAGGTCGGCGACCCGTCGGGCAAGGATGAAGCGCGCCAATTGCTGACGTCGGAGCAGATCGACGCCAACATCGCCTCGATCCGCCGCGTGTTCGACCGGCTATTGAGCTTCGACGACGGCCCGACCGGCGCCATCCTGCTCGACAATTCGGAATGGCTCGACGGCCTCGCTTACGTGCCGTTCCTGCGTGACGTCGGCCGCCATTTCACCATCAACCGCATGCTGACTTTCGACAGCGTCCGCCTGCGCCTCGACCGCGAGCAGCCGCTGACCTTCCTCGAATTCAACTACATGATCCTCCAGGCCTACGACTTTCTCGAACTATCGCGCCGCGCCGGGGTGCGGCTGCAGATGGGCGGCTCCGACCAGTGGGGCAATATCGTCAACGGCATGGAGCTCGGACGGCGCATCGACGGCACCGACCTCTATGGCCTGACCACGCCGCTGATCACCACCGCCGACGGCGCGAAAATGGGCAAGACCGCATCGGGCGCGGTGTGGCTCAACGCCGACCAGTTGAGCGCCTACGATTACTGGCAATTCTGGCGCAACACGGCGGACGCCGACGTCGGCCGTTTCCTCAAGCTGTTCACCGATTTGCCGCTCGATCAGATCGCCCGGCTGGAAGCGCTTGACGGAGCGGCGATCAACGACGCCAAGGTCGTGCTGGCGACCGAAGCGACCGCATTGCTCCACGGACGGGAAGCCGCGACCAACGCCAAGGAAACCGCCAGGACGACCTTCGCCGGCGGCAGCGGCGAGGATCTGCCGACGCTGGCGCTGGGTGACGGGATGACCATCGCCCAGGCGCTGACTGGCCTCGGTTTCACCGCTTCCAACGGCGAGGCCAAGCGCAAGATCGCCGAGGGCGCAGTGCGGCTGGAAGACGCCGTGGTTACGGACCCGGCGATGCCAGCGACCGCCGGCAAGCTCAGCCTCGGCAAGAAGAAACACGGACTGCTGACCGTTTAGCCGCTCCGAATCAGCCCGACCGCCTGGTCGCGCTCGAACAAATACAGGCAGGTCCGCGCCGCCTGCCCGCGCGGCCCGGCCAGCCCGCCATCGCGCTCGAGCAGCAATTGCGCGTCGCTCTGAGCGATCGGCGCCAGCTCGGCGACCTCCTCGGCCGACGCCACTCGAAACCCGGCCTCGCCCGATTGCTTGGTGCCGAGCACCTCGCCCGGGCCGCGCAGCCGCAGATCCTCCTCGGCGATGCGAAACCCGTCGTTGGTCTCGCGCATCAGCGCCAGCCGCGCCCGGGCGGTCTCGCTCAGGGTCTGGCCGCGGACCAGCAGGCACACGCTCTTGCCCTCGCCGCGCCCGACCCGGCCGCGCAGCTGGTGGAGCTGCGCGAGGCCGAAGCGGTCGGCCCCCTCGACCACCATCAGCGTCGCATTGGGCACGTCGACCCCGACCTCGATCACCGTGGTCGCGACCAGCACCGCCAGCTCGCCCGACGCGAACGCGGCCATCACGGCGTCCTTCTCGGGACCCTTCATTCGCCCGTGGACCAGCCCGACCCGCTCACCGAAGCGCAGCCGCAGGACCGCCGCGCGCTGTTCGGCGGCGGCGCGGTCGACCTTGTCGCTTTCCTCGACCAACGGGCACACCCAATAGGCCTGGCCGCCGCTCGCCAGATGCCGCCCGAGGCCGTCGATCACTTCGGGCAGCCGCTCGTCGCTGATCACCCGGGTCTCGACCGGGGTCCGCCCGGGCGGCATCTCGTCGATCCGGCTGACGTCCATCTCGCCATATTGGGTCAGCGTCAGGGTGCGCGGGATCGGGGTCGCGGTCATCACCAGCAGATGCGGCGGGCGCTCCGCCTTGGCCGAGAGCAGCAGGCGCTGCGACACGCCGAAGCGATGCTGCTCGTCGATCACCGCCAGCCCGAGCCGCTTGTAGGCGACCTTTTCCTGGAAGATCGCGTGGGTCCCGACGAGGATGTCGATCGAGCCATCGGCAAGTCCCATCAGCACGGCCTCGCGCGCCTTGCCTTTCTCGCGCCCGGTCAGGACCGCGACCCGCACGCCGACCGCGTCAAGCTGACCGAGCAGGGTCGCATGGTGCTGGCGGGCAAGGATTTCGGTTGGCGCCAGCAGCGCCGCTTGGGCCCCCGCTTCGACCGCGCCGAGCATTGCCATCAGTGCCACCAGCGTCTTGCCCGACCCGACATCGCCCTGGAGCAGGCGCAGCATCGGCACCGCCTGGGCCATGTCGCCGCGGATTTCCTCGGTCACCCGCCGCTGCGCGTTGGTCAGGGTGTAAGGCAGGCTGAGCCGGGCGATCAGCCGCCCGTCGCCGTCGAGCGGCACGCCGCGCTTGCGCCGCGACGCCTGGCGCAGCAGCATCAAGGCGAGCTGGTTAGCGAACACTTCGTCATAGGCCAGCCGGCGCCGGCTCGAGCCCGGTCCCGGGTCGGCATGGGCCTCGGCCAGTGCCGTGCGCCATGCCCGCCAGCCTTCGCGCGCAGCAAGGCTCGGCTCGATCCATTCGGGCAGGTCGGGTGCACGCTCGAGCGCCGCCGCGGCAAGCTCGCCCAGGCGCCGGTTGGTCAGCCCTTCGGTCAGTGGATAGACCGGTTCGCGCAGCGCCGGCTGGGCCCCCTGGCCCGGTTCGGTGACTTCGGGGTGGATGATCTGCCATTCGTCGCCATAGGCCTCGAGCTTGCCCGACACGGTCCGCGCCTGACCAACCGGCAGGGTGCGCTTGGCCCAGCCCGGATTGTTGAAATAGATCAGCGACAAACTGTTGCCGGCGGAATCGGCAGCGATGACCCGCATCGGCCCCCTGCCCGAGCGCGATTCGCGGGTTTCGAACGGCGTCAGGTCGATAATGATGTTGCGCCCGAGCACGGCCTGGCTGGCGGCGTCGACCCGCAACCGCTCGATCGACCCGGTCGGCAAGTGAAACAGCACATCGACCACCCGGTTGAGGTCGAGCCGCTTGAGCAGCTTGGCCACCTGCGGCCCGACGCCCTTGAGCACTTCGGCCTCGGCGAACAGCGGGTTGAGGATTTCCGGGCGCACAGGGTTTTCTAGCCGCATCCGCGCCCGGGGTGACAGCGAGAAGTTGCATGCCTACATCACGGCCCATGCCTGCCGACGACGATCTGAAGCGCCTTCACTGGCGCGCGACCCACCGTGGCACGCGCGAAGCTGACATGCTGATCGGCGGCTTCTTCGACGCCCACCATCTGGCATGGAGCGCGGATGACTGCGCCACCTTCGCCCAAATGCTCGAGCACCAGGATGTCGACATCATGGCCTGGGCGATCGGAACCGCGGCCCCGCCCGAACGCTTCGAAGGCCCGATGATGGAAGCGCTCAAGCGGCTCGACTACATCCGCGTGCCACGATGAGCGGCGCTCAGCCCCTCCGCCGCGTGCTTGACGCCATGACGCCACTGACCCTGGCCGGGGTCCCAGCCGGCTTCCTGCCGTGGCTCGCCGCCGACCTGGCGCGGGTGGCGCATGCCCAGGGCGCGCGGGCGGTGCTGGTCGCCGCCGACGAAACCGCGATGCGCGCGGTCGCCGACACCGTCCCGCTGTTCGCGCCCGAGGTCGAGGTGTTGACCCTGCCGGCGTGGGATTGCCTGCCCTACGACCGCGCCTCGCCCGCCCTGCGGGTGATGGCCGAGCGCCTGGCGACGCTCAACGCGCTCCAGGCCAAGCGCGACGGCCCGCAACTGCTGGTGGTCACCGCCAGCGCCGCGTCGCAGCGCCTGCTGACCCCGTTCCGCATTCGCCAGCTGACGCGCCGCATCGCGGCCGGCGAGCGGGTCGAGCGCGAGGCACTGATCAGCCAGTTGAACGCGCTTGGCTACCAGCGCGCCGACGCCGTTGCCGAAGCCGGCGAATATGCCGTGCGCGGGTCGCTGATCGACCTCTTCCCGGCCGGCGAGACAAGCGGCCTGCGGCTCGATTTCTTCGGCGACGAGGTCGAAAGCATCCGCCGCTTCGACCCCGCCGACCAGCGCTCGACCGACCAGGCCAAGGGTTTCACTCTGCTGCCCGCGTCCGAGGCTCTGCTGACCGACGACAGCATCAAGCGATTCCGCTCGCGCTACCGCGAGAAATTCGGCGGCACCGCGACCGGCGACCCGCTTTACCAAGCGGTGTCCGAAGGGCGGCGGATGGCCGGCATGGAGCATTGGCTGCCTCTGTTCGAAGACGGCCTGTCGACCTTGTTCGACCATCTTGGCGACCAGGATCTGCTCCTGCGCGATCACGGCGTCGACGGCGCGCTCGACGGCCGCCGCGACGCCATCGCCGATTATTACGCCAACCGCGTGCGGGTCATGGCGGCCGAGCCCGGCAGCTATCGCCCGCTCCAAGCCGACTCGCTCTATTTGCCCAAGACGGAGTGGGAGCGCGCGGTCGCCGCCAGGCCAATCCACCTCGCCTCGCCCTTCCCTGAGCCCGAGAGCGAGCGCACCTTGTCGTTCGGGGTCGAACCCGCGCGCGACTTCGCGCCCGAGCGCGCGCAGCAGGCCAATATCTACGAATCCGTCGCAAAGCATGTCGTCAAGCTGCGCAAAGGCAATCGAAAAATCGTCCTTGCAAGTTACAGCCGGGGCGCTCGCGAGCGGCTCCACGGCCTACTCGAAGAGAATGGCCTGACCTCGCTCCGGCTCGCCGACAGCTGGCCCGACGCGCTCGCCACCAAAGCCTCGGCGGCGTTGCTGGTGCTGCCGCTCGACCACGGCTTCACCGCTCCCGAAGTCGCCGTCCTGACCGAGCAGGACATGCTCGGCGACCGGCTCGTCCGCCGCCGCAAGACGCGCAAGGGCACCGCCGCCTTCCTGTCCGAGCTGGCGACGCTGTCCCCCGGCGATCTGGTGGTCCACGCCGACCACGGCATCGGCCGCTATCTCGGCCTGCAATCGATCAAGGTCGGCACTTCGCCGCACGATTGCGTCGCGCTCGAATATGCCGGCGGCAACAAGCTCTACGTGCCGGTCGAGAATATCGAATTGCTGTCGCGCTACGGCAGCGAATCCGACGGCGTCCCGCTCGACCGCCTCGGCGGCGAGGCGTGGCAGCGGCGCAAGTCGCGGATGAAGGAGCGCATCCGCGAGATCGCCGGGCAGTTGATCAAGACCGCGGCCCTGCGCGCGGCCCATCAGGGCACGGTGATCGAACCCGATTCGGCCTATCCCCAATTCGTCGACCGCTTTCCCTATGAGGAGACCGACGACCAAGAGCGCGCGATCGAGGACGTGCTGGCCGACATGGCGGCGGGCAAGCCGATGGACCGGCTGGTGTGCGGCGACGTCGGCTTCGGCAAGACCGAGGTGGCGATGCGCGCCGCCTTCGTCACCGCCATGTCGGGCCGCCAGGTGGCGCTGATCTGCCCGACCACCTTGCTCGCCCGCCAGCATTACGATCTGTTCGTCGAGCGCCTGCAGGGCTTCCCGATCGAGGTCGGGCGCTTGTCGCGGCTGGTCCCGGCGGCGGAAATGAAGGCGACCAAGGAAGCGCTCGCCAAGGGCCAGGTCGACATCATCATCGGGACCCACGCGATCCTTGCCAAAGCGTTGGATTTCAAGCGCCTCGGCCTGGTCATCGTCGACGAGGAGCAGCATTTCGGGGTCGCCCACAAGGAGCGTTTGAAAGCGCTCAAGGCTGACGTCCACGTGCTGACCCTGACCGCGACCCCGATCCCGCGCACGCTGCAGATGGCGATGTCGGGCCTGCGCGACCTGTCGGTCATCCAGACCCCGCCGGTCGATCGCCTGGCGATCCGCACCTACGTCACGCCGTGGGACCATATCGTGGTGCGCGAGGCGCTGCTGCGCGAGCATTACCGCGGCGGCCAGAGCTTCTTCGTCGTGCCGCGCGTCGCCGACCTGCCGCAGATGGAGGAATGGCTCGCCAACGAGGTGCCCGAGGTCAAGGCGATCACCGCCCACGGCCAGTTGAGCCCGACCGCGGTCGAGGAGCGGATGAGCGCCTTTTACGAGCGCAAATATGACGTGCTGCTGTCGACCACCATTGTCGAAAGCGGATTGGACATTCCCAGCGCCAACACCCTGATCGTCCACCGCGCCGACCGCTTTGGCCTGGCCCAACTCTACCAGCTGCGCGGACGCGTCGGGCGCGCCAAGACCCGCGCTTATGCCTATCTGACCACCCCCGCCGACCGTTCGATCACTGAAGGGGCCGACAAGCGCCTGCAGGTGCTGGCCAACCTCGACAGCCTCGGCGCCGGCTTCCAGCTCGCCAGCCACGATCTCGACATCCGCGGTGCCGGCAATCTGCTCGGTGACGAGCAGTCGGGCCACATCAAGGAAGTCGGCTTCGAATTGTACCAGGCGATGCTCGAGGAAGCGATCATCGAGCAGAAGGCCGGCGGCATCCCGCGGCGTGAGGAATTCTCGCCCCAGATCAGCATCGACGCGCCGATCCTGATCCCCGAAACCTATGTCCCCGACCTCGACCTCAGGATGGGGCTGTATCGCCGCCTCGGTGAGCTCGAGGATCGCCGCGCGGTCGACGAATTCGCCGCCGAGCTGATCGACCGCTTCGGCGACCTGCCGCAGGAAACCGGCAATCTCCTCAAGATCGTCGAGACCAAGCTCAATTGCCGGCTAGCGAGCATCGCCAAGCTCGACATTGGCGCCCGCGGAGCGGTCGTCACCTTTGCCGACGGCGGCTTCCCCGACCTCACCGGGCTGCTCGCTTACATCGAGCGGCTCAAGGGCTCGGCCAAGCTCCGCCCGGACAGCAAGTTGTCGGTTGCGCGCGAATGGCCGACCGCCGACGCCCGGCTGGCCGGCGCGCTGCAGCTGTCGCGCGGGCTGGCGCGGGTTGCCGCCGCCGGTGAGGCCGCGCGCAAGGTGCTCGAACCGGCCTAGCTGGCGGGCTTGACGAACTTGTAGGCGAATTGGCTGGTGTGGCCGCGGATCGCTTTGTCGAACACCGGGATATTCATCGGGTCGGCCGGATTGGCCAGCACGTCGGACTGGCCGGCGAACTTGAAGCCCGCCGCCTCCACGATCTGGCGCACCGCCGCCGGCTCGATCCGGTGCAAGGCTTCGGTATCGGCCAGGCCGCGCCCGGGCTTGGCGACATGGTCGATGATCATGAACGTGCCGCCCGGCTTCAACAGCTTGAACGCATCCCTGGCGAGCGTCGCCGGATTGCCCTTGCCCATGAATTCAGCGGGATAATCGTGGAAATTCTGGGAGGTCCACACGACGTCGAGCGGTTCGGGCGCGGTCAGTGTCGTCGTTGGCTGAACCTCGGTCACGATGTTGCCGTAGGATTTGTCGCCCGCCAGCTGGCGCAAGGTGGCGACGTCGCCGGTGGCGAGCCGGGCATAGCTTTGCGGCCATACCGCATAGACCTTGCCCTGCGGCCCGATGATCTTCGAAAAGATGCGCGTCCAATAACCCGAGCCCGGGATCAGATCGAGTATCTTGTCGCCCGGCTTGACCCCGGCCAGCGCGATCAGCGGGCCTGGCTTGCGGCGCTGGTCGGCGGCGTCGCGTTGCGCCTTGCGGCCCGGGTCGGCGAGCGCGGCGTCGAGCGCGCCTTGCGAGAATTGCTGCGGCGCGGTCGGCGGCGCGGCCTTGTCGCAGGCTGTCACCAGCAAGGCCGCACTACCCGCGATAATCCAGGATGTTTTCATGCGCTCACCTCCGAAGGCGAGGCTGTCCGCGATGGGCGTTCCCCACGCGACGGGTTTTCGACGAACGCCTAGGCCGCTTCGGCCATCGATGCGCTGACGAACCGGGCAAGCTCGACTTCGTTGAGCGGCCCGGCGCCGAGGAAGCCCTGGTAGAGGTCGCAGCCCCAGTCGGCCAGAAGCTCGAGCTGGGCGGTGCTTTCGACTCCTTCGACGACGACCTTCAGATCGAGCTCGCGGGCCATTGCGATCATCGCCTTGACCACGATCCGGTCGCGCTTGCCGCCGACGATGTCGGCGATCAGCCCGCGGTCGATCTTGAGGATGTCGAGCGGCAGCGACGTCAGATAAGCGAGGCTGGCGTAACCGGTGCCGAAATCGTCGACCGCGATGCGCACCCCGGCGCCGCGCAGCCGGGCGAGCCGCTTGGCGATCGCCTGGCTGTCCGAGAGCAAGGCGCTTTCGGTGATCTCGACCGTAATTCGATTGGGGTGGATGCCGGCCTGACTGATCTCGTCGAGCAGCCATTTGGCGTAGCCCGACCGCGCCAGGTCCTGCGGCAGCAGGTTGATCGATACGTGGAGCCCCTTGAGGGCCCCTTCCCACGCCGCCGCCGCCTGCAGCGCCTTGCGCTGGACCAGCCGCGACAGCCGCTCGGACAGGCCGGCCCCGGCGGCGCGCTTGAACAAAGCCTCGGGAGTAGCCGCACCGACCCACCGTGCCAGCGCCTCGGCGCCGATGATTGCGCCCGTGCGCGGGTCGATCTGCGGCTGGAACAGCAGCGAAATCTGCTGGTGGGCGATGATCGCCTCGAGCGTGTGGTCACGTAACTGGACCACGGGCGCCGGACCTTTTTGGTCCGACGCCCGCTGTCCCCCCGAAGACTTGCGAAACCACTTGAACATGGCACCCTGCTACCGGTCGCGGGCGGGTCCCGGAAGCGGCCAGACTGCGCCGACCCACAACGGGACAGTGACGCCCCCGGCCAAACCCCCTATGCTCGCAAGTCGATTTTGTTCGACCGGCGATGAGGAGCAGCGAGTGACCGCACAAGCACGCCCCGTGGCCGACGAGGAGGTCGATCGCGACCTCGCCGCCCGCCACATCGGGCTGCTGTCGTCGCACACCCCGGCCGCCAAGGCCGGCGAGGCGATCCTCCGCCGCCGCTACCAATGGGCCGATGTCGATGACGCCGAGGTGCTGGTCGCGATCGGCGGCGACGGCTTCATGCTCCAGACCCTCCACCACATGCTCGAAAGCAGCCGCCCGCGCCCGGTGTTCGGGATGAACCGCGGCACCGTCGGCTTCCTCATGAACGAGTGGCGCATCGACCAGCTCGCCGACCGCATCGCCAAGGCCAAGCCGATTCGCGTCGCCCCGCTGGAGATGGTCGCGACCACGGTCAGCGGCGAGCGCTTTACTCACGCCGCGATCAATGAGGTGTCGCTGCTGCGCGAGACCCGCCAGACGGCCAAGATCGAAGTGCTGGTCAACGGCCGCGTGGCGATGCCCGAGCTGGCCTGCGACGGCGTGCTGGTGGCAACCCCGGCCGGCTCGACCGCCTACAATCTGTCGGCGCGCGGGCCGATCCTGCCGCTCGCCGCGAAAATGCTCGCGCTGACCCCGATCAGCCCGTTCCGGCCGCGTCGCTGGTCGGGTGCGATCCTGCCAGACGACACCGCGGTGTGCTTCAAAGTGATCGAGCCCGAAAACCGCCCGGTCTCGGCGGTCGCCGACCAGTTCGAGGTGCGCGACGTCGCAAAAGTTGAAGTGACGCTCGATCGCGAGCGCTCGCTAACCCTGCTGTTTGATCCCGAGCATGCGCTCGACGAGCGCATCGCGATGGAGCAATTCGCGACCTGATGCCCTTGCCTTCGTGGGCGGCTGCGCTATTTACGCGCCTCGCTTCCACCCGAAGTGTTCCCCGGTAGCT
>JBDTRT010000098.1:0-16254 GCA_039931595.1 Sphingomicrobium sp.
CCTTCCACCACGCCGTCGAAAGCTACAAGATCGCCGACTTGCTGGCCAAGGAAGGCATCTGCTCGGCGATGTGGGCCGACTGGTACGGCTTTAAGATGGAAAGCTATGATGCGATCAAGGAGAACATCCCGTTCGTCCACAATGCCGGCGCCTGCGCAATCGTCCATTCGGACGATCCCAACGGCATCCAGCGCTTGAACCAGGAAGCGGCCAAGGCACTCGCCGACGGCCGCCGCGCCGGGATCAACATCAGCGAGGAAGTGGCCTGGACCTGGCTCAGCGCCAACCCGGCCAAGGCGCTTGGCATCTTCGACAAGACCGGCAGCCTCAAACCTGGCAAGATGGGCGACCTGGTGCTGTGGAACGCCGATCCGTTCAGCGTCTACGCCCGGCCTGAACGGGTGTGGATCGACGGCGCTTTGATGTACGACGCCAACGACCCCAAGCGGCGGCCCGTAAGCGATTTCGAGCTCGGCCAGCCTGGCGAAGGGGACACCAAATGATCCGCGCCGCGCTCATTGCGCTGCTGCTCGGAACGGCCTCACCCGCCGCCGCCGAGACGATCGCGATCACCGGCGGGACGGTCGCCCGCGGCGATGGCGGCGAGCCGATGGCCGGCACGGTCGTGATCCGCAACGGGCGGATCGTCGCCGCCGGGCCCTCGGTACGCGTCCCGGCCGGAGCGATGGTGATCGACGCCACCGGCAAATGGGTCACCCCGGGGATCGTCGCCGGCTTCTCGCGCCTCGGCCTAAGCGAAGTCGATTTGTCCGCCGAGGACTCGGAAGACGTCAGCGCCAACGGCCCGTTCAGCGCCGCGATCGACGTCGTCCCGGCGATCAACCCCTTGGCTTCGACCATCGCCGTCAACCGCGCCGACGGGGTCACCCGAGCGATTGTGGCGCCGGGCACCGGGCGGAGCATTTTCGCCGGCCAGGGCGCGGTCATCGACACCGGCGCCGACATGGACCCGATCACCGCCGCGCGCCGCTTCCAGTTCGTCGAGCTGGGCGAATCCGGCGCCGCCACCGCCGGCGGGTCGCGGGCTTCAGCCCACGTGCTGTTCCGCAACGCCCTGCGCGAAGCATCGGAGCTGCGCCGCTACGCCCAGCCGGTCACTGGCGGTTCGGCTGCAGCGCCCGACGAGCGCGACCGGCCGGTGGTTCGCAATCCCAATGAATCGCGGATCTACGGCCCCGATGCCCGGCGCAGCGAGGACGTGCTGCTGACCCGGTTCGACGCCGCCGCTTTGGTCCCGGTGCTCCAGGGCCGGCAATATCTGCTGGTCCACGTCGAGCGCGCCAGCGACATCCTCGCGGTGATCGGCCTCAGGCGCGAATTCCCGTCGCTTAAGCTGGTGCTGGTCGGGGCGAGCGAAGGGTGGACCGTCGCCGACCGTATTGCCGCCGCCGGAATCCCGGTGATCGCGTCGGCGGTCAACGATCTGCCGGCCTCGTTCGAGCAGCTCGCTGCGACCCAGTCCAACGTCGGGCGGATGGCCGCTGCCGGGGTCAAGGTGTCGATCGGCATGATCGACGACAATGACACCCGCAACTTGTTCGAACAGCGCCAATATGCCGGCAATCTGGTCGCCCTGCGCAACGTCCCGGGAGCAACCGGCGTCGGCTGGGGCGAGGCGCTGGCGATGATCACCTCGCGCGCCGCCGATGCGGTCGGCATGGGGCGCGAAATCGGCAGCCTGCTGCCCGGCCGCCGCGGCGACGTGGTGATCTGGTCGGGTGACCCGCTCGAAGGGACCAGCGCGGCCGAAGTGGTTTATATCGACGGCGTTCGGCAGCCGCTCGACAATCACCAGACCAAGCTGCGCGACCGCTACCGCGACCTCACCCGGCGCAACCTGCCCGAGGCCTATCGCCATTGACCGGTCACGGCTGCCTGGCACTGACCTGCGCGGCGTTTGTCGGATCGCATTTCGCGCTGTCGCACCCGCTCCGCGCACCACTCGCCGCGCGGCTCGGCGAGCGCGCGTTCCAGGGTCTTTATTCGCTGGTCGCTTTGGTCACCTTCGGCGTGATGATCTGGAGCTACCATGCGCTCGGCCGCGAGCCGCAACTGTGGTCGATCGGCGAGGCCGGCTGGACTTTTGCGGCGATCCTGATGTGGCTTGCCAGCATCCTCCTCGTCGGCAGCTTCGTCGGCAATCCCGCGCTTCCGGGCGCGCGCCGGGTCGCATCCCCGGGCGGCGTATTGGCGATCACGCGCCACCCGATGATGTGGAGCTTCGCCATCTGGGCGGTGGTCCATCTGGCCCTGATCGCGACCGCCAAGGCGATGCTGTTCGACGGCGCGATCCTGCTGCTCGCGCTCGGCGGATCGGTCGGCCAGGACAGCAAGAAGCGCAGGCTGATGGGCGAGCGCTGGCACGAATGGTCGGCGCAGACCGCCTTCCTGCCGTTCGGCCGCGGCCTGAAGTCGCCCGGCACGTTCGCGCTGGTCGGCGGGACAGTGCTGTTCCTGCTCGCCACCTGGCTGCATCCACTGCCGGTCGGCCTGTGGCGCTGGATCGGCTGATCCTCGCGTCCCGCTCATGCGCACGCTAAGGCGCGGTCATGACTCGTAAATTCTTCGGCACCGACGGCATTCGCGGGCTGACCAACAGCGAGCCGATGACCGCCGAAACCGCGCTTCGCGTCGGCCAGGCGGCGGGTGCCCATTTCCTCCGCGGTGACCACCGCCACCGGGTGGTGATCGGCAAGGACACGCGCTTGTCCGGCTACATGATGGAATCGGCGCTAGTCGCGGGTTTCGCCAGCGTCGGCATGGACGTCGTCCTGCTCGGGCCGATGCCGACCCCGGCGGTGGCGATGCTGACGCGCTCGATGCGGGCCGATCTCGGTGTGATGATCTCGGCCTCGCACAATCCGTTTTACGACAATGGCATCAAGCTGTTCGGTCCCGATGGCTTCAAGCTCAGCGACGAGTCCGAGTGGGCGATCGAGCGGCGGCTGGACAAGGAGCCCAAGCGCGCCAAGGCCGAGCTGATCGGCCGCGCCAAGCGGATCGACGACGCCCGCGGCCGCTACATCCACTTCGCCAAATCGACCTTCCCCGAACATCTCCGGCTCGACGGGCTCAAGATCGTGGTCGATTGCGCCAATGGCGCGGCCTACCACGTCGCCCCCGAAGCCTTGTGGGAATTGGGCGCCGACGTGGTCGCGATGGGCGTTACCCCCAACGGCACCAACATCAACGACGGCTGCGGCTCGACCCATCCGGCGGCGATGCAGGCGCGGGTGGTCGAGGAGAAAGCCGACATCGGCCTCGCGCTCGACGGCGACGCTGACCGGCTGCTGGTCGCCGACCAGAACGGGCGGCTGGTCGACGGCGACCAGCTGATGGCGCTGATCGGGCTCCAGCGAAAGCGCAGCGGACTGCTCAAGGGCGGCTCGGTGGTCGCCACGGTGATGTCCAACCTCGGGCTTGAACGCCGCCTGGCCAGGGACAAGATCGGCCTGATCCGCTCGCAGGTCGGCGACCGCTACGTGCTCGAGGCGATGCGCGAGCATGGCTGCAACGTCGGCGGCGAGCAGTCCGGCCACATCATCCTGACCGACCATTCGACCACCGGCGACGGATTGGTCGCGGGTCTGCAGGTGCTCGCCGTGCTGGTCGAGGACGGTAAGCCGGCGAGCGAGATCCTCAACCAGTTCGAACCGGTCCCGCAGATGCTCAAGAACGTCCGCTTCGACGGCGGCGCGCCGCTCGAGACCAAGGCGGTCAAGGCGCGCATCGCCGCCGCCGAACAGGAGCTTGCGGGCCACGGCCGGCTGGTCATCCGCAAATCCGGCACCGAACCGCTGATCCGGGTGATGGCCGAGGGCGACGACCCAAGCGTGGTCGAGCGGCTGGTCGACGACATCTGCGACGCGGTTGCATCGGCTTAGACCGTCCTTCCGCTTGCGGCGGGGGCAGGCGGTAGGCATGCCCTCGTTAGGATGATCGAAACCAACCCATCGCTAACCTCTCCCGCTGGCGAGAGGGGAAGTGTGCCGAGAATCCTGATCATTGCCGGATCCGATTCCGGCGGCGGAGCGGGCATCCAGGCCGACATCAAGACGGTCACCATACTGGGTGGTCACGCGATGACCGCGGTAACCGCAATCACCGCGCAGAACACGCTCGGCGTAACCGCGGTCCATCCGGTCCCGGCCGAGGTGATCCTCGCCCAGATTGACGCGGTGGTCAGCGACATCGGGGTCGATGCGGTCAAGATCGGGATGATCGGCGGCGCCTTCGCGGCCGACCAGATCGCCCAGCGGCTCGAACAGCTCAAGCACGACCAGCCCGATCTGCCGATCGTGTTCGACCCGGTGATGGTCGCCACCAGCGGCGCTCCGCTAGCCGACGATGCGACCATTTCTGCGTTCGGCAAGCTTTTGCAGATCGCAACTCTTGCGACCCCCAATTTACCCGAACTCAAGCGCCTGACGGGGGAGGACGACCCGGTTTCGGCGGCGCTCAGCCTGGTTTCGAAACATGGTTGCGCGGTGCTCATCAAGGGCGGCCATGAAGAAGGTGACGCGCTCGCCGACGCGCTGATCGAAACCGACAATATGACCAGCTGGCAGGGGCAGCGGATCGACACCACCAGCACCCACGGCACCGGCTGCACTTTGGCCAGCGCGATCGCTCTGTTCCTGGCCGAGCATAATTCGCTGTCCGATGCGGTCGGGCGCGCGCGCGAGTTCGTCCGCGTGGCCTTGTGGGAAGCGCCCGGGCTAGGCAGCGGCGCCGGTCCGATCGGGCAGGGCCGGGTGCGGCTCGACGTCGGCGCGGGCCCGCGCCTCAACCAGGTCACGTTGACCGGCAGCGACTACGAGCGCTCGGTTGCGTTCTACAAAGCGCTCGGCCTCAAGCAGATCGTCGCCAACCCGCCCGATTATGCGCGGTTCGAAACCGCCGGCGGCGCGACCCTGTCGATCCAGATCGATGCCGAGGAGACGGTCGCCGCGACCACCGCAATCTATCTCGAATGCGACGACCTCGACCAACGGGTCGAGCGCGTGGCGCGCGCCGGGATTCCGTTCGAGCACGGTCCGCGCAACCAGCCGTGGATGTGGCGCGAGGCGCGCCTGCGCGATCCCGACGGCAATATCGTGTTTCTCTACAAGGCCGGTGAAGCGCGCCGCTTCCCGCCGTGGCGGATTGAAACCTGACCGTTCCCCGGCGAAGGCCGGGGCCCAGAAGGTATTTGTTCGCTGGACCCCGGCCTTCGCCGGGGTACAGGGAGTAGGATGAAATGCCCCTGCTTCAAGCTCGAAATCGGCTATCCGCAACCGCTCGCCGGGGTCGACGAGGCCGGGTGCGCGCCGCTCGCCGGGCCGGTCGTGGCCGCGGCGGTGATCCTCGACCGCAATCATTTCCCGCGCGGGATCGACGATTCCAAGGCGCTGCCGATCGACAAGCGCGAGGCGATCCACGCCCGGCTGGTCAAATGCGCGGTGATCGGCGTCGGCATCGCCAGCGTCGAGGAAATCGACCAGCTCAACATTTACTGGGCGCGGATGCTGGCAATGACCCGCGCGGTCGAGGCGCTCGGGCTCGAGCCGGCGTGGGTGCTGGTCGACGGCAATGCCTGCCCGCGCTGGCAGCGGCCATCGAAGGCGATCGTCGCCGGCGATGCCAAGTGCCGCTCGATCGCCGCCGCGTCGATCGTCGCCAAGGTCACCCGCGACCGTTTGATGGCCGCCGAGGCGCGTCAATATCCCGGCTACGGCTGGGAAACGAATCGCGGCTACCCCACCCCAGAGCATTTCCGCGGGCTCGAGGCGCTCGGTGTGACGCCGCTCCACCGCCGCAGTTTCGCGCCGGTCCGGGCGATCATCGCGCGCGATGCACTGTCCGAAGCGCGGTTAACCGAAAGCCAGACGGCGAGTCCTTTGAGTCACACCACAATCGGTTGAGGGGTGTTTGCGCCCGACACCGCTAGATGTTGTGTCGGCACCGTAACAAAGGCTTCGGCCGATCGTCGATCTTACCATAGCCGTTAACCTCTCTTTGCTTGACCGCGAGTCACCCCTGACTCACTTTCATGGGAAGAATTGGGGGCGACGCTGATTATGAACCTAATCACTCCTATCCCGGGGGAACAGGGCCGCTTGCGGCCCGCGGCGAGACGATCCGCCCGCGAATTGCCGCTCGACGCCATCATCGAGGGCGACTGTATCGCCGCCATGGCGCGGCTTCCGGACAAGTCGGTCGACATGATTTTCGCAGATCCGCCCTACAATCTGCAATTGGGCGGCGACCTGTTCCGGCCCGAAGGCGGGCGAGTCGATGCGGTCGACGATGCGTGGGACAAGTTCGACAGCCTCGCGGTCTATGACGACTTCACCCGCGACTGGCTGGCCGAAGCGCGGCGGATCCTTAAGGACGACGGCACGATCTGGGTGATTGGCAGCTATCACAACATTTTCCGCGTCGGCACTTTGCTGCAGGACGCCGAATTTTGGATCTTGAACGACATCGTGTGGCGCAAGTCGAACCCGATGCCCAACTTCCGCGGCACCCGCTTCACCAACGCCCACGAGACGCTGATCTGGTGCGCCAAGGACGAGAAAGCGCGCTACACCTTCAACTATCGCGCGATGAAGGCGCTCAACGACGATCTGCAGATGCGCTCCGACTGGGTGCTGCCGATCTGCGCTGGGGCCGAACGGATCAAGGACGGCGACGGCCACAAAGCCCATCCGACCCAGAAGCCAGAGGCTTTGCTCTATCGAATCCTGCTCGCCTGCACCAAGCCCGGTGACGTCGTGCTCGACCCGTTCTTCGGCACCGGCACGACCGGCGCGGTGGCGCGGCGGCTGGGCCGGCGGTGGATCGGGATCGAGCGCGAGCAAAGCTACATCGCGGTGGCGCGCGAGCGCATCGAATCAACGCTTCCGCTCGACGAAAGCGCGATGACCGGGATGATCGACAAGCGCGGCGCGCCGCGCGTCGCCTTCGGCCAATTGGTCGAAACCATGCTGATCAAGCCGGGCGCGGTGCTGACCGACGCCAAGCGGCGTTGGAAAGCCAAGGTTCGCGCCGACGGCTCGGTCGAAAGCGGCGACCATTGCGGATCGATCCACCAGGTCGGCGCGGCGCTGATGAGCGCGCCGTCGTGCAACGGCTGGACCTTCTGGCACGTCGAACAGCGCGGCAAGCTCGAGCCGATCGACACATTGCGTCAGCGCCATCTGTCCGCTTCATAGCGGACCATGCGCACGCTCCTCCGCCCAACTGCCTTCATCGATTCGCCGTTCGGCTACGACGGCCAGGTCGCTCGGCTCGCCGGCGGGCTCAACTGGTTCGCCGCGGTCGAAGCGATTGTATGGGACGGCACCCGGCGCGCCTCAAGCGAACTGGTCAGCGTCGAGCGCATCCTTGAATCGATCGAAACCATGCCCGCCGACTGGAAGGGTGCGTGGGAGCGGCTGACCAACCCGCGGCCGCCGCTGCAACTGGGCGAGCGCATCGTCCGCCTCGACCAGCCGCAGGTTATGGCGGTGCTCAACGTCACGCCGGACAGCTTCTCCGATGGCGGCCGATACGCCGACGCCGCGGCCGCTGCGGCTGCCGGGGCCGACATGGCGGGGCAGGGCGCGGCAATCGTCGACGTCGGCGGCGAATCGACCCGGCCGGGCGCGAAAGCGGTGTGGCAGGGCGACGAAATCGAGCGGGTCGTGCCGGTCATCCGCCAGCTTGCCGGCGGCGGCGCCGCGGTGTCGATCGACTCGCGCCAGTCCGAAGTGATGACCGCGGCGCTCGGGGCCGGGGCGCGGCTGGTCAACGACGTTTCGGCGCTTGCTTTCGATCCGCGTTCGGCCGAGGTGGCTGCGGCCGCCGGCGTTCCGGTCGTGCTGACGCATCACCAGGGCGACCCGGCGACAATGCAGGACGCGCCGAGCTACGCCGACGTGCTGGTCGAAGTCTACCTTTGGCTGGAAGAGCGGATCGCGGCGGCCGAGGCGGCCGGGATCGCCCGATCGAACATCCTGGTCGATCCGGGCTTCGGCTTCGGCAAGAGTGTCGCCCATAATCTCGAGCTGATGAACGGCCTCGCTCTGTTCCATGGCCTCGGCTGCCCGATGGTCATCGGCGCCAGCCGCAAGCGCACCATCGGGGCGCTGTCGGGCGAGGCCCCGGCCGATCACCGGCTGGGCGGGAGCATCGCCTTTGCGGTCAAGGCCGCCGAGCAGGGCGCGCAGATCGTCCGCGCCCACGACGTGTTCGAAACCGTCCAGGCGCTCAGGGTGTGGCGCGGCCTGCGCGACCAGGCGCTGACTCCGCGGGCCTGAACACCACGACCATCGGGCCGAGCGGGACAATGTCGTCGCGCCGGCCGTTGGCCGGGTCCCACAAGGCGCTCACCGCACCATCGAAGAATAAGGCGTTGCGGGATTTCAGCCCATCGCGAAACAAGCGCGCGAACTTGCCGAGCGAGACCGGCTGTTCGCTGATTACGAACCGCGCCCGGCCGTCGGGCGCGATGCCGACGCCGTTGCGAATGTAGCGCGACGTCCCGTCCGGATCGAACGCCAGGTGGAGCTGGCCGTCGATCACCAGCATCGGTCCCGACTGGGTGGCGAGCGCAATGTCCTTCGACGGCTTGAAGGCGGCACTCGTCACGACGCTTGCTCGGCCGTTGCGGCGGACCAGGAACACGCCGTTGGGCATCAAATGGAAATTGCCACCGCCTTTGCGCCGGTTGATCGCATGAACTTCCCGGCCATCGACGATCGCCAGACCGATCGGGCGGCCGTCCTCGTCGAACATTCCGGCGTTCATCGCGAAGGCGACCTGCTCGCCGCGCCGGCCGAGTGTCGCCTCGAGATCCGCGAAGCGGCGGATGGGCGTCTCGCCGCGCGCCGCGGCGAACAGCTGGATCGGCCCGCCGCCGGATTCGCAGACCGTGAAGCGGTCGCCTTCAAACTGCTGCTGGTTGCACGGAGAGGCTGGCGCCGGGGCAGCCGTCGACGATTTTGAATCGGCGTCGCCGCACGCGACCAGCAGGAGCAGGGCAGGGATGGAGGCGCGGCGCATGGCCGCATGGCTTGCCAGCGGTGGCAGCACCGAGCAAGCTCGGCGCCAATCAGCTGGAGATGAGCATGCGGTCGCTGCGCCGTCGGGACATGATGCTTGCGCTGGGCCTGGCGGGCGCGTTGCTGGCCAGCGGCTGCGCGAGCGATCAGGGGTTGCGGCTGCCGGCCGCGGGCGACGCTGCGCACGCCGCCGACGAGCGCGCGATCCGCATGCTTCGGGCCGACAATAATCGGGCGATCGCAGTCCATGATCTGGCGCACTTCTCGACGGTGTTTGCCGACGATGCGGTGTTCGTGTGGAGCAACGGCGGCTCGGCGGTCGGCAAGGAGGCGTTGACGCGCGATTTCGCCAGCGATTTCGCCGAGCCCGGGTTCGTCACTTACGTCCGCTCGCCGTACCGCGTGACGGTGTCGGCCAATGGCGCGCGCGCAGTCGAACATGGAACGTGGACCGGGCTCAAGCGGCAGAGCCGCTACGGCGGCGATTATTCGGCGCACTGGGCCAAGACCCCGGCCGGATGGCGTGTCCGCGGCGAACTTTATGTCAGGCTGTACTGCAGCGGCCCGCTGTGCACGCCGTGATCCGTCGGGATCAGGTGGTCGTGTCGATCCCGAGCTCGCCCAATTTGCGGTAAAGCGTCGAGCGGCCGATCCCGAGACGGCGCGCGACCTCGGTCATGCGGCCGCGATAATGGCCGATGGCGAGGCGGATGATGTCCGCTTCAATCTCTTCCAGTGGGCGCAAATGCCCGTCGTTGCGATAAAGCGTGACCGACGGCGCGCCGACCAGCGCTTCGTCGCTCTTGGACTGGCTGATCTCGGGCGCGAAATCGTTGCGCCGGCCGCTGAAGCGCGACTGGATCGCGATGTGCGGGAAATCCTCGGCGGTGAGCGAGCTGCCCTCGCACTGAAGCCCGGCGCGGAACAGCACGCCGGCGAGCTGGCGGACGTTGCCCGGCCAGCCGTAGCGCATCAGCACTGCAAGCGCGTCATTGCCGATGGTCAGCGGGCGCAGCTTGGTCTGCTCCGAAAAGCGCACGAGCAGGTGGCGGGCTAGCGCCGGAATGTCACCGCTGCGGTCACGCAGCGGCGGCAGGACGACGACGGTCGCACCGATTCGCTCGGATAGGCCGGGGTCGAAATCCTCCGGCAGCGGCCGGCTGGCGGTGGCGACGATTCGCACGTCGACCGAATTGCTGCCGTTGCAGCCGACCGGGCGTACTTCGCCGGTCGCCAGCACGCGATCGAGCGCCTGCTGGGTTGCGGCCGGCAGGGCGCCGATTTCGTCGAGCAGCAAAGTGCCACAATTGGCTTCGAAAATGCGGCCGGTTTTCGATGCGAACGCGCCCGGAAATGCGCCTTTTTCGTGGCCGAACAACTCGCTGTCGATGATGTTGGCGGGGATCGACTTGCAATCGACCGTGACCAGCGGTCCGCGGGCGCGCAGGCTCGCGGCGTGAATCGCGTGGGCAAAGGTTTCCTTGCCGGTGCCGGGCTCGCCGACGATCAAAATCGGTAGCCGGTTGCGCGCGGCCTTGGCGGCGACCGCCAGGGTCGCGCGAAAATCGGGTGCTGCGCCGACCAATTGCTCGAGCGACATTTCCGGTGCGAGTTTCTCGGTGACCGGGGCCAGCTCTCCGGCCGCCTGGCGGCGATCGGAATTGGCGGCGAGCGCTTCGAGCAAGCGTTCCTGGACCACCGGTCGACTGAGAAAATCCGATGCTCCGGAGCGCATTGCGTCGACCGCGATTGCAACCGATTCGCCGTCGGCGACGACGATGATCGGCAGTCGGTCGCGACAGGCGCGGAGCGTAGCGATCAAAGTGGGACCGGTCTCCGCGTCCCAATTGCCGAGTAGCGCCGCCTGCACCTCGCGCCCGTGTGGGCCCTGGAGGACGCCGACGGCGGCCTCGCCGCTCGCTGGTCCGATGACGCTCCACCCGGCGCGGCCGGCAATCGCCGACACCAGCCGTTTTTCGGCGGGGTCCGCGTCGAGTAGCAAGAGCGACCGCGTGCGGCTCTCAATGATCCGTTCCGGCTTCATCCCGCCGTTATGGCTTACAAGTAGTAAAGGGTCGCTTAAGGACTTGGGCGCGGCTGCGCGGCTTGTTATGAAGCCGCAGAATAGACGCGGGCGAGGCAATCACCGCTCAGATCAGGGGACCCCAGCATGGCCAACGAGCCCGCAACCAAAGAGTCAGCCGAAGACTATCAGGCGCACCTGCGCGATTTTACGGGCTTTACGCACTGGTTCAAATACACGGCTGTGGCAGCGCTGGTGATCGCGCTGTTCGTCGTCTGGCTCATCAGCTAGGCCGCTTGCCAGCCCGATGAAGATTGCAATCCTGAAGGAAACCGCGGCCGGCGAGACGCGCTGCGCCGCGATTCCCGAGACGGTGAAGAAATTCACTGCATTGGGCGCCGCCGTCGCGATCGAGCGAGGCGCGGGCGAACACGCGCTGATCGCGGATGCGGATTACGAATCGGCCGGGGCGACGGTCGGCTCCCGCGATGAGGTGCTCAAGGGCGCCGGCGCAATCCTCTGCGTACTGGGGCCGGATCCGGCTTCGCTCAGCGGCGCCGACCAGGGCGCGCTGCTGATCGGAGTGCTCGACCCGATCGGCCGGCGCGACGCGATCGAGGCTTATGCCGCCGCCGGGCTCGACGCACTGGCAATGGAGTGGATGCCGCGAATTTCGCGCGCGCAGTCGATGGACGTGCTGTCGTCGCAATCGAATCTCGCCGGCTACAAGGCGATCATCGAGGCGGCCGACGCCTACGGCCGTGCAATGCCGATGATGATGACCGCCGCCGGCACGGTCAGCCCAGCCAAGGTGTTCGTGATGGGCGTCGGGGTCGCCGGGCTCCAGGCGATTGCCACCGGGCGGCGGCTGGGCGCGCAGGTCAGCGCGACCGACGTTCGCTCGGCCACCCGCGAGCAGATCCTGTCGCTGGGCGCCAAGCCGATTTTCGTCGAGGAAGTGGCGGGCATCGAAGGCGAGGGCGCGGGCGGCTATGCGACCGAGATGACGCCCGAATATCAAAAGGCGCAGGCCGAGCTGGTCTCCGGCCACATCGCCAAGCAGGACATTGTCGTGACCACCGCGCTGATCCCGGGCAAGCCCGCGCCGCGGCTGATCAGCGACGCCCAGATCGCGACCATGCGCCCGGGCAGCATCATCGTCGACCTCGCGGCCGAAGCCGGCGGCAATGTCGAAGGCTGCGTTGCGGGTGAGAGCGTGCGGCGTCATGACGTCACGATCATCGGCGCGACCAACCTCGCGCGCAGCCTGCCGGCCGACGCGTCGGCTTTGTACGCGCGCAACGTCTACAATTTCCTCAGCGCCTTCTGGGACAAGGACGCGGGCAAGCCGGTGCTTCCGGACGAGGACGAATTGGTCAAGGGCACCCGCCTGACGAGCGGCGGCAGCCTCGTTCACGAACGGCTCGGCTAAGGGTCCGCCACTTGGCCGGGCAGCCGGCAGAGATCGACCCAGCGCGCGCCGACCAGCTCGAACAGCCGCCCGGGCGTCACCTCAACCGAGCTGTTGACCGAGCCTGCGGCGGGATAAACCGTATCGAATGGCCTCAGGCTGATGTCGCAATAGACTGGTAGCGGGGTCGCCAGCCCGAACGGGCACACGCCGCCGATCGGGTGGCTGGTGATTTCCAGGGTTTCCTCCGCGCCGAGCATCCGCGGCCGGGCGCCGAACTCGGCCTTGCTCTTGCCATTGTCGAGCCGTGCATCGCCGCGCGTGACCAGCAGGAACACCTCGTCGCCGGCGCGCACCGCGAGCGTCTTGGCGATGCGCCCAGGCTCGACGCCGAGCGCTGCGGCCGCGGTATCGACCGTCGCGGTGGTCTGCTCGAGCTCGATGATTGCAAGGTCCGGCGCATGCTGTGCCAGCCACGAGCGGACCGATGCCAGGCTCATGACTTCATTCCTCGCTGAAGTGCAGCGTCACCTGCCACTGCCGGCGCGCGCATTTCGAGGGTTAACAGGGATTGGTGAGGCATGGTCCGCCGCTAGTCGAGCGGCCCGTCCGGCGCCAGTCTGCAAAAATCCTGGCGATTCCTGGAGCCGGCGGCGCGGGTGATTCGCTGCGCTGCGGACGCTTGTAGCGGGGACAATTCGGTTCGCTGCCGGGGGCCGCGGGACGGCGCCTTTACGCGCCCGCCCAAGCCCGGAATGGAGACGCGCATAAGCACCCGCTACAATAGCGGGCGCTTGTCACGCGATTGATTCAAAAAGGAAAAACGGCGGCCATTAGCCGCCGTTTGACCTAGCCGCTGTTGCCGGTCTGGCTCCATCCGCTGCCGAGAAGCCAGCTCCAGAAGCCGCGCGCGGCTTGGGTTTTCTTCTTCATCACACGTCCCCTGTGGTCCAACTGCGAATCTGCAGTTATCGGGGACGTTAACCCTAATCGATATGGTTAGCAAACGATTAACCATTACGCATAAGTGCGCTTTCTTTCGAGAGAAGTTCGCTTGATCAGGCTCTCCAAACTCATCGGCCGGCCAATAATGAAGCCTTGCGCGAAGTCGCATTTCATCTCGACCAGCGCCTCAAGGATGTCGGCCCGCTCGACCCCCTCGGCGACAACCGTGCGGCCGAGCGCGTGGGCGAGGCCGATGGTCGACTGAACCATCAATCGGTCGCTGCGGTTTTCGCACATCGCCTTGACGAAGCTCTGGTCGATCTTGATCTCGCCCGCCGGGATCTTCTTGAGATAATCGAGGGTCGATAGCCCGGTGCCGTAATCGTCGATCGAGATGTTGATGCCGAGCTCGCGCAGCCGCAGCAACATCTCGACCGCCTCGCCGCTGCCGGTCAGTGCAGCAGTCTCGGTCAATTCGAGCGTCAGGTGGCGCGCTTCGACACCGTGCCGCGCCAGCAGCGCCGACAAGCGCATCGTAAAGTTGCGATCGGTCAGCAGCCGCGCCGACAAATTGACCGCGAGGTTGAAGTCGCCGCCGTCGGCGTTGATCAACGCCACCGCGGCAACTGCCTGGTCGAGCACGAAGTCGGTGAGCTTGCCGATGCGGCCGTGCTGTTCCGCCGCCGCGACGAATTCGGATGCGGCGATCGGCCCCTTTTCGGGGTGGGTCCAGCGGGCCAGCGCTTCGGCCCCGACGATTTCGCGTGTGGCGAGGTTGAGCTTGGGTTGGTAGGCGACCCACACTTCGCCCTTGTCGATCGCGCTATCCAGCTGGCTCAGCATCGACAGCTTCCACGACGCATCCTGGAGGCTGTCGGGGTCGTGATATTTCCACTTGAGCCCGTCGTGGGCGGCTTCCTCGGCGGCGACCAGCGCGCTCCCGAGGCGATTGGCAAGCGAGCGACTGCTGCCGATCTCGACGCCGAAGGCAACCGCCACGTCGATCGACATCGATCCGAGGCGAATCGGGTTGCGAAACAGCGAATAGAGCGCGTCGATATGATTGCCGAACGGCAGGCGCGGTTCCTCGAACCAGGCGAAGATGCCGCCGTCACCCTGATAAAAGGTGCGATTGCTCGATCCGACCGACAGCCGGCCGACGATCTGATCGACCACCTGCCGTTCGCTGTCTGCGGGCAAGGTTGCGACGATTTCCGCATAATTGAGGATTCGCGCGACGATTAGCGCCTGGTCGCGGCCGCTGCGGTTGGCGCGCAGCGCATTGAGGTTGGCGAGACCGGATTCGCTGACCAGGCCGCGCACCCGGAAGCGCCGCCAGGCGAGCACCGTCGAGACGCAGATCACCGCGAACAGCCCGGGCGTAATTTCGATGAAAATCAGATTGGCTTCGAGCAGCGCCGGACCGAGCAGCAGGGCAATTGCCGCGCCGACCAGGATGACCGTCTGGTGGAGAGCGTTCTTGCGATAGGCCGCAAGCCCGGCAAGCGCGAGCGCCAACAGATAGCCGGGCAGCCAGCCGAGGTGCACCGGCGTGCCCGCGCGCAGCGTCTCGGCGCCGAGGATCTGGACGTAGGAGCCGCCCATTTTGCCCCAGCCGGGGACGAAATACTGGTCGCCAATGGCGTCGGTGGTAACGCCGATGATGACGTCCTTGCCGGCAAACGCCTTGCTCGACACCGTCCCTGCGAGGACCGCTGCAGCCGAGACCGATGGCACGGTCTTGGGATCGATCGAATAATCGATCGAGAATGTCGTATTGGCGGCGACCGGGGCGTTGGCGAGCTTGGCCGCATAGGTCGGTACCAGCTTGCCGCCGAGGACTTCTCCGTACTGGAGGTCCCACACCGCATTCTGGTAATTATAGCGCGCGCTGATCGACCCGATCTCGGCATATTTGCCGAATTTCGCGATCGGTCCCGAATAGACGTCCTTGCCCTTGACCAGGCCGGTCCGGGTGCGCACCGGCAGGGTCACCCGGTGCGAGCGCCGGAGGGCGTCGGCGAACAAGCGGTCGTCGGCTGCGTCGCTGGCGTTTTCGAACATCAGGTCGAAGAAGATGCGGTTGGCGCCGGCACTGGTCAGCCGGTCGGCTAGTTGGGCATGGTAGCGCCGCGGCCACGGCCAGCGGCCGACCGCGCGGAGCGAATCGTCGTCGATCTTGACCAGGACGATGTTGCCGCTGGCGGAATGGGGATGGATGCTGTTGCGGCCGGCGCGGAGCACGTCTTCGGGCAACTCACCGAAGCCGATCAGCCCGAAGATCAGCGCCGCGATGGCGACCCATAGCAGGAGCCTCGACGTCGACCGATCGCTGTTGTGGTTACTGCGCGAGCGCACCGAGCGCCTGCTCCTTCCGTAATGTGCACTCCTTCCTTGGCTGGAAAAGGTTATTAAATCGGAAACCGCTTTTCGTTAATCGCACCGCCGCAGCCAATCCCAGCCGGCAAAATGCGTCCCCTCTCGACAGCTTTGGCGCGAGCCGCCACAAAGCGCGGCGCATCATCCGCGGAAGAGGGCTCGCATGGACTTCATCTCGATCCTGTCGATTTTCGTCCTTGCCTGCTTCGTCGGCTATTTCGTGGTGTGGTCGGTGACCCCGGCGCTGCACACTCCGTTGATGTCGGTAACCAACGCAATTTCCTCGGTAATCATCGTCGGCGCGTTGATCGCCGCCGCCGCCGGGGGCAGCCCGACCTCGAAATGGCTCGGCCTGCTCGCGGTCGCCTTGGCCAGCGTGAACATCTTCGGCGGGTTCGCGGTCACCGCGCGGATGCTGGCGATGTACAAGAAGAAAGAGCGCCGCGATG
>JBDTRT010000099.1:0-39793 GCA_039931595.1 Sphingomicrobium sp.
AGATAGACGCCGAACTCGCCCTTGGGGCTCTCGGTCGCGACATACACTTCGCCGGCGGGCACGTGATAGCCCTCGGTGTAGAGCTTGAAGTGGTGGATCAGCGCTTCCATCGAGGTCTTCATCTCGGCCCGCAGCGGCGGGAACACCTTGCGGTCGAGGCTTCCGACCGGGCCTTGGGGCATTTCCTTGAGACACTGGCGAGCGATCCGCCACGACTGCCGCACTTCCTCAACCCGGACCATGAAGCGGTCGTAGCAATCGCCCCGGGTGCCGGTCGGAATGTCGAATTCCATGCGGTCATAGACTTCGTATGGCTGGCTGCGGCGGATGTCCCACGGCACCCCGGCGGCGCGGATCATCGGGCCGGAGAAGCCCCAGGCGATGGCGTCTTCCTTGCTGACCAGGCCGATGTCGACGTTGCGCTGCTTGAAGATGCGGTTGTCGGCGACCAGCGAAATCGCGTCCTCGAACAGTTTCATCCGGTTATCGAGGAAGTCGCCGATCTGGGCGAAGACCTTGGGCGGGATATCGCCGTGGACGCCGCCGGCGCGGAAGTAATTGGCGTGCATCCGCGCACCCGAGACCGCCTCGTAGATCTGCATCAGATCTTCGCGCAGCTCGAACAGCCACAGGTTCGGCGTCATCGCGCCAACATCCATGATGTGGCTGCCGAGATTGAGCATGTGGTTCATGATGCGCGTCAGCTCGGCCATCAACACGCGGATGTATTGCGCGCGCAGCGGCACCTCGAGCCCCATCATTTTCTCGATGGCGAGCACGAAGCTGTGCTCCATGCACATCGGTGAGCAGTAATCGAGCCGGTCGAAGTAGGGCAGCGCCTGGGCGTAGGTCTTATATTCGATCAGTTTCTCGGTGCCGCGGTGGAGCAGGCCGATGTGCGGATCGACCCGCTCGACGATCTCGCCGTCCAGCTCCATGATCAGCCGCAGCACACCGTGCGCGGCCGGGTGCTGGGGCCCGAAATTGATCGTGTAATTGCTGATCTGATCGTCGCCGGCAGTGACGTTGCCGGGCTCGCGCGCGTCGGGGATGCTGCCGAGGGTCATTTCGACCGTGCGGGTGTCGCTCATGCCGCGCCTCCACCGGGACGGCGGCGGCCGGGCGTCTTGGGCTTGGGCTCGGCGGTCTTGCTGGGCTTGCTCACTTGCTGCTCGGCCTTGGCCTTAGCCGACTTGCGCGCCTCCTTTTTGGCCTGTGCGTTGGCGGGCGCTCCGCCGCCGGTCTGGGCCGGCGTGTCGGTGGTCTTGGGCGTGGTCGCCGGGGTCGCCGGATTGACGGTCGGCTGGCCCGACGGCGGCGGCGCGGGCGACGGTGCGCCGGGCGCCTGGGGCTTGGCCTTCTCGTCGCCCGGCAGGCGGTATTCGGCGCCTTCCCACGGCATCAGAAAATCGAACGTGCGGAAGTCCTGGGGCAGCGCGACCGGCTCGTAGACCACCCTCTTTTGGGCTTCCGAATAGCGCAGCTCGACAAAGCCGGTGAGCGGGAAGTCCTTGCGCTGCGGATGGCCTTCGAACCCGTAGTCTGTAAGGATCCGGCGCAGGTCCGGGTTGCCGGCGAACCCGACCCCGTACATGTCGAACACCTCGCGCTCGAGCCAGCCGGCGACCGGCCACAAGGACGTCACGCTCGGCACCGGGGTCGCTTCGTCGGTCGAGACCTTGACCCGAATGCGGCGGTTCTTGGTCAGCGACAGCAAATGATAGACCACTTCGAAGCGCTCGGCCCGGTCGGGATAGTCGACCCCGGCGATCTCCATCAGCTGCTGATATTCGAGCCCGGGCGTGTCGCGCAGCGCCTGAAGCACGGTCGCGATCGCCTCGCGCGCAACCACCAGCGTGACCTCGCCAACCGACTCGCGGGCGTCAATCAGCGCTTCGCCGAACGCGGCAGTGGCCGCGTCGATCACGCCTTGGTCGGACGCCATGATGGGGACGTGGCTCGCCATACTAGCGCTCGATCGTCCCTTCGCGGCGGATTTTGCGCTGAAGCTGGAGGATGCCGTAGATCAGCGCTTCGGCAGTCGGCGGGCAGCCCGGCACGTAGATGTCGACCGGCACGATGCGGTCGCAGCCGCGGACGACAGAGTAGCTGTAGTGATAATAGCCGCCGCCGTTGGCGCAGCTGCCCATCGAGATGACGTAGCGCGGCTCGGACATCTGGTCGTAGACCCGGCGCAGCGCCGGAGCCATTTTGTTGCACAGCGTTCCGGCGACGATCATCACGTCCGACTGGCGCGGGCTGGCGCGCGGTGCGACCCCGAACCGCTCGAGGTCATAGCGCGGCATGTTGGCGTGGATCATCTCGACCGCGCAGCAGGCGAGGCCAAAGGTCATCCACCACAGGGACCCGGTCCGCGCCCAGTGGAACAGATCCTCGGTCGAGGTGACCAGGAAACCCTTTTCGTCGAGCTCGGTACGCAGGCCCTCTAGCTTGGTCATGTCAGCGTCGCCGCGGACCAACCCGGCGATCCGCGCCAGCTCTTCCTCGGTCGGCATGCGATCGTGCTCGGGGTCTAGGACTACTCCCACTCGAGCGCCCCTTTCTTCCACGCATAAACCAGGCCGAGGGCAAGCTCGGCGAGGAAGATCATCATCGCGATCCAGCCGGCCCAATGCGTAAGTTTGAGCGAAACCGCCCACGGAAACAGGAACGCCGCCTCGAGGTCGAAGACGATGAACAGGATCGCGATTAGATAGAAACGGACGTCGAACTGGGCGCGACTGTCCTCGAACGCGGGGAAGCCGCACTCATATTCGCTGAGCTTCTCGGGGTTGGGGCGATGAGCGCCGGTCAGCCGCGAAACCAGCATCGGCAGCACGACAAAGCCGCCCGACATCGCCAGCGCGATGGCGAGGAACAGCAGGATCGGCAGGTATCCGGCGGCGACGCTGGCCAAGGGGAACTCCACTAAGCGAGAATTGGCGGCGCTTTAGGACAGGCGGACTGGCCCCGCAACACCGGCGGGGGCGCTTGGCGCCTGAAAATCCGACCTAAATCGGCTTGCAGTCCTTCGACAGCGGGATGGCGATGACCGGCGTGCCCTTGGTCCGCACGAAATCGGCTTGGTCGAGGCTCGCCCAGCCGGAGTCCGCGACGATCAGGAGTCGGTGGCCGTCGAACGCGATCTGGGTCGGGTCCGGCAAAGTCACTTCGCCCAGCGGCTGGTCATATTCGACGCCGGTGGCGGTCATCGTGATTGACAGCAGAAGTCCTGGCGCGGCCCCGTTGTAGATGCCGTAATAGGTAGATCCACAGCGGACCAGGCCATCGACCCCGCGCAGCGGCTTGCCGTCCTGGCGCGGCAGCAGGGTTCGTTTCCAGGTCGCCAGATCGACCGAGCCAACGCCCTGGCCGTAGTCGGCGACGATCAGCCGCTTGCCGTCTTCGGACAGCGCGGTGCCCTGCCCGCTCTTGCCAATTCCGGGCAGGACCACGGCCATCATCCCGCGACCGTTTGCGGTGAGGCGGAAAATCATGCCGTTCTGGCTGTCGCTGACGAACACCTGCCCGTTTGACGTCGAGACGTCACCGGGGTGGAAGGTGCCGACTTCCGGAGAAATGCGCGTGACCACTCGCCCGCGCTTGTCGAGGGCGATCAGGGCGCCCCGATCGCAGGCGGTGATGCCGCGTACGCCGGGCGGGCAATCGGCCGCGACCCACAATTGCTTGCGGCTGGCGTCCCACGCGATCGCGAACGGGTGGAGGCCGGCGGGGAGCACCGCCATGGTCCGGCAGGTCTTGCGGCAGGCGAGGATATTGCGATCGAGGATGCTCGAGACGAAAATCGTATGGCCGTCGCTGGCCACGCCCTCGACCAGGCGATGACGCGGGTCGACCGTGAGCACCGTCCTGGACTGGGCTGACGCTGCGGCCGCCGCGGTCAGCAGGGCCAGGATCATCGCAGCGCTCCGGCCAGCAATTTGTGCAGGCGCGAGTGGACGTCATTGTTGCCGGCAAGATATTGGCGGCGTTCGAACATCTGATCCGAACCGCGATAATCGGTGATGAACCCGCCCGCCTCACGGATCAGGAGCAGTCCGGCAGCGGTGTCCCAGGTATCGAGATCGTCTTCCCAGAAGCCGTCGAGGCGGCCGGCCGCGACATAGGCCAGATCGAGCGCGGCCGAGCCGAAGCGGCGAACGCCGGCGACGGACGGTGCGATCACCGCGTAGATCTTGCTCCATTCGGCGACGTCGCCGCGCCCGCAATGCGGCAGGCCGGTGCCGATCACGCATTCGGATAGGTCGCGCCGCGCGGAAACCCGCAGGCGGCGCTCATTGAGCCACGCACCGCGGCCCTTTTCGGCCCAATAGCTCTCGTCGGTCAGCGGCTGGTAGACCAGCGCCTGGGTGATCTCCGAGCGGGCCCCGGGGCGCCGTTCCTCGACCGCGATGCTGATCGAGAAATGGGGGATGCCGTGGAGAAAATTGCTGGTTCCGTCGAGCGGATCGACGATCCATCGCGGCTTGTCCGGATTGCCCTCGATCTCACCGCCTTCCTCGAGCAGCAGGCCCCAGTCAGGCCGCGCCGAGCGTAGCTCCTGGACGATGGTCTGTTCGGCGCGCTGGTCGGCCATGGTGACGAAATCGGCCGGCCCCTTGCGGCTCACCTGGAGCTGCTCGACCTCGCCGAAGTCCCGCCGCAGGCGCGGCGCCGCCTTGCGCGCGGCGCGCTGCATGACGGTGACGAGGCCGGAATGGGAAACCATCTTTATCCTTCTCCCCTCCCGCCCCGCGGGAGGGGCCGGGGGTGGGGTTTTCCGGGACAGGCACAGGCCCACCCCTCGATCCCCTCCCGCGGGCGGGAGGGGAGGAAATCAGTCGGCCCGCCTAACGTAGGTCTGTTCGTAGACGTCGACCACGATCCGCGTGCCGGCGCCGATGTGCGGCGGGACCATCACGCGTACGCCATTGTCGAGCACTGCGGGCTTGTAAGAGGATGACGCCGTCTGGCCCTTCACCACTGCGTCGGCCTCGACGATCAGGGCCTCGATGGTGTCGGGCAATTGGACCGAGATCGGCCGCTCGTCGTACAATTCCATGACCACGTCCATGCCGTCCTGGAGGAAAGCCGCGGCGTCGCCGAGCAGATCCTTGGGCAGGCTGATCTGTTCGTAGGTTTCCTTGTCCATGAAGGTCAGCATGTCAGCCTCGGCGAACAGGAACTGGAAATCCTTGGTGTCGAGCCGGACGCGCTCGACCGTTTCGGCGCTGCGGAAACGGACATTGTTCTTGCGGCCGTCGATCAGATTCTTGAGTTCGACCTGCATGTAGGCGCCGCCCTTGCCCGGCTGGGTGTGCTGGATTTTGACCGCGCGCCAGATGCCGCTTTCATATTCGATGATGTTGCCGGGACGAATGTCCACGCCGCTGATCTTCATGATGTCCGGACCTTCAAAGAAACGCTCAGTCGAACGCGAGCGCCATTAACCGATTGCGCGCGGCGTCTAGCCGCTGACCTTGCGACCGGCAAGCAGCGGATAGGGATTGATCGCACTACCGTCGTACCACTTTTCGCCCGGCTGCATGCGGTGGATCGCGAAATGGAGGTGCGGGCCGTCCGGGCTGGCGTTGCCGGTATGGCCGACGCGGCCGATCAATTGCCCGCGCCGGACATGCTGGCCCTCAGCGAGGCCCGGCGCGTAGGATTGGAGGTGCGCGTAATAAAAAGTCCAGCGCCGGTCGGGCGAGCGGACATAGGCCGTGATGCCGCCGCCGCCGTGGGAGTAGAACAGTTTCTCGACGGTGCCGCCAGCGGCGGCCGCGACCGCCGTTCCTTCAGGCGCCATGATGTCGATCGCATCGTGGACCCGGGCGCCGCCGGCGCGCGCCTGGCTGTAGGTATCACTCAATTGTTCGGGCTTAACTCCGGCGACCGGCAGGACCAGGCCGGCGGGGCCGACCGTGACCCCCTCGGCAATCGTTACCGGCGGCCGGCCCGGGGTGTCGACGATGACTTTTTGACCCGACGCGGTGACCTGCGGCCCGCCGCCAGGCGAGCCGGTTATCCCTTCGTAGAAAATCCAGAACGCGCTGGTCAGGACCGCGGTGACGATGACCGTCGAGGCGATCGTGAGCGCGCGCGCCATGGATCAGGCCTGGAAGATCGCAGTGAAGCCCGGCTTCATCATCCGCGACAGCCGTAGCACGTCCCAGTTGGTCATACGAATGCAACCGCTCGATTCGGCCCGGCCGATGGTCTGCGGCTCGGGCGTGCCGTGGATTCCGTAATGCTCCTTGGTCAGGTCGAGCCAGGCCACGCCGACCGGGTTGTTGGGTCCTGGCGGGAGCCTCAATTCCTTGTCGCTCTTGGCGTGCTCAAGTAGATCGGGCTGGTAAAGGAACGGCGGCAGATAGGCGTAGGTGGTCGCCTTCCAGCGGCCGATCGGCAGCGGATATTGCTTCGAACCCATAGTCACCGGGAACGCCGCGACGAGCTGGGCCACCGGCCGGACGTCGGCCGTATTGTCGTCCGAGGCATTGTCGCTACCGCCTTCAGCGGGGCCGGCGGCGCCGGCCGGAATCGGTCCGCGATAGACCTTGAGCACGCCTTCGCTCTTGTCGACCACGACATAGTCGCCCTGCGGTTGCTCGGCGTCGATGTTGAGCGCGGCAAAGACCATCGCGGCATTGCCCTTTGCGGCGCCATAATCGGTCGACGTCGGCACCACGTTGGGCAAGCGCAGAGTCTGTCCCAGACCGATCAATTTGTCCGGGCCATTGAGCGCGACGATCGTGTCCGGCGTGGTGTGATAGCGTTCGGCGACCTTCTCGAGCATGTTGCGATAACCGAGGAACTTGAGGTCGGCTTGGCCCTCCGGGGTCTTGGGGAACGGAAAGACGTAGCGGCTGCGGACATCGTCCGGACCGAGGCGAACCATGACGGTCGACGGGCGGTTGGCCTGCAACAGCGCCTGGCGCGTGTCCTGGTCGAGCTTGCCGGTCGGATCGAGCCCGCGCGCGCGCTGGAAGCTGCTGAGCGAGAGCTTGAAAGATTCGCCGTCCTTGCCGTCGATCACGCCGGGCGAGAAGGCCTGCGCTGAAAGCAGCACCTGGGCGTGGAACAGCTCGCCGTTGATCGGCGAGCCCTTGGTGCCGGGCGCGACCCACGGCTTGGCGGAGGTGGTAGTTGTGGTCGAGGCGGGAGCGCTTGCGGCGGGCTTGGTGGCCTGCGCCACGGCGACAGCGGCGCTGGCGGTGCACAGCAACCCCAACGCAACACGGGACGATCTGGAAATCACGCAACTCTCCTGAGGCAATGGTGTTTGCCCTTGAACGATGGAGAGGCGGAACAAGTTTCCCCGTTGGTCGGGAAGTTGGTCTCGGGCCAACGCCAGCGCTCAGGCGCGGGCCGCTCGGCCTAGACCGCGAAGGCCTGTTCGAACTCGCGCACCGCCGCGCCCGGGTCCGATGCGCCCCACAACGCCTGGCAGACCGCGATGAAGTCGGCGCCGGCGGTGATCAACGGTTCGCAATTGGCCGGCGTGATGCCACCAATCGCGACGCACGGGATTTCGAAGATCGACGCCCACCAACTGAGGATCGACGGTGCCGGGCGGTAATGGCTGGGCTTGGTCGTGGTCGGGTAGAACGCTCCGAACGCGACATAGTCGGCGCCCGCTTCGCCCGCCTCCATCGCCAGATGGCGGCTGTCGTGACAGGTGCGCCCGATCTGCGCGGCCGGTCCGAGCAAAGCGCGTGCTTCGCGGACGTCGCCGTCGGACTGGCCGAGGTGAACTCCGTCGGCCCCGAGCCGCTTGGCCAGCGCCATGCTGTCGTTGACGATGAACGCGGTGTCGTGGTCGGCGCAAATCCGCTGGAGCGGTTCGGCGAGGTGCGCCAGCCGATGCTCGTCGACGTCCTTGACGCGCAGCTGGAAGGCCGCGACCGGGCCGGCGCCAAGCGCCGCCGCAAGCCGGTCGGGAAAGCCGCCGTCAACCTCCTGCGGGCTGATCAGGTAAAGCTTGCACGGAGCGGTCCGCGGCGGCGGCGGGAGGATTGCGAATTGTTCGGTCGGGTCGTTCATGGGGCGCTCATTAGCCGAGCCGCAGCGTGTGACCAATGAAGCGAATTGCCCCACTTGCACTGATCCTGCTCGCCGCCTGCGCGACGGTGTCGCCGCCGGTGGTAGCCGGTCCGACCGCCGGCCTCGGCGAGCTCTCGCGGAGCGGCGATGTTTGGGTGCGGCCGTTGGTCCTGCTCGAGGACAGCCGCTGCCCCGCAACGGTGCAGTGCGTGTGGGCCGGCCAGGTCCGGATCCGCGCCGAGATTAACAGCGTGCGGGCGAGCACAATCCGCGACATGACGCTCGACAAGCCGGAGCTGGTGAGCGGGGGCAGCGTCACGCTGGTCGACGTCCAGCCGTCGAAGCTGGCGCCGGGCGCGACCGATTCGCGGGTTTATCGCTTCACGTTCGAGACGGTTAGGCTGCCGCGGCCGTGACCGTCGACGCCGCGTAAATTTCGTCGATCGCCGCGCCGAGCGTGCGGTCGAACTCCTCGTCGCTCATGCCATGCTTCAAATCTTCGAGCAGGGCGCGCGAGAAACTGGCGATCACGCCGGGGTTGCGGGCCAGTTCGCGGCACGCGTCGTGGCGCGAATAGCCGCCCGAAAGCGCCACAACGCGGGCGACCCGCGGATGATCGACGAGCGGCGCGAACAGCCCGGCCTCGACCGGCAGCGTGAGCTTGAGCATGACCTGACGGTCGTCGGGCAGCGCATCGAGCGCCTTGGTCAGCTCGGCCAGCAGGATGGCGTCGGCTTGTGCCCGCTCGGGGCTCTTGATCGACACTTCCGGCTCGATGATCGGCATCATGCCGTGGCGCGCGATCTGGTCGGCGACCTCGAACTGCTGCCTGACCACCGCCGTGATCCCGCTCGGCGAGGCAAGCTCGACGACCGAGCGCATCTTGGTCCCGAACACGCCCTTGGCCGAAGCCCGCTCGAGCAGCGCGTCGAGGCCCGGGTTGGGTTTCATCAGGCGCACTCCGTCGGCTTCATCCTCGAGGCCCTTGTCGACTTTGAGGAACGGCACAACACCGCGCTCCCACAGCAGTTGCGGGACCGGCTTGCCGTCGGCCTCGCCGTCCATGGTCTTTTCGAACAGGATCGCGCCGATCACCTTGTCGCCGGTGAACGACGGCGCGGTGATGATCCGCACCCGCATGCCGTGGATCAGCTCGAACATCTGGTCGTCGGTCGACCAGGCGTCGCCGCTTACTCCGAAGGCCTTGAGCGCCCCCGGGGTCGAGCCGCCGCTCTGGTCGAGCGCGGCAATGAACCCGTCACCGTGGGTGATCTGGGCCAACATCTTGTCTTGCATCGTCATCGGTCCTTAGTCGGGTTTGGTCTTGGCAATTTTTCGCGGCCGGGCGGGTGGCACAGCAGGTGCAGCGGGCGCGGCGGGCGCGGCGGCGCGAATGTTCATGGCAATCGAAATGCGCGAGTCGCCCCCGGCCCACGGCTGCACGCTGTGTGAAAGCCAGGCCGGGAACAGGATCAACAGGCCAGCGCGCGGCTTGATTGGCGCGACCACTTCGGGGCCGCCGTCCTTGAAGCGCAAATTGGGGGCGTGCATGCGCAGGCCGGGCATGCGCGGGTCGTGGAGCATGAGCTCGCCGCCGTCGCCGTCGCCGACCCGGACATAATAGACCGCCGACCAGAACGAGCCGCCGTGGACGTGGGCGCGGTTGGAGGCGCCGCCGTCGCTGACATTGGCCCAGGCGTCGATCGACCAGTTGATGCCGCCGCGCTGAATGACGCGGGTGTTGGCGGTGGCGAGGGCGGCAGCGGCCTTGAGCACGCGCTGCCCGGCGTCGCCCGCCCAGGCGGTCAGATTATGGTGCGATTGCCAGCCGCCGATGTTCGACAGCTGAACCCCGGAATCGCTCTCCATCCGGGCGAGGATCGACGCTTCGAGCTCGGCATTGAGCTGGGCCGCGTCGGCCAGTTCCTCAACCAGCACCGGGGTCGCGAACAGCCGCAACAGGCGACGGCCAGAGGCTGGGGTCGTGGCCATCAGCGCGACAATGCCGCAACGCCGGGCAATTCGCGGCCTTCGATCCACTCGAGGAAAGCGCCGCCGGCGGTCGAGACGAAGGTGAAGTCGGCCGCGACTCCAGCGTGGTTGAGCGCCGCCACGGTGTCGCCGCCACCGGCGACCGAGACCAGGCTGCCGTCCTTGGTCAGCGCCGCGGCGGTCTTGGCGAGGGCCACCGTGGCTGCATCGAACGGCGGGGTTTCGAACGCGCCGAGCGGCCCGTTCCAGACCAGGGTGCGGCAATTCTTGAGCACGTCGGCGAGCGCTTCGACCGCGGCCGGGCCGATGTCGAGGATCATCTCGTCGGCGGCGACCTCATGGACGTTGCAGGTCCGCACGGACGGCGGATTGGCGGCGAATTCCTTCGCCACCACGACATCGTAGGGCAGATGGATGGTGCAGCCGGCGGCCTCGGCACGGTTGAAGATGCTGTCGGCTTCGCCGGTCAGCTCATGCTCGCACAGCGACTTGCCGACGGCGACCCCGCGCGCGGCGAGGAAGGTATTGGCCATGCCGCCGCCGATGATCAGATGATCGACCTTGGCGAGCAGGTGGCCGAGCACGGCGAGCTTGGTCGAGACTTTGGCTCCGCCGACCACTGCAGCGACCGGCCGCTGCGGATCGCCAAGCGCCAGTTCGAGCGCCTTGAGCTCGGCCTCCATCGCGCGGCCGGCGAAGCTCGGCAGGAAATGGGTGATGCCCTCGGTCGAGGCGTGGGCGCGGTGCGCGGCCGAGAAAGCGTCGTCGACATAAAAATCGCCGAGCGCCGCCATGGCCTTGGCCAGGGCCGGATCATTGGCCTCCTCGCCGAGGTGGAAGCGGGTGTTCTCGAGGACGCCGATATTGCCCGGCAGCATGGTCGTCACGCCGCGTTCGGCCTCGGGGCCCTGGCAGTCTTCGATGAAGCGCACCGAGCGGCCGCTGAGCAAGGTCAGCGGGCGGACCAGCTGGGCGGTCGACATGTCGGGCCGGTTATGCCCCTTGGGCCGGCCGAAATGCGACAGTAAAAGCACGATTGCGCCGCGGTCGGACAGTTCGAGCACGGTCGGCAGCATGGCCTTTAATCGCGTGTCGTCGGCGACCGACGCGCCATCCATCGGCACGTTCAAGTCGACCCGCACCAGTACGCGCTTGCCGGTGAGGTCTTCGGGCAGATCGTCGAGGGTCTTGAACGGCATCGGCTCAGCCGAGCTTGGCCATCGCCGCGGCAGTGTCGACCATCCGGTTCGAGAAGCCCCATTCATTGTCGTACCAGCTGACGACGCGGACCAATTTGTCTTCGATCACCGCCGTCTCGAGGCTGTCGATGGTCGAGCTTTGCGGAGTGTGGACGAGGTCGATCGAGACCAGCGGCTCATCGGTATAAGCGAGAATGCCCTTGAGCGGCCCCGCTTCCGACGCCGCCTTGAGGATCGCATTGACCTCTTCCTTGGTAGTGTCCCGGCCGGGCGTGAAGGTAAGATCGATCAGGCTGCCGTCGGGAACCGGCACGCGGATCGCCGAACCGTCGAGCTTGCCCTTCAGTTCGGGCAGCACTTCGCCGACCGCGCGCGCGGCGCCGGTGGTGGTCGGGATCATCGACATTGCAGCAGCGCGGGCGCGCCTCAGGTCGGGGTGGATCTGGTCGAGGATCTTCTGGTCGTTGGTGTAGGCGTGGACGGTGGTCATCAGCCCGCGTTCGATGCCGATCGTGTCGTTGAGCACCTTGGCCACCGGGGCCAGGCAATTGGTCGTGCACGACGCGTTCGAGACGATGGTGTGCTCGGGCCTGAGCGCATCGTGATTGACGCCATAGACCACGGTCAGATCGGCGCCCTTGGCCGGGGCCGATATCAGCACCCGCTTGGCACCGGCGTCGAGATGCTTCTGGCCGCCTTCGCGGTCGGCGAAGAAGCCGGTGCACTCGAGCACCAGTTCGACGCCGTTTTCCTTATGAGGCAGATTGGCCGGATCGCGCTCGGCGGTAACTTTGATATGCTTGCCGTCGACGATCAGGTCGCCGCCGTCGGCGGTGACCGTCCCGGGATATTTGCCGTGGACGCTGTCGCGCGAGAACAGCCAGGCATTGGACTTGGCGTCGGCCAGGTCGTTGATCGTCACCAGCTCGAGCCCGCAGTCCGGCCGCTCGAGGATCGCCCGCGCGACCAGGCGCCCGATGCGGCCGAAGCCGTTGATTGCAACTCTCGTCATAGCATGTCCCTTTTTTGCAAAAGCTCGACCACGCGCGGCGCAATGGCGTCGGGGGTCAGCCCAAAATGTTGATAGAGATCGCTCGCCGGCGCCGACGCGCCAAAGCGGTCGATGCCGATGCGCAGACCGTGCAGTCCGGTGTAGCGCTCCCAGCCATAGGTCGCGCCGGCCTCGATCGAGACCCGCAGGATTTCACGGTTGGAGACGTCAGGCAGGATGCCTCCGCGATAGGTGTCGTCCTGCGCGTCGAAACGCTCGGTGCTGGGCATCGACACCACGTCGGCACCGATGCCCTGGCTTTCAAGACGTTGCGCGACGGCCAGAGCGATTTCGACCTCGGACCCGGTGGCGATCAGGATCACCTTGCGCGGCCCGCCGGCGCCTTTGACCCGGTAGGCGCCGCGCGCCGAAAGATTTTTGGCTGACGCAGTGGTCCGGACCGGGGGCAGGTTTTGCCGCGACAGAGCGAGCAGCGACGGCCCCTCGCTGGCCAGCGCGGCGGCCCAGCATTCGGCGGTCTCGACAGCGTCGGCCGGCCGGTAGACATCGAGCCCGGGCATCGCCCGCAGGCTCTGTAATTGCTCGATCGGCTGGTGGGTCGGGCCGTCTTCGCCAAGCCCGATCGAATCGTGGGTCATGACGTAGATCACCCGGACCTTCTGCAGCGCCGAGAGGCGGATCGCCGGCCGGCAATAATCGGAGAAGATCAGGAACGTGCCGCCGTAGGGCACCACACCGCCGTGCAGCGCCATGCCGTTCATCGCCGCCGCCATGCCGAATTCGCGGATCCCGTAATAGATGTAGCGCCCGCCATAATGGTCGGCGGTGAGCGCTTCCTGGCCCTTGGTCTTGGTGTTGTTGGAGCCGGTCAGGTCGGCCGAGCCGCCGATGGTCGCGGGGATCGCGGCGTTGATTGCTTCAAGCGCCAGCTCCGACGCCTTGCGGGTCGCGACCGTCGGCGGGTTGGCGACCAGCGCGTCGCAATGCGGCTTGAGCCAGCCGGCGTCGACGTCCCCCGACAGCCGCTTGAGGAATTCGTCCTTGAGCTTGCTAGCGCTGAGCCGGCGGTGCCAGTCGGCGCGCTGCTTGGCGCCGCGCTGGCCGGCCAGGCGCCACGCCGCGAGCACGTCGTCGGGAACAGTAAAGTCCTCATCCTCGAGCCCGAGCTCCTTGCGCGCGGCTTCGACTTCCTGATGGCCGAGCGCGGCGCCGTGGGTCGCGGCGGTGCCCTGCTTGTTGGGCGCGCCATAGCCGATGATGGTCTTGCAGCGGATCAGGCTCGGCCGCTCGTCGGCAACCGCTTTGTCGATCGCCTGGCCGACCTTGCCGGCGTCGAGGCCGTCGCATTCGATGGTGTGCCAGCCGCTCGCGGCGTGGCGCGCCAGCACATCCTCTGCCCGCGACAGGTCGGTCGATCCGTCGATCGTGATGCGGTTATCGTCCCACAGCACGATCAGCCGCCCAAGCTTGAGATGCCCGGCGAGGCCGACCGCCTCATGGTTGATGCCTTCCATCAAATCGCCGTCACCGGCGATGACGAACGTCCGGTGGTCGACCAGGCTGTCGCCGTAGAGCACATTCAGATGGCGCTCGGCGATCGCCATCCCGACCGCCATCGCTACGCCCTGCCCCAACGGCCCGGTGGTCGCCTCGACCCCGGCCAGCTCGAAATTCTCGGGGTGCCCGGCGCACGGGCTGTTGAGCTGACGGAAGTTGCGGATGTCGTCCATCGTCGGCCGCTCGTATCCGGTCAGATAGAGCAGTGCGTAGATCAGCATCGAGCCGTGGCCGGCCGACAGCACGAAGCGGTCGCGGTCGGGCCAGTGGGGATCGGCCGGGTCGTACTTCAGATGCCGTGTGAACAAAGCGGTCGCGGCATCGGCCATGCCCATGGGCATGCCGGGATGGCCGCTGTTGGCGGCTTCGACTGCATCCATCGCCAAGGCGCGAATGGCGTTGGCAAGTCGGCGTTGAGTCGGCAATCGAGGGCTCCCTGAACGACAAGCTGGCGACACGGCACCGGGCGGCGGGATCAGCCGGGCACCGAAAATCGGCGGGCCGATGGGATGGCTCCTTTGGGCGGTGAGCCGTTAAGCGTCAACCGCGCGCGGCCAACGCCAGCCGCTCTTGCCCGGGCGACCCTTCTTGCGTAGCGAGAAGCGCGATGGACGACCCCTTGAAAGACAACGGCCTTTCTGCAGCCTTGGAGCGTGCCGAGAACGCTCTCGGCCGGATCGAACGGGGACTGGCAGCGCGCGACAACCAGTCCCAGTCGCGCGAGCAAAAACTGCGTTCGAGAGTGCGCGAAGCGGTCGCCGAGATCGACCAACTGATTCGTTCGGCAGGAGAACGCAATGGCTGAAGTTGACCTGACAATCGCCGGCCGCGCCTATCGCGTCGCGTGCCGTTCGGGCGAGGAAGAGAGCCTGCGGTCGGCGGCGGCGCTGGTCGATGCCAAGAGCCGCGAAGCGCTCGCCGGGCTCGGCACGATGTCCGAAGCGCGCCAATTGCTGTTCGCTTCGCTGCTGCTGGCCGACCAGCTGCTCGACCAGGGCGGCGCGCTGCCGATCCAAGCGGCGCCGGCCGCAATCGATCCGGTCGTCGCCCAGAGCGCCGCGGACCTCGCCAGCCGGCTCGAAGCGATCGCCGAAGCGGTCGAGAGCGAAGCCCTTGAGAGCACAGACCAGACCGCTTAGATAAGAGGCGACGGGTACTGCCCGGTACGTGGCCATGAACATCCCTGAGGCTATTACCTTCCACGGGAGTTGTCCCTGCCTGGACCCTGGTCCGGATCATACGGCGCCCACCTGACGTTTGTGGCGTCAGTGGATTTCCGGCAAACGGCCATGGTGGTCCCGTCACCCCCCTTCCCCGCGCTGACCAAGGCGACGCTGCGCCGCGCCGCGATCGATGCGCGCAAGGCGTATGTCGGCGCGCTCAGCGATGCCGACCGGGCGCTGCTTGAACAGCGACTCGCCGAACATCTCACTTCGCTCTGCGCCGGCGCCAAGGTCGTCGCGGGTTATTCGCCGCTGGGCAGCGAGATCAGCCCGCTGCTGGCGATGGAGGAAGCGCGCGCGGTCGGCGCGATCGTCGCGTTCCCGGGATTTGCCGATCCGGCCAAGCGCTTTCGCTTCCTCGCCGGCGACCCCGCGGCGTGCGGCCCGTTCGGGATCCTCCAGCCCAAACTGACCGCTCCACCGGTCGAGCCCGACGTTATCCTGGTGCCGTTGATCGCGATTGATCGCCGTGGCACCCGGCTCGGCCGCGGCAAGGGCCATTACGACCGCGTGCTCGCGCCCTTGCGGCGTAACGGGGCGCTGCTGATCGGAGTCGGCTGGCCGATCCAGCGGCTGACCGAAGAAATCCCGCACGATCCGTGGGACGTGCCGATGGACGGATTCGCTTCGCCCGACGGTTTCGAGCGCTTTTCGTGACTCCGTCGTGGCGCAAGGGCGCCGGAGTTATCATCATCCTGCTGTTGATCGCATTGTGGGCCGGACTCGTCGCAAGCATGGCTTCGATGGTCGGGAAATGGCCTGTTCTCGTTCAGGCGCCGTTCTATCTATTCATGGGGATAGTCTGGATCATCCCACTGAAACCATTGATTCTGTGGATAGAAACTGGACGCTGGTGAACGCCAAAAAAAACGACCGGTTGAACCCACTGTCCTATTTGAGTATGGCACCTTCGAAACCATGTCCCAAGCAATGATTCTTTCCGCCGCCAAGTTTTGGCGTGGCTACCGGCGCGAGGCGCTGGCGCTTGGCGCGCTGGGCTTTGCCGCGGTCGCTGCGCTGGGCGGCGCGGCTTATTCGACCCCGGCCCCGTCGGGTCTCGAGTTCGGCCGGGCGGCACAGGCCGTCAATCCGCCGGCGCCGCCGCCGCTGCTGGTGCGCCAGCTGGCGCCCGAAGACGCGCTGTCGATCAACCGCTCGATCCCGATCGCCGATTTGCCCAATCCGGCGGCGCGGCCGTTCGCAATGGGTGCCGCCGACCAGGCGTCCCGCGCGCGGGCGCTCGAATGCCTCACCAGCGCGGTCTATTATGAAGCCGGCAGCGAAAGCGACGACGGCGAGCGGGCGGTCGCGCAAGTGGTCCTCAACCGGGTTCGCCACCCGGCCTTCCCGTCGAGCGTGTGCGATGTCGTTTACGAAGGTTCGACCCGGGTCACCGGCTGCCAGTTCACGTTCACCTGCGATGGCTCGCTGGCGCGGCGGCCGAGCATCGACGGCTGGGCCCGGGCACGCCGGATCGCAACGGCGGCGCTGGCCGGCGCGGTCTATCAGCCGGCCGGGAACGCAACTCATTACCATGCCGCCTACGTGGTCCCTTATTGGGCCTCGAGCCTGACCAAGAGCGCGGTCGTCGGAGCCCATATCTTCTATCGCTGGGCCGGCGGCTGGGGCCGTCCGGCCGCGTTCAGCAGCCGCTACGCGGCGCATGAGCCCAACGTCGAGGCGTTGCGCAGCGCGGCGCTGGCGGCCGAAGCCCGCGGTGGCGCAATTCCCGCCGCGCTGGCCGATCTTGGCGGCACGCAGATCGTCAAGGCAGCCGATGGCCGGGTCGCGATCCGCTTCAGCGTGGCTGCGCGCAAGGCGGTCGAGGAAGCGCCCCACCGCGAATATGTCGAGAAGTTCGAAGCGTCGGACAATCTGCGCTGGACACTCGGCGGCGGCGCACCGTCAAACGATGCCCCGCTCGGCGGCACTCCGCCGGTCACTGCTGCGGCGGGTGGCGGCGCTGGTGGCGGGGGCGGACAGCCCTAATCGCTGTTGCGGGCCGGGGCATTATCACCCGGCATTGCGGGCATTTCGTCATTCTCGACCACCGGCGGCGGCGGCGGCGGCGGCGGTGGTGGTCTGACGCCGAGTTCGACGGTCGTGCGGATTCGGTCGAGGCGGCGCTCGATCGCCAGGGAATCACTCGACAGCAAGCTCGCCGCGGTCATCTGCCGCGACGTCACGGCCGAGGCGCTGAACGGGCCGCGGTCGTAGATCGGGTCGGGATCGGACATCGCAGCGACCGTGTCGTCGAAGGCCGCGCAGCGATCGAGCTGGGCAAGCTCCGGCTGCAGCCGCATGCGCCGGTGACAGGCGCGGCTGAACTGCGCCAGCCCGGCCAGATCATTGCGTTGGGCAAGCGCTTGGGCGCGCCTCACCGCATCGGCGACCGCATTATGTTCGAGCGGCCCATCGAGCGTAGCCGAATCGGCCTGCACCGCGCTGCCGCGGCCGGCCAGGGTCGGCGGTCGCAAATCGCCGATCTGGTTGACCATTTCGACCAGGCGGTCGCCTCCGACCAGCAGCAGCAAGATGGCAATCGCCCCGGTCAGCACCGGCCACAGCCGGCTCGACCTGGGGCGCTTGCCAGTCCGACCGCCGGAGCGAGCAGCCGCGCGGCGTGCGGCCTGCCCGGCCCCGCCTCCTCCGGCGCGGTCCGGGTGCTCGACCCGCTCGGGCGGCTGGCGAAGCTCGAAATAGGCGCGGTTGATTTCGGCGGCGCGGGCCGCGTCGCCGCCGCTGCGGTCGGGGTGGTAGCGCTTGATCAGCCGCCGATAGGCTTCTTCGATCGCGGCGCGATCGGCCCCGGGCTCGAGCCCCAAAACATCATATGCGGACGCCGGGCCGAGCATCGGCGCGGCTTAGCCGAGGCCCCGCCGGCGCGCAAAAGCGGCGCGTGCGGAAAATGTATCGATTCCACGAAAATGGCGCGAGTGACGGGACTCGAACCCGCGACCTCCGGCGTGACAGGCCGGCGCTCTAACCAACTGAGCTACACCCGCGTGATCGGCGTCGCGGGCAACTAAGTTACCCCCTTGGGACTGTCAACCGGGCTGGCGTTCGCGCCGGCAGCCGGTTTGGCAGGATGAGCGGCGGCGGGACCGCCTTTGGCGCCGGCGACCGGGCGGTCGTCGTCGCCACCGTCTTTTTCGTCATGGTCGCCGACGTGGGTCAACGTGCCGTCCTCGAACAGGAAACCGGCGATGTCGGGGGTTCCGGCGGCCGCGAAAATGGTCTTGGCGATGATCAGCAGCGGCACCGCGAGCAATGCGCCGGTGGTCCCCCAGACCCACGCCCAGAAGCTCAAGGCGATAAGGATCGCGAGCGGATTGATGGTCAGCCGTTTGCCGACCACCATCGGCGTGAAGAAATTGGCCTCAACCAGGTGCAGGCCGATGAAAATCGCCGGCGGAAGCATCGCCGACCAGGCATCAGGCGTGGTCATCAGCCCGCCGAAGAACAGCAGGAAGGCCGACGCGATCGGGCCGAGGTAGGGAATGTAATTGAGCACCGCGACGATGCCGCCCCACATGATCGGCGAGTCCATCCCGAGCTGCCACAGGATGGTCGCGGTGATCGCCCCCAGTGTGACGTTAATGACGGTGATGGTGCCGATATAGGTCGACGTCGCATCGACCACCTGCTGGATCACGCGGGCGGTGGTCAGCGCGCCTTCGAAGCTGCCGCGGCTGACGATCGTGCGCTTGCGCATCGAGGTCCAGCCGGAGAGAAAGAAGAAGATCACCAGCAGAGAGAAGAACAGCTGGATCAGCAAATGCGGCGCCGACGTGGTCAACAGCTCCGACAGCGAGTTGGGGGTTTCGATGCGCACCGTGCTCCCCTTTTCGGGAGCGGTCACGACCTGCGACAGGATCCGTTCGACGAAGCGGTCGAACGACTTGTAGAGGTCGAGCACCGGCTCGAGCGCAGAGCGGATCTTGGGCAGGCGCTCGGGCACCAGCGCCACCCAGTCGATCGCCGGGAGCACGATCGAGCCGATCGCGAACACCGCCAGCACGAGGAAGATCACCACGCATAGCCCCGCCGCGAGCCGCGACGGGACGCCGCGCCGCTCGAACCATTCGAGCATCGGCACGAGCGCGATCGCAACCACCAGCGCCGCCGTTACCGGCAGAAAGAATTCGGCGCCCGCGCGCAGTGCAAACGGCAGCGCCATGAGCAGGCCGACGCCGGCCATCAGGGTCAGCGAGGCGAGCAACCGGTCGCGCTTGACGGTGTCGATCTCGAGCAACTGCGGCTGGGTCTCAGCGCTTTGCTCGGGTTCCTTGTGCTTGGTGGTTGGCGCGTCCATTTCGCGCACCATATCGAGCCGACCGGCGTCCCGCCAGCGGTTGCGGTGACAATCGCTGCACAGTTATTCACCGCACGGGTTGAAAGACTTATGACCGACCTTTCCGATTTTCCGATCACCAGCCGCTGGCCGGCGGCGTACCCCGGCCGGCTGCAGCTCTATTCGGCACCGACACCCAACGGCGTCAAAGTGTCGATCATGCTCGAGGAGATCGGCATGCCCTACGAGCCGCATCTGGTCGCGCTCGGCAGCAACGAGACCTGGACCGAGGACTTCCTGTCGCTCAACCCCAATGGGAAAATCCCCGCGGTGATCGACCCGAACGGGCCGGGCGGGCGCCCGCTCGGGCTGTTCGAGAGCGGTGCGATCCTGCTCTATCTGGCCGACAAGACCGGCCAGCTGGTGGCTGACGATCCGGCCGCTCGGCAGGAAACCATCCAATGGCTGTTCTGGCAAAGCGCGTTCATTGGCCCGATGTTCGGCCAGGTCGGCTTCTTCCACAAATTTGCCGGCCGCGAGTTTGAGGACAAGCGCCCGCTCCAGCGCTACGTCGCCGAGAGCAAGCGCCTGCTCGGGGTGCTCGACGACCGGCTACAGCGCCGCGAATGGGTGATGGACGAATATTCGATCGCCGACATTTCGATCCTCGGCTGGGTGCGCAATTTGATCACTTTTTACGAAGCGCGCGAGGTGGTCGAGTTCGACCGGTTTGCCAATGTCGGCGCCTGGCTGGAGCGCGGACTGGCCCGCCCGGCGGTGCAGCGCGGGCTGAGGATCCCCGCGGCCTGATCCGCCGGGACGCTGGTGCCCCTGGTCCGACTCGAACGGACACTCCGGTTAAGAACTCGATTTTGAGTCGAGCGCGTCTACCATTCCGCCACAGGGGCCCAGCACCAGCTTGCGGTCGCCAAATGCGGCCGGTCTGCCAGGTTCGCCTAGCTAGCGGCGGAGAAAGGCGCGGGCAATGCCCGTGAGCAATGGTGCATTCGCCGGCCTAGGACAACGCCGGTTCGTTTTCCTTCAAGTGCAGATAGGCGCTGTCGAAGTCGCCGACCTCGACCAGCTTCTTCCAGTCGCCGATCACGATCGAGCGCGGGCTCAACCGTTCGATCAGCCCGTCGGCCTCGAGCAGTTTCAAGGTGCGGTTGACGTGGACCGAAGTGAGGCCGGTGACATCGCCGAGTTGCTCCTGGGTCATCGGCAACCGGTAGCCGCTCGGCTCGCCCAAGCCCGCGACCTTCAGCCGCAGAGCAAATTCGCACAGCACATGCGCGATCCGGCTGCGCGCATCGCGCCGACCGACATTGGCAATCCATTCGCGGAAGATCGAGGCGTCGACCAGCGTATCGAGCCACATCGCCCGACCCACCGACGGCCGCTCGAACGCGACCCGGTTGACCTCTTCGCGCGGGATCAGCGCGACCTCACCGCGGGTCAGCATCTGGACGCTGTGGTCGGCGATATCGAGCAGCACATTCTGCAGGTCGACAATCTCGCCCTTCATCTGGATCGCAACGATCTGGCGGTGCCCGCCGGCGACGATCTTGTGGCGCACGGCATAGCCCGACAGGATCAGGCAGGCGTGCGACGTCCGGTCGCGTTCGCGGTGGATGTAGTGGTGCTGCTCGACCGCCTTCACGACGTACGGCAGAGCGAGCACGGCCGCGCGGTCGTCGGCGTCGAGGGGATGATGATAGGCAAGCCGGCGAACCATCGGCTCAAGTGCCGAGGTTCGTGCTGGCGACTGGTTGTCAGAGAGCTTCACCTCAACGTCTCCCCCGTTCAAAAGGCGGGAGCACGAAGCATCTCTCGATCGCCGAGGTCCTGTTAGCCTGACGTGGAATGGATCGGCTTTAACCCATGTTTCGTTGGAGTTGAGGATATCCGGGGAAACTCGACGGTCCATTAGCATAGATTTAAAGAGCTGATTCTGATATGTATCAAGCATCGCCGAGCAAGGCTTAGGGCCTCGGCGGCTGAGAGACCGATAGCGCTCCCCCTGCAGCAAAGGAGCGGCCAGTGGCTCGCTATTTCATGCACCTGCGCGACGGGACCGAACAGATCCTCGACCCCGAAGGCCTCGAGTTCGCAAGCGTCGAAGCATTGCGCAAATCGGTTCTGCTTGCCGCGCGCGACCTGATGTCGGGCGATATCCGCGAAGGCATTCTAGACTTCCGCTTTCGCATCGACGCCGAGGATGAACGCGGGGTGATCGTCTACAGTCTGCCGTTCAAGCACGCGGTCAACATCATCCCCGAATGCATCCCACTGCCGGAAGCCGCCTGAGGCCGTCGACAGGTCGGCGCGGGAGGGATGAGAGTGCAAGCGCCCGATCAATTGCGCGGCGCCTGGCGGCGGTAGCTCAGCGCCTCGGCAAGGTGGATGCGGCCGACCTGATCGGCTCCGGCCAGGTCGGCGATGGTCCGTGCGACGCGCATCACGCGATAGAAGCCGCGCGCGGACAGGCGCATCGCCGCGGCCGCGTCGGCGAGCAACTTGCGGCCCGGATCGTCGGGCGTCGCGACCTGGTCGAGCAACTCGCCGTCGGCCTCGGCATTGGTGCGCACGCCGGTTCCCTCATAGCGCTGCGACTGGACCGCGCGCGCCTTGGCCACCCGCAGCGCGACTTCGGCGCTGCCTTCGGCCGGCGGCGGCAGGGTCAGGTCGGCCGCCGACACGCCCTGGACGTCGACATGCAGGTCGATGCGGTCGAGCAACGGGCCCCGAGACCTTCGCCTGATAGTCCGCGGCGCAGCGCGGCGCGCGGCTGCAGGCGAGCGCCGGATCACCGAGATGGCCGCAGCGGCACGGGTTCATCGCCGCCACCAGTTGGAACCGCGCCGGGAAGGTTACATGGCTGTTGGCGCGGGCCACACTGACGCTTCCGGTCTCGAGCGGCTGGCGGAGCGAATCGAGCACCGCGCGCTGGAATTCGGGCAGTTCGTCGAGGAACAGCACGCCCAAGTGCGCGAGGCTGATCTCGCCCGGGCGGACGCGCAGGCCGCCCCCGACCAATGCCGGCATCGAGGCGCTGTGATGCGGCGCGCGGAACGGCCGGCGGCGGCGGATCTTGCCGCCGTTCATCTCGCCCGCGACCGAGGCCACCATCGACACTTCGAGCGCTTCCGACGGTTCGAGCGGCGGCAAGATTCGCGGCAGGCAGGCGGCGAGCAGCGACTTGCCGGCGCCGGGAGGCCCGCTCATCAGCAAATTGTGCCCTCCGGCGGCGGCGATCTCGAGCGCGCGCTTGGCGACTTCCTGGCCTTTGACCTGGCTCAGGTCGGGGCCCTGCCCGAGCGGCTCGATCTCGGCCTCGAGCGGCGCTGGCAGCAAGGCGGTGCCCTTGAGGTGGGCGAGCAGCGCCAGCAGGTCGGGCGCGGCGGCAACGTCGAGCTCCCCCGCCCAGGCGGCCTCGCTGCCCTGGACGGCGGGGCAGATCAGCCCCTTGTCACTGGCCGAGGCGTGGATCGCGGCCAGCAGCACGCCCGGCGACGGCGCAATCCGGCCGTCGAGGCTGAGCTCTCCGACCGCGACATAATCGGCCAGGCTTTCGGCGTCGGCGGCGCCGATCGCGGCCAGCAGGCACAGCGCGATCGGCAGGTCGAAGTGCGAGCCTTCCTTGGGCAGGTCGGCCGGCGACAGGTTGACGGTGATGCGCTTGGGCGGAAGCGCGAGGCCGATCGCGGCCAGCGCGGCGCGGACCCGTTCGCGGCTTTCGGCGACGGCCTTGTCGGGCAGGCCGACGATGACGAACGCCGGCAGCCCGGACGACAGCTGGACCTGGACTTCGACCGCTCGGGCTTCGAGGCCGAGGTAGGCGACGGTGGCGACGGTCGCGGTCATTGGGCGGCGGGCGCGGTCATGGAGCGACGCCAATCGCAACCGGCCGGCATTCGGTGTTCAGGGTTCCCCCTAACTCGGCGCCGACAGGCCTAGACCCTGCCCCCTGCTGTTCACAAGCTCCTTGCATGTCAGCTCGGCGCCAACCACATGCCCGATCATGATTACGCGCCGGCAATGGAACGGGTTTATCGACCACCCGATCGTCGAATGGGCAATCTTCGGCCTTGGTGCCGTGTTGATCATCGCTGGGATCGTGGTCGCTCCACTGCCCGGCCCGGGCGGCATCTTCTTCATCGTGCCCGGCCTCGCGCTGGTGCTCAAGACGAGCATGTGGGCCAAGCGCCGCTATGTCCGCTTCAAGCGCTGGCAGCCCAAGGCCGGCCGCTGGGCCGACTGGGGCCTGAGGCGCCGAAGCGCGCAGCGCCGGGAAGCCTTGCGCAAGGCCGAACAGGGCCAGATTGATGCCTCGCCGACGGGCACCGACATTTGACTTCGCCGGCCCCCTCCACTATCGGCGCATGCGACAGCGGCTGCCCTAACGGCGGCCCTTTTTCGTTGAACTTTTAGGGCATGAGCGATGAAGCGCACCTTCCAACCGAGCAATCTGGTCCGCGCACGGCGGCACGGCTTCCGTCACCGCAGCGCGACGGTCGGCGGCCGCAAGATTCTCGCGGCGCGCCGCGCCCGCGGCCGCAAGAAGCTCAGCGCCTAGCCACAATCCGCAAACGCGCCGATTTCCTCGCCGCCAATGGCGGCCGGCGCGCGTCGATGCCTGGTTTCGTCCTGCTCGTCCGCGACCGCGGCGATGGCAACACGGCCAAGCGAGTCGGCTTCACCGTCACCAAGAAAATCGGCGGCGCAGTCGTCCGCAACCGCATGAAACGGCGCTTGCGCTCGTTGGCGCGCGAGATTTTCCCGACTTCGGGCTGGGCCGGCGCCGACCATGTGCTGATCGGCCGGGCGGGCGGGATCGAACGGGATTACGCCTTGCTCCGGCAGGAACTCAACCGGGCCGTCGAGAAGCTTCGCAAATGATCGCCCGGCTGCTCATCTGGGTCGCTCGCTGCTGGCAAATGGGTCCGTCGCAGGTGCTTCCGCCGAGCTGCCGCTACCAGCCGAGCTGCTCGGCCTATGCGATCACCGCATTGTCGCGCTATGGGGCGGCCAAGGGCAGCTGGCTGGCGCTCAAGCGCATCTTCCGCTGCCACCCGTGGGGCGGCCAGGGCCCAGATCCCGTTCCATGACGAGGTTTTCGAATTGACCGACAATAAGAACATGATCCTCGCCGTCGTCCTGAGCGCGCTGGTGCTGCTCGGCTGGACCGTGCTGTCTGAGCGCTTTCTTCCGACCGCGAAGCCGCCGGCAGTGCAGGTGCAAAATGGCCCGGCCAAGCCGGCCGCCCAGCCCCAGGTCATTCCCGCGGCCGAGCGGCCGCAGGCGCTGCAGAGCCGCGCGACGGTGCTCGGTGCGACCCCGCGGGTGCGGATCGAGACACCGAGCCTGCAAGGGTCAATCAACCTCAAGGGCGCGCGGATCGACGACCTCGTCCTGTTGCGCCAGCGCCAGGCGATCGATCCCCAATCGGCCCCCGTCCGCTTGCTCTCCCCGGCCGGCGCGCCCAACGCCAATTTCGCCGGGCTCGGCTGGACCGGCGACGGCATCGCCATACCGGGACCCGAGACCGTGTGGACCGCCAGCGCGCCGCTGCTGACCCCGGGCAAGCCGGTCACGCTGAGCTGGACCAATCCGACCGGCCAGCGGTTCAATCAGACCATTGCGGTCGACAATGATTATCTGTTCACCATCCACCAGCAGGTTGCCAATGGCGGCACCAATGCGGTCGTGGTCCGGCCCTATGGCCTGATCAGCCGCGCCACCAAGTCGACCGACCCGTCGACCTGGACCAACCATGTCGGCCCGATAAGCCTGTTGAACGGCGCCGCCGACTATAAGATCGACTGGAAATCGCTCGACGAAACCGGCGGCAAGGGCGACCAGACCGACAGCCGCGGCGGCTGGCTCGGTTTCACCGACAAATATTGGCTGACCGCGCTCGTTCCGGCGCAGGATTCGTCGTTCACGGCAAGCTTCCGCAAGGCGCCCAACGGCGCCTACCAGGCCGACTACGCGCACCAGCCAATCATCGTCCCGCCGGGTAAATCGATTACCACCGAAACCCAATTGTTCGCCGGGGCCAAGGAGAAATCGGCGCTCGATCGCTACGAGGACATGGGCATCCCCAAGCTCAGCAAGTCGATCGACTGGGGCTGGTTCGAATGGTTCATGCGGCCGATTTTCGACCTGTTGATGTGGCTGTTCAAAACCACCGGCAATTTCGGCGTGGCGATCATCTGCCTGACCCTGATCGTGCGCGGGCTGATGTTCCCGATCGCCCAGAAGCAGTTCCAGTCGATGGCCGCGATGCGCAAGGTCCAGCCCAAGATGAAGGCGATCCAGGAGCGCTACAAGGACGACAAGGCCAAGCAGCAGCAGGAGATCCTGAAGCTCTACCAGTCGGAGAAGATCAATCCGGCGGCGGGCTGCCTGCCGATCCTGCTCCAGATCCCGGTCTTCTATGCGCTCTACAAGGTGCTGATGGTGTCGGTCGAAATGCGCCACCAGCCGTTTGTGCTGTGGATCCATGACTTGTCCGCGCCCGACCCGCTGACACCGGTCAATCTGTTCGGCCTGCTCGCCTTCACCCCGCCCCACTTCCTTGCGCTGGGCGTGCTGCCAATCCTGCTTGGAATCACGATGTGGCTCCAGTTCAAATTGAACCCGCAGCAGATGGATCCGACCCAGCAGCAAATCTTCGCGATCATGCCGTGGGTGATGATGTTCGTCATGGCGCCATTCGCAAGCGGGCTGCAGCTGTACTGGGTGACCAGCAACGTGCTGACGATCCTGCAACAATGGTGGCTGTACCGGAAATTCGGGCTGCATCTGTCCGACACTCACCCCGTGCAGACATGACGAACGCCGCCGAAGACGTTGCCGAACGCGCGCGAAAGCTGTTCGCCGGGCCGATCGATTTCCTGAAATCGGCCCCGGGGCTGGAATTCCTGCCCGAACCGACGGTGCCGGAAGTGGCCTTCGCCGGCCGCTCGAACGTCGGCAAGAGCTCGCTGCTCAACGCGCTCGCCAATCGCAAGACGCTGGCGCGGACGTCGAACACCCCCGGGCGCACGCAGGAACTCAATTTCTTCGAGGTCGGCAAGCCGCTGCGGATCCGGCTGGTCGACATGCCCGGCTATGGCTTTGCCGAAGCGCCCAAGGACATGGTCAAGCGCTGGCGCTTCCTGATCAACGATTATCTGCGCGGACGGCAGGTGCTCAAGCGGGCGCTGGTGCTGGTCGATGCGCGCCACGGTTTGAAGCCGGTCGATCACGAGGTGATGGCCATGCTCGACGCCGCAGCGGTCAGCTATCATGTCGTCCTGACCAAGGTCGACAAGGTCAAGCGCACCGAGCTCGAAACGGTGCTGCGCGAAACCGGGGAACTGGCCGCCAAGCACCCCGCGGCGCATCCCGACATCTTCACCACGTCGAGCGAAACCGGTAGCGGGATTACCGAGTTGCGTACTGCAATCCTCGAAGCGACCGGATAGGACCGCCGAACCATGCTCAAGCTGATCATCGGAAACCGCGCTTACTCGAGCTGGTCGATGCGCGGCTGGCTCGCCGTCCAGCAGTCGGGCGAAGCGTTCGAAGAGCTGGTCGTGCCAATGTTCGACGACGAATGGGAGAAACGGCGCGAAGGCGACGAGTTCGCCCCGTCGCTGGGCAAGGTGCCGATCCTGTGGGACGGCGAGTGCGTCGTGTGGGACAGCCTGGCGATCATCGAATTCCTCGCCGACCGGGTTGGCCGCGAGCGCTTCTGGCCCGACAATGACGCGGCGCGCGGAATGGCCCGGTCGATGGCCGCCGAAATGCACTCGAGCTTCGCCAATTTGCGCCGCGAGCTGCCGATGAACGTGCGCAAGAGTTACCCGCCGCGCGAGCTTTCGAACGGCGTCAGGGACGACATCGACCGGATCCTCCAATTGTGGGCCCAGGCCCGCGCCCGCTTCGGCGGCACCGGCGAATTCCTGTTCGGCGACTGGTGCGCGGCCGACATCATGTACGCTCCGGTGGTCGCCCGATTCATCACCTACGCAGTGCCGGTGCCCCCGTTCGCGCAACTCTACATGAAGGCGGTGCTGTCGCACCCGCACGTCCAGCAATGGATCGACCAGGCGCAGGACGAGCCGTGGGTTATCGAGCAGTATGAGGACGCCGCCTAATAAGGCGAGCCGTCCTTGTGGACGTAGCGATTGTCGGCGGTGAACTTGAGGTCGATGTCGGAATAACCGCCGCCGGTATTCTTGCCGCCGCCGAACACGACGAAGCGGCACGGCGCCGCGCTGTCGTTGATCACATGATGGCCGTTGGTGCTGCCCTTGGGCCAGGCGGCGAGATCGCCGGCACGAAGCACGGTGCGGCCGTCGTCTTCGACCAGCACCGCCTCGCCCTCGATCATCACCAGGAATTCGTCCTCGCCGTCGTGCCAGTGACGCTGGCTCGACCATGCGCCCGGCTCGAGCAGCACTTCGCTGACCCCGAAGTCGGTGAGGCCGGTGGCGGGCGCGAGGCGGCGGTAGCGGCGCCCGGCGACGTTCTGGTTGAACGGCGGCGGATAGCCGGTGCGGTTGGTTTGTTCGATCTGGTCGAGGTCGATCTTGGGCATCGCTGACGTTCCTCTGTGCAAGGCTGCGGCCGCTTGCTACGCGGACTGAATGTCCGCTTCAATTGACCCGATCGAACTCGCCGCCGCGCTGATCGACTGCCCCAGCATCACGCCCGCTTCGGGCGCGGTGTTCGACGTGCTCGAGGCCGCGCTCAACCGATTGGGGTTCAACGTGCACCGCTTCATGGTCGGCCAACTGCCCGACGGCCCGGTTGAAAATCTGGTCGCGATTCGCGGCAGCGGCGCGCCGCACTTTGGCTTCGCCGGGCATCTCGACGTGGTCCCGCCGGGCGAAGGCTGGAGCAGCGATCCGTTCAAGGCGCACATCGCCGATTGCGTGCTGACCGGCCGCGGCGCCAACGACATGAAGAGCGCCATCGCCGCCTTCGTCGCCGCGGTGTCGCGGACCGACCAGCAGCGCGGCACGGTCTCGCTGCTGATCACCGGCGACGAGGAAGGTCCGGCGACGTTCGGCACGCCGGCGATCATCGACTGGCTCAACGCGCGCAGCATCCGGCCCGACATGATCCTGATCGGCGAGCCGACGTCCGATGCGACGCTTGGCGACACGGTCAAGATCGGCCGCCGCGGCTCGGCCAATATGTGGATCGACGTGCCAGGGACACAGGGCCACGTTGCTTACCCGCATCGCGCCGACAACCCGATCCCGCCGCTGGCGCGGATGGTCGCGGCGCTCGACGCGTGGCATCTCGACGACGGTAATGTCGCGTTCCCTCCATCCAATCTCGAATTCACCGATATCTCGGCCGCGGCCGGCGCGACCAATCTCATCCCCGGATCGGCCACCGCGCGCCTCAACATCCGCTTCAACAACCTCCAGCGCGGGGCCGATTTGGTGCGGACGGTGGAACAGATCGCAGCGCGCGAGGCGCCCGGGTCCAGGGTCGTCGCCAAAATCTCGGGCGAAGCCTTTCTCACGCCGCCCGGGGCGCTCTACGATCTGGTGGTCGACGCCATCCGCGCCGAAACCGGGCAAACACCCGAACTGTCGACCGGTGGCGGGACCTCGGACGGCCGCTATCTGATCGCGCTTTGCCCGGTGGTCGATTTCGGCCTGCCCAACGCGACCATGCACAAGCTCGACGAGAGCGCGAGCGTCGAGGACATCGCGGCGCTGTCGCGCATCTACCAGCATATCCTGACCAAGGTGCTGGGCTGAGCAGTATCTCCTCCTCGTCCATCGCCAGGCTGGTGGCGATATTGTCCGCGGCGTTCTGGATTCATTACCTGCTGCTCAATGACGTGCTCGGCCCGCTGACCGTCGACGAAATCTATTTCGCGCATGTGTTCTGGCTGATCCGCGACGGCCTCCAGCCTTACTCCGATTTCTACAGCACGCATTTGCCCGCTTATTTCAACATTCTCGGGTTGCTCGTTCCGCCTGCGCCGGCGACCGATTTGTCGTTCGTGTGGACATTGCGGGCGGTCGTCGCCGCGGTCATCGCGGTCTATGTGCTGCTGCTGTTCAAGCTGTCGCGGCGCGATTTCCTGTTCCTGCTGCCGGTGCTGCTGTTGTTCATCAGCCTCGGGCGGATGGCGGAGATCCGGCCCGACACGATCGGCCTGCTGCTGTTCAACCTCGCCTGGTGGCAAGTGCTGCGCGGGACCGGCCGGACCAACATCCTGCTCGCGGCGGCCTTGTCGGGAGCGGCGCTGCTGTTTTCGGCCCGGGCGGCGGTGATGATCGTCGGCATGGGCCTGCTCCTGAGCTTGCTCTGCGCACGCAAAAAGGATGCCGTGACGTTCGGCTATCTGGTGCTGATGGCGGTCGCTTTCGGCGCGATTGTCCTGCTCGATTACGTATCCGACCCCGACCGCTTCCTGCTGATCGTGCAGTCGGTCTATTTCGACCCGATCCGGCTAATGCCCGACCTGTCGCTGACGCAGCGGATATTGTCGGTCGACCGGTTCATCCTGGTCGCGTTGATCATGGTTGGCCTGGCCGCCGCGGTGATCGAGCGGGTGCGGGGCAAGGCCGGCGACAGCGCCATCGTCGTCGCAATCGCCTGCCTCACCCAGCTGGTGCTGATCGTCGTCGACCCATCGCCGTTCCAGTACGTCTACGGCTGGTCGACCTTGCCGGTGCTCGCCGGGATCGCGCTGCTCCGCCGCAACTCCATGCCTCGGCTGCACGCCGGGCTGGCCGTGTTCAGTGGCGCGCTGGCGCTCAGCCTGGTCACGCTGTCGATCGCCAACAGCGCCGCGGCCGGGCACCCGCCCCGCCCCGGATCGATTCTTCGGCTGACCTATGACGCCCCGTTCGGAACAGGCGAATTGCGCCAGGCGACGACCCCCAGGCTGCTGGCGATGATGATCAGCAACGAGCGCCAGCAAGGGCTGTGGAACCAGCTGCCGCTGCTGAGCGAGATCTGCCGCCGGTTTCGCGGACCGGTGCTGACCAAATTCTACGCCAACCCGATCTGCCTCCACGACGCGCGCTATGACTGGGCCGGGATCACCTGGCCGCCGCTGCTCGAGGGTGAAGACAGCGCTGCAACGAGCGCGGAATTCGAAGCGCTGTTCGCCGCCCACCCGCCGGAGCTGGTGGCGTGGGGCAAGCTCCATTATTCGCCGCCGCTGACCCCGTGGGGCCGGGCCATGCTCAAGGATTATGCGATCTACCCCGGTTTCGCCCTGCGCCGCGAGCAAGTGCCGCGCCCGAAATAAGCGCCTCTATTCGTGGGGGGTGTTGGCTAGTCTTTGCAGCAGCACTTCGAACACCGCGGGGTGAACCGGACGCTGAAATTCGAGCCCGGCGGCAAAGTCGTCGACCCAGCACACGATCGCCTCGAGCGCTTCCAGGCCCTCGAACTTGACCCACACCACCTCGTCCAGCGTCGGCCGCTCGACGAACTCGACCTTACAGCCGTGCTCCGACACGTCGTAAACGTTGGCGCGATAATTGTGCTGGCCCGAACGGCGCAGTGACACTTCGGCGGCGAGCGCCGTCCGGCTGCTCTTGCGCACCATCGGGGTGCGTTCCGGCTTGCCGCCGGGATCGAGGGATTTGGTCATTGTCGGCCGAGTCCTACAGTCAAGCTGCGCGGTAAATCGATACACGGAGATTACGCCGCCGCAACGCGTAAAGCGAACCCTCGAGCTCTAGGCGACCGAGCGCGAGCCGCGGGTGGCGTTGGTCGTCCAGTCGAGGAACTCCTCCTCGTACATCGGATGGGCGAAGACATAGCCCTGGACGACGTGGCAGCCCATCGCCCGCAGGATGTCGGCCTGGGCGACGGTCTCGACCGCCTCGGCGACGATTTCGCAGCCGACTCCGCGGATCAGCTGGATCACCGCCTGGACGATCACCCGCGCCCGCTCGCAATCCTCGATGTCGGCGATCAGTGACGGATCGAGCTTGACCCGGTCGAGCGGCATCGTCCGCAAGCGCGCCAAATTGGAGTAACCGGTGCCGAAATCGTCGATCGCAATGGTCGCGCCGTCGGCGCGCAGGGCGGCGATATCGGCGAGCACCGAATCGCCAACCTCCATCGCTGCGCTTTCGGTGAACTCGAGCTCGATCAGCGACAGCGGGACATGTTCATCGGCGAAGGACTGGCGCAGGCGCGCAAAGAAATCGGCGCGTTCGATCTGGCGCGGGCTGACGTTGAACGACAAGCGCCGGGCAACCCCGCTTTTCATCCAGAAACTGAGCACCGAAGCGACCTCGCCGATGACCCATTCGCCGATGTCGCTGATGACACCGGTCCGCTCCGCGACGCCGATGAAAGTCGACGGCAGCCGCAAGCCGTCCTGCGGGTGGTTCCAGCGCAGTAGCGCTTCAGCCCCGGCGATCTCGCCCGTCACCAGACTCAGCTGGGGCTGGAAGGCGAGCAGGAATTCGCCGCGCTGAACGGCTTCGGTCAACGCCCGCTCGGTTTCGACTTTCTCCTGATACTCGGCCGCCAGGCGCTCGTTGAACAGGCTATGTCGGCCACCGCCGTTGGATTTGGCGTGGTACATTGCGATGTCGGCGGCGCGCATCAGCGCTTCGATGCTGAACCCATGATCCGGGCAGATCGCGATCCCGACCGAGGCGCCGATGTCGACGCTGTGGCCGCACAGCTCGAACGGCTCGGCGATCGCCAGCGCGATCCGGCGGGCAACCCGCTCGATATCCGCCGGCGACTGGATTTCGGGGAAAAACATGGTGAATTCGTCGCCCGCGAGCCGGGCCAGGATCGGGCGGCGCTTGACGCTTTCGCCAAATTCGGCGGTGACCACCACGCGCAGGCGGTTGGCGACCATGATCAGCAATTGGTCGCCGCGGGCATGGCCGAGGCTGTCGTTGACCAGCTTGAAGCGGTCGAGATCGACGAACAGCATGGCGGCGTGCACGCCCGGCGCCATGTCACCGAGCAACTTGTCCGCTTCCGAGCGGAAATGCAGGCGGTTGGGGAGCGAGGTGACGGGGTCGTACATGCCGAGCGCATGGGCATTCTCGATCGACGCCCGGACTTCGGCAAATAGGCTGTCTACCGCGGCCGCGATCTTGGGCATGGTCTTGTGGACCAAGGCCGGAGCGGGCGAGACCAAATCCCCGTCCTCGACCGCCAGCAAGCGCTTGCCGAGCGCTGCAAGAGCGCGCGAATTCTCGCTGTTGGGCCGCTCCGAAGCGACGTAGCTGACCAGCAGGCAGAATGCCCCGGCGACTAAGGACGCAAGGATTTTCTCGTCGAATTCAGTGATATAGAGAAGAGCGCCGAGGGAAAAAATGAACGAGGCGATGCCGGCCGCCCCCGATAGAAGTGCGTTGCTGATCTGTTGGGCAGTGCCTTCTTTCATCGCTCTGATTGCGCCCCCGGGACGGTCGTCCGTCTGCGGTCCGGTCTAGTTTAGAGCGGTTAACAAACCGTGGAACGCGCGCTAGTGAACGGCCGCAATCAGGTGCGGCGCAGGATGATGTAGAGGCTGCCTCCGCCGCCATGGCGGCGATGGGCGGCGCGCACCGCGGCAATCCGCCCGGCATGGCGCGAGGCCGCTAGCCAGTCGTAGACGGCGGCCCGGATGCGCCCGCGCTGGACCGGCGGAGCACCCGAGCGGTGGTGACCGGTGATCAGCAACACCACCCGCGCACCCGACGCGATCGCCCGCTCGAGCTCGGTGTCGATCGCGGTCCAGGCATTGTCCAGATTAAGGCCGTGCAGGTCGAGCGTGCGGTCGGGCTGGACCGATCCCGACTGGAGCTTGCGGTCCCAGCTGCCGTCGAGGGTCGTGCCGGGCTTCGGGCGCGGCGGCGGTGTGATGGGTTTGCGCGGCGCCGCGGCGGGCGCCCGCGGCGCCTTGGGCGGAACGGGCTTGAGCGGCTTGTCAGGCTCGGCGAGGGTCGGCACTCGGCGGGACAGCGGGCGGATGGTCGCGGTCACGCGCGCCCACAGGTCGGCTTCCTCAGGGCTGAGCGGGCGCACGCGCGCTCGAGCCCTTGGGCAGCAGGATCAACGCCTCGCCCGGGGCCGACATGCCGCCGGCGGTGGTGGTCGCGGCCGCTCCGGCGCCCCAGAAGGTGTCGAAGCGGTTGGGGCCCTTGATTGCGCCGCCGGTATCCTGCGCGATCCACAGCCCGCTGGCTTCGGGCCGGTCGAGGGTCAGGAACACCGGTGCGCCCAGGGGCACGAACAACGGATCGGCGGCGACCGTGCTTTGCGGCGTGACCGGCACGCCCAATGCACCGAGCGGGCCCGGGCCGGTCAGTTCCCTAAAGAACACATAGGACAAATTCTCGCGCATCAGCGCCTTGCCCTGGTCCGGATTGGCCCGCATCCAGTCGACGATCGCGGCCATCGATGCACCGCCCGGAGGGAGGACCCCGCGCTCCCTCAGCAGCTTGCCGATGGCCAGATATTCGCGGCCATTCTGGTTGTCGTAACCCAGGCGCATGACCGTTCCGTCGGGCAGCCGGAGGCGGCCCGAGCCCTGGATCTGGAGGAAGAACAGATCGATCGGGTCGGCCGCCCAGGCGATTTCCAGCCCCTTGCCGGCGAGCGCTCCATCCTCGATCTCGGACCGCGCGAAATAGAGCACACACTGGCCAGTGGGGTCGATCCGTCCGCGGCCACCCTGGCCGTCGGCGCGGGTGCAGCGGATGAGGTCCGGCGGGGTGCGGTAGATCGGCACTTCGAAGCCCGGCGCCCTGACCCGCGAGCCGGCCATTTCCGGCTCATAATAGCCGGTCGCAAAGGCTTTGCCGTCCCACACCCGGACCCAGTCGAAGCGGTAATAGAAAAATCCCGGCGCAAATTCGGGGGAGATCGTTGTGGCTTCGTCGCACACTGGCTTCCACGAGCTCGGCTGGGCGAGGCCGGACTTGTCCTCGCGGCGGCTTAGCGCCGAGCAGCTGAGGCGGAAGGCGCCAAGTGCGCGGACCGCCTGGTCGAGCTTGAGCACTTTGGGCGAGGCCAGCGTGACGCCGGCGGCGGCGGCGTTGGCGAAGATCGGCGTTGGCGGCAGCACCGGGGTCGGCAGTGGCTGGGGAGCAGGCGCCGGAGCCGGCGTCACCGGCGGCTGCTCAACTCGCGGCAGTGGCCGCGACGCGCACGCCGACAGCAATGCGAGCGAGATCAGCGCAAGCGCGCGCGGCCCGCGCTTCACTCTTCCTCGTCGGTTTCGATGAGCAGCCAGTTGGGATCGCGCGCGGCAATATCGCGGCGGAAGGTCCACAGGTCGCGGGTCTGGACCGCGTCGCTAAGCGAGCCGGCAACCACTTCACCCTCCTTGTTGCGGGTGACCGCTGCGATGTCGGCCTCGAACCGCACGGTGACGGTCGCCACCGTGCGCTCGAGCGCGGCCTCGGCGATCACCACTTGCTCGATCGCGACCAGGCGATTGTCGAGAGTCAGGCCCTCCTTCTCGCGCTGCGCCGCGGCACCTGCGAAGGCCTCGAGCACGTGCCCGTCGACATGCGTCTTGACCGGCTCCAGATCGCCTTTCCAATAGGCTTCGAGAACCATTCGGTAGGCCGATTTGGCGCCATCGAGGAAGTGGGCGACATCGAAGCTGGGGTCGGCGGCGAGGATCGCCCGGACGGCCGGTCCCGCGGTTGGCAGGAAGGCCATGTCGGCCCCGTCGCTGCTGCTTGGGGGAGCCATAGACGGCTGGGTGATTCGCGGCTCGACCAGCGCGTCCGGATCGGCACCCTTGAGGATCGGCTGCTGCTCGTGACCGGTGCGCTCGCCCAGCACGCTGTAGAGGCGCAGGCCGATGAACAAGGCAACCAGTGCGAGGATAACGATGACGGCCAAGCTGGGGATTCCGATCCTTGCTATTCGCCCGCAATATAATGCGCGAGCCGGTGAGTTTCAAAGAGGGCCAGTACCAAAGAGTGCCAGTTTCAACCAATCCTAGCAAACCGGGTGCAACCCGCGGCGCGCCATTGCGCCCGATTCATGCGGCTGCTAGTCGCCCCCGCAACGCGCAGGCCTCGTTTGTGGGTCCGCCGATCATCCACAAATGTGACCAACCAGATTGAGGACCAAGCAGCATGGCCGACCAGGACCCGATCGATCGCGGCAACGGCGCCGCGGATCCGGACAATGAGCCGCAAGTCGCAACAATCGCGCAGTATATCAAGGATTTGTCGGTCGAAAGCCCGAGCTCTCCGCAGGCCTTCCAATGGCAGGTCCAGCCGCAGCTCGAAGTGCAGTTCAACATCGCCATCGACAAGCTCGCCGACGATGTCCACGAAGTCGTGCTCAAGATCGACGTGGCGGCGCGCTCCGAGCACGGCGTCCACTTCCTGATTGACCTCAGCTACGCCGGACTGTTCGGGCTGCGCAATTTCCCGGAGGATGCGCTCAACCCGTTCCTGCTGATCGAGGCGCCGCGCCTATTGTTCCCGTTCGTCCGCCAGATCATCGCGGATTCGTCGCAGAACACCGGCTTCCCACCGCTCCTGCTCGACCCGATCGACTTCGGCGCGGCCTATATGGCGCAGCTCCAAGCGGCGCAGCAGGCGCAAGGCGAGATCGCCGGCCAGGACACCCTGGCAAGCGAGGGTTCGAACGGGAATGCCGAGCCCACCGACACTTCCGGCAACGCCTGATCGCCGTCCCTAGCGAAAGCGCACGCCGGTGAACCTGCTCAAGGCGACGGGGACCATCGGCGGCCTTACCCTGGTCAGCCGGATCGCCGGCTTTGGCCGCGAGATGCTGATGTCGCGGGTGATGGGCGCGAGCTGGCAGGCCGACGCGTTTTTCGTCGCCTTCCGGCTGCCCAACACGTTCCGCCGATTGTTCGGCGAAGGCGCCTTTTCGGCCGGCTTCGTGCCGCTCTACAGCCAGCGGCTGCATGGCAAGGGCGGGGAAAGCGAAGCCCGCAATTTCTCGGAAGAAGTGCTGGCGGTGTTCGTTCCGACTTTGGTCCTGTTCACCGTCGTGTTCGAGATTATCATGCCGCTCTTCGTGGCGGCGATCTCGGGCTATCACGGCGAGAAACTGGCGCTTGCGACCTTCCTCACCCGGATCACCTTTCCCTATCTGATCCTGATCAGCCTGGTGTCGCTGTTCGCCGGAATCCTCAACTCGCTGGCGCGCTTCACCGCCGCCGCGTTCGCCCCGGCGCTGCTCAACCTGGCGATGCTGACCGCGCTGATCATGGTGCCGACCGGCGGGCATGTCACCGCGACCGCGCTGGCGATCGGCGTGACCCTTGGCGGAGTCCTCCAGATCGGGCTGCTGATCGCGGCCTGCGCCCGCGCCGGGATCGTGCTCAAGATCCGGCGGCCGCGGATGACGCCCGGCGTACGGCAGTTCGTGCGGGTCGTGATCCCGGCCACGCTCGGCGCCGGCGTCTACCAGATCAGCGCCTTCATCGACACCTTCTTCCTGACCCGCATCGGCACCGGCGCGATGAGCTATTTCAACTATGCCGACCGCCTCAACCAGCTGCCGCTGGGAGTGATCGGCGCCGCGCTCGGGACCGCCATCCTGCCCCAGGTCAGCCGCCATGTCGGCGCCGGCGAAGGCGAGCAAGCGGCGCGGGTCCAGGGCCAGGCGGCCGAATTGGCGATGCTGCTCTGCCTGCCCGCCGCGCTGGCGCTGATCGTCAGCGCCGGGCCGCTGGTGTCGGCCCTGTTCCAGGGCGGCCGGTTCAGCGCCGCCGACGCTTCGATCACCGCGCTGACGCTGGCGATAATCGTCATGGGCCTGCCCGCTTATGTCCTGGTCAAGGTGCTGACCCCGGGTTTTTACGCGCGCCAGGACACGGCGACGCCGGTCAAGACCGCGGTCGTCGTGCTGCTCGCCAACGTCGGGCTCAACTTCGCGCTGATCCCGCCGTTCGGGATTGCCGGCCTAGCCTCGGCGATCGCGCTCTGCTCGTGGCTCAACTGCGTGATCCTCTACGTCATCCTTCACCGCCGCGGGCATTTCCGGATCGAGGGCTGGCTGGCCTCGCGGATCGCCCGGCAATTGCTCGCCGGAGCGGCGATGGTCGCCGCGCTAATCGCCATCCGCTGGCTGCTGGCGGACTGGTTCGCCGGTTCGGTCGGCCACCGGCTGGCCGGCGTGATCGCCATCGTCGGCGGCGGGATGGCGGTCTATTTTCCGCTGGTGTGGCTGTTCGGCGGGACCGACAAGGACGAACTGCGGACGCTGCTCAAGCGCCGCAAGCCGACCGCCGATGCCGGCTGAGGCGCCCCGCCAGGCGATGCGCGTGGTGTCCGGGATCCAACCGACCGGCGACCTCCACCTCGGCAATCTGCTCGGCGCGATCCTGCGCTGGGTGCGGATGCAGGATGAGGCCGAGTGCCTGTTCTTCCTCGCCGACCTGCATGCCCTGACGGTCGATCCCGATCCGGCCCAGCTGCGCTCGAGCGTGCGCGAGATGGCGGCGGCGCTGATTGCCAGCGGGATCGACCCCGACAAGTCGATCGTGTTCGCCCATAGCGCGGTTCCGGCCCACGCCGAGCTGGCGTGGATCCTGAGCTGCACAGCGCGCATCGGCTGGCTCAACCGGATGACCCAGTTCAAAGAGAAATCGGGCAAGAGCCGCGAAGGCGCCTCGCTCGGGCTCTACGCTTATCCGGTGCTGCAGGCGGCCGACATCCTGCTCTACCGCGCGACTCACGTCCCGGTCGGCGACGATCAGAAGCAGCATATCGAGCTCGCCCGCGACATCGCGATCAAGTTCAACACCGACTTCGACGTCGAATTGTTCGTGCCGCCCGAGCCGTTCATCGGTGGCGGGTCGGCGGCGCGCATCATGTCGCTGCGCGACGGCACCGCGAAAATGTCCAAGTCGGACCCGTCGGACATGAGCCGGATCAATTTGACCGACAGCGACGAGCTAATCGCGCAGAAGATCCGCAAGGCCAAGACCGATCCCGAGCCGCTGCCCGACGATCCCGAACTGCTCGCCGGCCGGCCCGAAGCGCGTAATCTGGTCGGCATTTATGCGGCCATCAGCGGGGAAAGCGTCGAGCAGGTGCTGGGCCGCTTTGCCGGGCAAGGGTTCGGCGCCTTCAAGCCGGTCCTGACCGAAGCAGTGGTCGGATTGCTGACGCCGCTGCGGTCGCGGCTCGAAAAATTTCGCAGCGATCCGGCGATGCTCGATGCCCTGCTCAGCGATGGCGCGGCCAAGGCGGCCGAGCTGGCCGCTCCGACGCTGGCCCGGGCGTATGAGGCGGTCGGCCTATCGCGCCCACGCCTCGCTTAATCGACAGTTCAGCCGCGTTTCAGTATTAAGGGTCCGGATCTACACGGAATTTTCCGACTCAGTCCGACTCGAGGCGCGTCATGAACATCATCAATAAGCTGACCGGAGCACTGCTCATTGGATCCGCCGCGATCGGACTTTCCGGTTGCGCGACCGGATTCCCGGCCCAGGTTTCCCGTTACCAGGCGATGCCGGCCCCCGCCGGGCAGAGCTATTACGTCCTGCCGATGGACCAGCGGCTGATCGGCAGCCTCGAGTTCCAGCGGTTTGGAAGCTATGTGTCGCAGGCCATGGCGGCGCAGGGCTTTGCGCCAGCGGCCAGCCCGCAGGCGGCGACGCTGATCGTCAACGTCGGCTATGACGTCGACCAGGGCACGACCGAATATGTCCAGGATCCGTTTGCCAACAACCGCTACGGCTATGGCGGGTTCGGCTATGGCTATCGGCCATTCTACTCGCGCTTCGGGGGCTACGGCAGCCCGTTCTTCTACGGCTGGGACGACCCGTTCTGGTATGGCGGCGGCTATGGCAGCGGGGTTCAGAGGTATATCGAGTATAAGAGCAAGCTCGATCTCGATATTCGCCGCAAGGGCGACAATCAGTCGGTGTTCGAAGGCCACGCCCGAGCGCGCTCGACGACAGACGATCTCAACCGCATCGTGCCCAATCTGGTCGAGGCGATGTTCACCGGATTCCCGGGCCGCAACGGCGAAACGGTCAAGATCACGGTGCCGCCGCCGGCGCGCGCACCGGCCCCGCCGCGGGCTTATTGAGCGCCGCTTTAAGTAAGGTCAAAAGGAAAGGCCCGGTCGGATCGCTCCGGCCGGGCCTTTCTCTTCGGCTTCGGGGTGCCGAAGACTGCTTGCTCTCAGCCTTCGAGTTGCCTCGTCAGCAAGCGAATGTCAGCGTCCAGCTCGGCGTCATTGGCGCGCAGGCGCTCGATCTGCTTGACCGCGTGGATCACCGTCGTGTGATCGCGCCCGCCAAAGCGGCGGCCGATGTCGGGCAGCGATTTGGGCGTCAGTTGCTTGGACAAATACATTGCGACCTGGCGCGGGCGGGCGACTTCGCGAGCGCGACGGGCCGAGGTCATCTCGGCCTTGCGGATGCGATAATGCTCGGCGACCTGGGTCTGAATTTCGTCGATCGAAATGCGCCGCTGGTTGGCGCGCAGCACATTGGCCAGCACCTCCTCGACGAACGCCACGT
>JBDTRT010000100.1:0-29920 GCA_039931595.1 Sphingomicrobium sp.
CCATCGGCAGCTGTTTGAGCACTTCCCGCGCAAACCCATTCACGATCAGCGCGACCGCGCTTTCGGCGTCTAATCCGCGCGACATCGCGTAGAACAATTGATCGTCGCTGATCTTGCTCGTGGTCGCTTCATGCTCGATCTGCGCGGTTGGGTTCTTGACCTCGATGTATGGCACGGTGTGCGCCCCGCATTGGTCACCGAGCAGCAGGGAATCGCACTGGGTGAAATTGCGCACATTGTCCGCGCCGGGAAGCACCTTCACCAGCCCACGATAAGTGTTGTTGCTGCGGCCCGCGCTGATGCCCTTGCTGACAATGGTCGAGCGCGTGTTGGCGCCGATGTGCACCATCTTGGTTCCGGTGTCGGCCTGCTGGCGGTTGTTGGTCAGCGCGACCGAATAGAATTCGCCGACGCTGCCTTCGCCCTTGAGGATGCAGCTCGGATATTTCCAGGTGATCGCGCTGCCGGTCTCGACCTGGGTCCAGCTGACCTTCGATCGCGCCCCCGAGCACAACGCTCGCTTGGTGACGAAGTTGAGGATTCCGCCCTTGCCCTCGGCATCCCCGGGGTACCAGTTCTGCACCGTCGAGTATTTCACTTCTGCATCCTCGTGCGCGAAGATCTCGACCACCGCGGCGTGCAACTGGTTCTCGTCGCGCATCGGCGCGGTGCAGCCTTCGAGATAGGACACGTAGCTGCCCTTTTCGGCGACGATCAGGGTGCGTTCGAACTGGCCGGTGTTCTCGGCGTTGATGCGGAAATAGGTGCTCAATTCCATCGGGCAGCGGACGCCCTCGGGGACGAACACAAAGGTCCCGTCGGAAAAGACCGCGGCGTTGAGGCAGGAGAAATAATTGTCGCGCTGCGGCACCACCGATCCAAGGTACTTTTTGATCAGCTCCGGATGCTCGCGGATCGCTTCCGAGATCGATAGGAAGATCACGCCCGCGCGCTTCAATTCTTCTCGAAAAGTTGTCGCCACGGAGACGCTGTCGAACACCGCGTCGACCGCGACCTTGCGCGCACCTTCGACCCCGGCGAGCACCTTCTGCTCCTCGATCGGGATGCCGAGCTTGGCATAGACCCGCAAGATCTCGGGATCGACCTCGTCGAGGCTGCCGATCTTCGGCCGCGCCTTGGGTTCGGCGTAATAATAGGCGTCCTGGTAATCGATCACCGGCAGGTCGAGCTTGGCCCAGCTGACCTCCTCCATCTCGAGCCAGGCGCGATACGCCTTCAGCCGCCATTCGAGCATCCACTCGGGCTCGTTCTTCTTGGCCGAGATGAAGCGAACCGTGTCCTCATTGAGGCCCTTGGGCGCGAAGGTCTGCTCAATGTCGGACGAAAAGCCCCACTCGTAATCCTTGGCGATCGTCTTCTTGAGCTCGCGATTCTTGACGGCCTCGTTCATCGGTTGCTCGCCAGTGACTGGAGACTCACGGCGCCCAGTGCTCCGCGCACCGCGTCGCTTACGATGCCCATATGCGGCTTGACCCGGCAATTGGCGTCGAGTGCGCATTCGGACGGTCCGTCGCCGCCACTGCACATGGTCATGGCAATCGGCCCTTCGACCGCTTCGACGATGTCGGCCAGGCTGATTGCGTTCACCGGCCGGGCGAGCATGAACCCGCCGCCGGCGCCGCGAACGCTGGTCAGCAGGCCGGCTGTCGCAAGATTTCCCATCAATTTCTGCGCGGTTGGCAGCGGCACGCCGGTCTCCTGCGCGAGGTCGGCCGATGACAGGCGCACCGCTTCACCCCGCCGGGCGGCGGCGGTCATCAGCACGACCGCATAGTCGGCAAGGTGAGTGAGTCGCATCTAATTCGGAGCTTTCCCGTCCGATTTAGGCGCTTGGCTGGAAAACTGCAACCGTATAGGCGGTCGGACGATGGCGCTTTATCCGCTCATTCGACCGCTTGCGTTCGCCCTCGGCGCGGAAACCGCGCATCGCGCAACCGTCGCCGCGCTCAAGCTCGCGCCGAGCCACCCGCCGCGGCCCCAGCCGCAGTCGCTTCGGACCACCGTCGCCGGCCTCGCTTTCCCATCGCCGGTCGGGCTCGCCGCCGGGTTCGACAAGGATGCCGAAGTGCCGGTGCAGATGCTCGGGCTCGGCTTCGGCTTTGTCGAGATCGGCACGGTGACGCCACGCGCGCAAGCCGGCAATCCGCGGCCGCGGCTGTTCCGGCTGCGCGAGGACCGCGCGGTGATCAACCGCTTGGGTTTCAATAATCGCGGGCAGGTCGCGGCGTTCGAGCGGCTGCAGCAGTGCAACGCCGGCCATGGCATCATTGGCGTCAACATCGGCGCCAACAAGGACAGCGCCGACCGCGTCGCCGATTATGTTAGCGGGGTGCGGGCGATGGCCGGGGTCGCGCGCTATCTGGCGATCAACATCTCGTCGCCCAACACGCCGGGTCTGCGCGGGCTGCAGGACCAAGGCGCGCTCGACGAACTGCTCGCCGCGGTGCGCGAGGCCCGGCCGGCGGCGGGCCCACCGGTGTTCCTGAAAGTGTCCCCTGATCTTGGCGACGGTGACTCCGGACGGATAGTCCGCGCCGCGCTCGACCACGGGGTCGAAGCGCTGATCGTCGCCAACACCACTGTGTCGCGGCCGCCGCTCAGGTCCCGCCATGCCGGCGAATCCGGCGGGCTTTCGGGTGAACCGCTCAAGCTGCTGGCGCTCGACGCGCTGCGCCAGTTCCGCAGCGCTAGCGGTGGGCAATTGCCGCTGATCGGTGTCGGCGGGATCGCCACCGCCGAGGATGCGTGGGACCGCATCCGGGCCGGCGCCAGCCTGGTCCAGCTGTACACGGCCATGGTCTATCGCGGGCCCGGGATCGCCCGGTCAATTGCACGCGGGCTGGCGCAGCGGCTCCACGGCGCCGGGTTGGCGACCATCGCCGAGGCGGTCGGCACAGGTTAGGATCCGGACCACTCCCTCGCGCCGCGGATCATAGCCGCCGTCGATCCGTCCCCCGTCGCGAATCATTACGGCGTGAACGCCAGAATCTTCGCCCTGGCCCGGCTTAAGGTCGATTCCGCGTGCCCGCAATCCGGCCAGGATCTCGGGCGAGAATTTGGTCACTTCACCGTTGAAGTTTGGCCCGCGCGCGACGAGGTTGGGCAAGTCGAGCGCCTGCTGGACCGGCAAGTTCCAGTCGATCGCGGCGACCGTCGACTTGGCGACATAAGCGAGGATCGCGCTTCCGCCGGCCGATCCGAACGCGCCGGCGAACTGACCGTCGCTGGTCAGCAGGATGGCCGGGACCATCGACGAGCGCGGGCGCTTGCCCGGTGCGACCGCGTTGGCGGACAGCTGGCTCCGGTCGTCGCGCGGGGCGAAGGAGAAATCGGTCAGCTGGTTGTTGAGGAAGAAGCCGTCCACCATCCGCCCGGTGCCGAAGAGCGACTCGACGGTGGTGGTCATCGACACGACGTTGCCGCCGGCGTCGCGGATGATGAAGTGCGACGTGCCGGTCGGCTCGAGCGTTTTGTCCGCGCCGGCGACGGTCGCTCCACTCGGCGCTCCAGCGGCTGGGGGAGCGCCCGCGGTGCGGCCGATCAGGCGCGCCCGGTTGGCGATGTAGGCGGGGTCGAGCAGCCCGGCGGTTGGCACCGTCACGAACGCCGGATCGCCGACATATTGGTCGCGGTCGGCGTACATCAGCCGGCTCGCCTCGGCGAACTCGAACCAGGCTTGCGGGTCGGTCGGGCCGCGCGCCGCAAGGTCGGTTCGCTCGACCATCTTGAGCAATTCGAGCAGGCCGACCCCGCTCGACGGCGGCGGCGGGACGCACACCAGATAGAGCCGATACAAACCGCACAACGGTTCGCGCTTGATCGGGCGGTAATCGGCCAGGTCGGCCATGGTCATCGATCCGCCGAGCGGCGCCGCGCGGGTTCGGGCGACGATCTTGGCCGCGGTCGAGCCGGCGTAAAGCGCGGCCGGTCCCTGGTCGGCCAGGCGGCCGAGGAATTCGGCGTAGGCGGGGTTGCGCAACTGGTCGCCGGCCTCGACCAATTGCCCGTCGGCCTTCGAGAAATAGGCGAGCACGTCGGGCGCCTTGTTCTCGGCAAATTGTCCGTGGACGAAGCGGGCGAGGCGCGGGCTGACGGTGAACCCGTCGGCAGCGGTTCGCCGGGCATCTCCAAAAAGGCTGCGCCACTTCAAATGACCCTGTTCCTGCTGAACCAGCGCGAGCATCCGGACGGCGCCAGGCACGCCCGTGGCGCGGCCGCTGAGGACGGCGGTGTCGAACGACACGGGCGCGCCGTCGGGGCCGAGGAACATGCCTTCGGTGGCCTGGGCCGGGGCGACCTCGCGGCCGTCGTAAATCGCTACCTTGCGGCTGTGCGCATCATAGTAGGTCATGAACGCGCCGCCGCCGATGCCCGAGCTTTGCGGTTCGACCAGCGACAGCATCGCCTGGACCGCGACCGCGGCGTCGGCCGCAGTCCCGCCGTGCTTGAGGACATTGACGCCGGCTTCCGCCGCGAGCGGATTCGCGGCGATGACGAACGGCTCGATGGTCGCCGGCCGATGATCGGTGAGCGGTTGGGCGGGCGCGGCGCAGGCCGCCACCGAGACACTCGCAACAATCGATAAAAGCTTTTGGATCAGGCGCATCGGCGGAGGCGAGTAGCGTAAGCCCGGCGTATCGTCCACGCCATCGCTGGTCCGGCGCTGGCGCTGGCGCAACGATCGGTTAAGAAGCTCGCATGGCAGCTCGGCAGCTCGAACATTTCCCGAACCTCGTTTCGATGTTCCTGACGCGTGCCGCGGAGAAGGGCGACAAGCCCTTCCTGTGGGCCAAGCGCGAGGGTGCGTGGCAGCCGATCAGCTGGCGCGAAGCGGCTCGCCAGGTCGCGGCGCTGGCCGAAAGCCTCAAACGGCTCGGACTGGAACCCGGCGACCGGGTGATGCTGGTCAGCGAGAACCGGCCGCAGTGGCTGATCGCCGACCTCGGGATCATGGCGGCGGGTTGCGTCACGGTCCCGACCTACACCACCAACACCACCCGCGATCACACCCATATCCTCGGCAATTCGGCGGCCAAGGCAGTGATCGTATCGGGCCAGAAGCTGGCCAAGACGCTGATCCCGGCGGTGATCTTCGCCTCCGAATGCCACCACATCATCGACATGGAGAACATCCGCACCGGCCAGCCGACCGACCAGGTCGACTATAATCATTGGGACGATCTGGTTGCGGGCAACCCGGACGTTGCGGCGCTCGGGCGGCGGATGGAGGCGGTCAAGCGCGAGGACCTCGCCTGCATCATCTACACAAGCGGCACCGGCGGCGCGCCGCGCGGGGTGCAGCAGCACCATGGCGCGATCCTCGCCAACATCGCCGGCGCGGCCGACATCATCTCGACCGATTTCGGCTGGGACGACGAAGTGTTCCTGTCGTTCCTTCCGGCCAGTCACGCCTACGAACATTCGGGCGGCCAGCATTTCCCGGTCGGGCTCGGGGCGCAAATCTATTACGCCGAGATCCTTGAGAAGCTCGCCGCCAACATCGAGGAAGTGCGACCGACGATCATGGTCGTGGTCCCCCGGCTGTTCGAGATGCTGCGGACGCGAATCCTCAAGACCGTCACCAAGAGCGGGCTGTCGCACTATCTGCTGAAGCGCGCCTTGTTCATCGGGTCGAGCCGCTACAACGGCCGGGTGATGCCGTGGGACCTGCCGATGGACGGGCTGCTGTCGGTCACCATGCGGCGCAAGGTGCGGGCGAAATTCGGCGGCCGGATCAAGGCGATGGTCTCGGGCGGGGCGCCGCTCAATCCCGAGGTCGGGATGTTCTTCCACTCGCTCGGGCTGACCCTGCTGCAGGGCTACGGCCAGACCGAAGCGGGGCCGGTGATCAGCTGCAACCGGCCCAAGGCGGGCATCCGCATGGACACCGTCGGGCCGCCGGTGAAGGGGGCCGAAGTGCGCATCGCCGAGGATGGCGAGATCATGGTCCGCGGGGAGCTGGTGATGCACGGCTATTGGCGCGCGCCGGAAGAAACCGCGCGAGTTCTCAAGGACGGCTGGCTGGCGACCGGCGATGTCGGTTATCTCGACACCAAGGGCCGGATCGTCATCACCGACCGCAAGAAGGATCTGATCGTCAACGACAAGGGCGACAATGTCTCACCCCAGCGGGTCGAGGGGATGCTCACCCTCCAGCCCGAAATTGCCCAGGCGATGGTCTATGGCGACCGCCGTCCGCACCTCGTCGCGCTGCTTGTGCCCGATCCCGAATATGCCGGTGGAGCGGACCTCCAGCACAGTCTTGGTGCGGCCGTCGACCGGGTCAACCGCGAGCTGTCGATCGTCGAGAAGGTCCGCCGCTTCATCGTCGCCGACGGCGCGTTCACGATCGATAATGAACAGCTCACGCCGTCGATGAAAATCCGCCGTCACGTAATCAAGGAGGCGTACAGCGACCGGCTCGACGCGCTCTACAAGAAATAGGCGCTCAGTTAGTTTAGCTGCGCGTCGGCCGGTACGGCACGAAATCGCCCAGCACGCAGCTGCCGACGGTCATCCCGGAGCTGGTGTCGAGGATCTGCGCGATATCGCCGCGGCACAGGCCTTGCCCGCCCGACGTGCGCGTCACCAGCGCATAGAAGCCACTGCCGAGATTGGAGCAGGCGCCGCCCTGGAAGTCGTTGCGGTAGGCCGTCCGGCCGTCCTTGAAGACGACCGTATTGTCGTCGATCACGACCATGTCGTTGGCGCGGTAATGGGGCAGGCAATTGATCGGGTTACCTGGCGCCTTGCCGGCCAGAACCTTGTCGAGATGCGCCTCGGCCTCGGCCGTGCGGCCAGGTTGCGGGGCAGTCGAGCAGGCCCCGAGGGCTGCCGTCATGAGAAGCAGAGACATGCACCGCATCGCAAATCTCCTTGCAGTGTGCGTGGTCATTCCATGAGCGCCCGTCCGGATTAACGAAAGCTGTCTTTGTCTGATCGGAGCTGGGCAAATTGCTCCCAGTCCGAAGCTCGAACGAACGGATTGGTCGCAAGCTCCTCGGCGACCGTAGTGGGCAAGGTGATCTGCCCGGCCGAGCGCAAACGCTGAACAGCATCGAGCCGCGCCGCGATCGCCGGATTGTCCGGCTCGGCATGAGCGGCGAAACGGGCGTTGGCTAGCGTATATTCGTGGCCGCAATAAAGCGCGGTTTCGTCCGCCAGCGACGTCAGCCGCTTGAGCGATCCATACATTTGCTGCGGGGTCCCCTCGAACAGCCGGCCGCAGCCCATCGCGAACAAGGTATCGCCGACGAATGCGACCCGCGCGTCGTCGAAGTGCAGCGCGACATGGCCGAGCGTATGGCCGGGGATTGCGATCACCCGGCCGCGATGCTCGCCGATCCGCAACTCGTCGCCATCGGCCAGCGCGATGTCGCGCCCGGCAATCGTCTCGCTCGCCGGCCCGGACACGGTGCAGGAGCCGCTCGCATCGGTCACTGCCGCCTTGACCGCCAGATTGCCGCCGGTGTGGTCGGGGTGCCAATGCGTGTTCCACACCTGGGTGATCGCCCAGTCGCGGCGCGTGGTCTCGGCCAGCGCCGGCGCGGCGTCGCCCGGATCGACCACCGCAGTCTCGCCGCTGGCGTGGTCGTGGACCAGCCAGATGTAATTGTCGGTGAAGGCCGGAACGGCGACAATCTCGAGCATCACCATTCACCCGAATTGGGCATCGGCGCCCACGGTTCGGCGGGCGCCAGAGAATCGCCCTTCTGGAGCAGCTCGATCGAAATCCCGTCGGGCGAGCGGACGAACGCCATATGTCCGTCGCGCGGCGGCCGGTTGATGGTCACGCCCGCCTCCATCAGCCGCTCGCACGACGCGTAGATGTCGTCGACCTGGTAAGCGAGGTGGCCGAAATTGCGGCCGCCGGGATAATCGCCCTGGTCCCAATTGTGGGTCAGCTCGACCTCGCCGCCCGGATCGCCCGGAACACCCAGGAAAATCAGCGTGAAGCGGCCCTGGGGGACGTCCATCCGGCGGCGTTCCTCGAGCCCGAGGCGTTGGAAAAATGCAACGGTCGCCTCGGGATCGGACACGCGCAGCATCGAATGCAGGAATTTCATTTGGCCTCGCTCAATTCATCGCTATTATTGCACGGTTCGTCGACAACCGTGACCGGCAATCGTGACCGGTGGCTGTCATCATACGACGAACGCAGGGTACAAGAACATGCTTCAGACATTGCAGGGCAGCCGTGCCGTCCTTCTGGGCGCGGTGGCGATCTTCTCGATGGGCCTGACGACCAGCGGCTATGTGCTCGGCGACGGCTTGCGGCGCGCCAAGATGGCCGAGCGGACGGTCACCGTCCGCGGCGTTTCCGAGCGCGATGTGACCGCCGACCTGGCGACCTGGACGGTGTCGTTCTCCGACGAGGGCACGACGCTGGCGCCGGTCCAGGCGTCGGTCGACGACAAGAGCCGGGCGGTTCGCGCATTCTTCGCCAAGGCCGGGTTCAAGCCGGACGAGGTAAGCGACACAGCGATCAGCGCCAGCCAGCAATATAATAAGGACCGCCAGCAGGAGCGGGTCACGGTCAGCCGCTCGATCCAGCTGCGCAGCCGCGACGCGATGCGGGTGCGCGCGGCCGATGCGCGCCAGTCCGAGCTGATCCGCGACGGCGTGCCGATGAGCGGCTCATACGTCAGCTACGTGTTCACACGGCTCAATGCGCTCAAGCCGGAAATGATCGCCGAGGCCAATCGCAATGCCCGGCTCAGCGCGGAGCAGTTCGCGCGCGACAGCGGGTCGGCGGTCGGCCGCATCAAGACCGCCAGCCAGGGCTATTTCTCGGTTGGTGCGCGCGACGGCGACAGCTGCGAGGATTGCGGTTCGTCGGGCAATGGATCGCCGTTCCAGAAGGTCCGGGTGGTGACGACGATCGACTACGACATCGGCTAGCGCGGCGGGCCAGCGGGCCAGCAGAAAGGCAGGCCGGCAGTTGGGCAGGCGGCGCTAGGGCGTGGTCTTGTGCGTCACCGGCACGGTGAGCATGGCGATCGCGTCGCGCGCCGCCTTGCCGACCTGCCCCTGGGGATCGAACTGCGCCGCCTGGTTCCAATAGGTCCGGGCCTGGGCGTCGTTGCCGGCGAAATGCGCGACATGGCCGGCCTCGAACAGGATCGAGGGGTCGGCCGGCGCCATGCTGAGGGCCTTGCCGATGGCGGCCTGGGCGGTCGTCTTGTCGAGTTCGCGGATCGCCAGCGCGGCCGAGAAATACCAGTAGAACGGGTCGTCGGAGATCGTCGCATGGGCTTCGTTGAGCTTGGCCCGGGCGAACTTGAGGTCGTTCTGCGCCTCGGCCGCCCGCGCCCGGTCAAGCAAGGCCTCGCCGCGCTGCTCGGCCTCGAGCCCGGGCCCGGTCAGCGCCCGGTCGAGCGCCAGCGCGGCCTTGCCCGGCTGGCCGGCGGCGATCCACATATTGCCCGCGCCGGCAAGCATTCGCGACTTGGCCGGATCGCCCTCGGCGGTCGCCTGGGCCGCCTGCTCGAACGCCTCGGCGGCGACTTCGGGGTGGCCGGCCTTGCTCGCCTCGAGCGCGCGGCAGACCAGGGCGTCCGGAGTCACTCCAGCGGCGCACTGCCCGGCGCTCGGCGCCGCGGCGGGCGCATTCGCCGGGGACGTGGGTGAGGGCGCGGGCGCGGCAGTGGCGGCGAGGGCGGCGGCAATCAACAGGATCATGGTTGGGGCTCCAGAAGGGCGGCGACAGTTCTGACGATGACGTCGATCTCATGCGGTTCCGACAAGCGGTGGCCGCCGCCCTTTAGAATGTTCAGCTGGACATCGGCTGAACGCAGCTGGTCCATCAGCTTGGTCGGGATCGCCAGCGGCACGTCGCGGTCGGCAGCGCCGTGGACCAGCCGCACCGGGCAATCGATCGCGATCGGTCCATCGAGCAGCCGCAGCTCCTGGCCTGACTGCCACAAGGCGAGCGTGGTCAGCTGGGAATTGCCGCCATAAGGATTGGGGCGATGGTAGCGGCCGTTCCGCCGCAGCGCCGCTTGCTGCTCGCTGGTGTAGCCCCACTCGGTGAAGTCGGGCGCCGCCGCGATCCCGACCAGCGCCTCGACCCGATGCGGCAAGCGGAGCGCGAGGTGGAGGGCGATCCACGCCCCCATCGACGATCCGACCAGGATCAGCGGGCTATCTACCAGCCGCTCGACCAGCTCCAGCGCCTCGGCCAGCCAGCCGGACAGCGTCCCGTCCTCGAAAGCGCCCCCGGACGAACCGGTGCCCGAATAATCGAACCGCAGCAGCCCCACGCCGCGACTTGCCGCATAGGCATCAAGCGCGAGCGCCTTGGTCCCGTCCATGTCCGATGCGTAGCCCGGCAGGAAGACCAGCGTCGGCGCGGTTGCCGGGCGGAGTCGATAGGCGAGGCGCAGGCCGTCACCGGTTTTCACGAAGTCGAGCGCTGGCTGGGACTCGGGCATTTGGCGGCCTAGGCCCAATCGGCAGCCGCTGAACAGAGGCAAGATGGCGCTCGGCGAGGCCTCTGGCGGGCGGGCGCCAACCGGCCCCGCTGAAGGGATGTGTGTGCTTTTTGCATCAGTTTCATTTCAAATCCCGTCGCGGCTTTTGCAACCTGAAACTTTCCCCAAGCCGGGCGGTTAGGGAGCCGCCAATCAAGCGCCACAAGGGGTAAACTCAATGCGCAAATATCTTCTCGCGGCGGTTGCTGCGGCGACCATCGCCTCACCGGCGGTCGCTCGTGACAACGCCGGTTATATCGGTCTCGAAGGGGGCATTCTGTTCCCCAAGGACCAGAGCCTGGACGGAGCGGTCGATTTTACGACCAACACTCCGACCCGGCCCGATATTGCTATCGGCCATTTCGCCGATATCAATCTCAAGAAGGGTTACGACGTCGACATGATCGGCGGCTACGACTTCGGGATGTTCCGTCTTGAAGCCGAACTCGGCTACAAGCAGGCCAAGGCCAAGGGCATCGATGTCGACAACGGCTTCCTGACGGCATTCAACCTCGCCACCGGCTCGACCTTCACCGATAGCGACTTCAACATCAACGGCAGCGCCAAGGTGCTCTCCGTGATGGGCAACGGACTGCTCGATTTCGGCAATGACGCCGGCTTCAGCGGTTATGTTGGCGGCGGTTTCGGCCGTGCCAGGGTCAAGGAGTTTGGCGACAAGGACAACGCCTGGGCATGGCAGCTGATTGCCGGTGTTCGCACCGCCCTCAGCGATCAGGTCGATGTCGGGCTTAAGTATCGCTACTTCCGCACCGGCAAGCTCAACTTCCATGACGATTTCACCTTCGCCGGTGGTCCGAACGGAAGTGGTGGCGTGGCGTCGTTCGACTCGAGCAATCGTTTCGCGTCGCACTCGCTGCTGCTCAGCCTGATCTACAACTTCGCGCCGCCGGCACCGCCGCCGCCGCCGCCGCCGCCGCCCCCGCCGCCGCCTCCGCCGCCTCCCGCGACGCAGACGTGCTCGGACGGCTCGGTGATCATGGCGACGGACATGTGCCCGCCGCCGCCGCCGCCTCCGCCGCCGCCGCCGCCGCCGAGCGCTGGCGAGCGCGGCTAAGGGAATTCCCGCAAAGTAGCGGGAGCCCATAGTGCGGACGCTGCGGAAAACGACAGCGTCATGAACCTCCCCGGCGAAGCACCTGCTTCGCCGGGGATTTTCTTTGTCCGCTCGATCCGACCGATCGCGGAACAGGCCGCGCCCGGACTGGTTGAGCCAGCAACTAGCAGGAGACAGCCGTGAAATACCGCAAGATCGGCGACAGCGACCTCGAGGTCTCGGAAATCGCGCTCGGTTCGTGGCTGACCTACGGCGGCGGGGTCGAGGCCGAAGCGGCCCGAGCCTGCCTCGACGAAGCGTTCGATCAGGGGATCAATTTCATCGACACCGCCAATGTCTACGGCGGCGGGGCGGCCGAGACCTTCCTCGGCCACGCCCTCAAGGACCGTGCGCGGGACAGTTATGTGCTGGCCACCAAGCTCTATTTCCCGATGAGCGACAGCGACCGCGGCCTGTCCGCCGCCCAAGTCGAGAAGCAGCTCGATGCGTCGCTCAAGCGGCTCCAGGTCGAAACCATCGATCTCTACCAGTGCCACCGCTACGACCGGGACACGCCGCTCGAGGAAACGATGGCGGCGCTGACCCGCGCGGTCGACAGCGGCAAGGTCCGCTACATCGGTTTCTCGGAATGGCCGGCGGAACGGATTCAGGCCGCGCTCGACCTGACCGGCGTCGCCAAATTCGTGTCGAGCCAGCCGCAATATTCGCTGGTCTGGCGCGAACCCGAGGATGCGGTCATCCCATTGTGCGCCGACAATGGCATCTCGCAGATCGTCTGGTCGCCGCTCGGCCAGGGCGTGCTCACCGGCAAATATGATCCGGACCAGCCGCCGCCGCCGGGAACCCGCGCGACCAGCAAGCAGATGGGCGGCTACATGGACCGGCTGATGGAACCCAAGGTCCTGCGCGCGGTCCAGCAGCTCAAGCCGCTGGCCGCTGAAGCCGGGCTGACGCTGTCCCAGTTCGCGCTCGCTTGGGTGCTGCGCGAACCCAATGTCGCCGCTGCGATCATCGGCGCCTCGCGGCCCGAGCAGGTGCGCGAGAACGTCCACGCCTCGGGCGCGGTCATCGATACCCAGCTGTTCGTCCGCGCCGAGGAGATCCTCGAGCCTGCTCTGGTCGACTAGCTTGAGGGCCGGCGCTGCGCCCGCTAGGGGCGAGCGCCATGAGCCGCATGTTCAAGATTGCCCTCCCGGACGGGTCCGTCCGGGAAATGCCCGAGGGCTCGACCCCGGCCGACGTCGCCGCGGCGATCGGCCCCGGCCTGGCCAAGGCCGCGCTGGCGGCCCGGGTCGACGGCGAGCTGCGCGATCTCAACCGCCCGTTCGAAGGTGACGGCAGCCTCGCTCTGGTCACTTTGCGCGACGAGCAGGACGCGCTCGAGCTGGTCCGCCACGACTTCGCCCACGTCCTTGCCGAAGCCGTCCAGAACCTCTTCCCGGGGACCCAGATCACGTTTGGGCCGGCGACCGACGACGGGTTTTATTATGATTTCGCCCCAGCCCCCGGCCGGGGACCGTTCACCGACGAGGATTTGCCGGTAATCGAAGAGGAAATGCGCCGCGTCATTGCCCGCGACGAGCCCCTCGTGCGTGAGGAGTGGACCCGGTCCGACGTCCGCGCCTTCTTCGAAAAGTCGGGCGAGAGCTTCAAGGCCGAATGGGTCATGGAACTGCCCGAGGGCGAGCCGATCACGATGTATCGCTCGGGTACCGGCGACGGCAAATGGATGGACCTGTGCCGCGGGCCGCATCTCGCCTCGACCGGCAAGCTCGACCCACAATCGTTCAAGCTGACGCGGGTGTCGGGGGCCTATTGGCGCGGCGATCCCAAGAACCCGATGCTGAGCCGGATCTACGGCACCGCCTGGCTCAACAAGAAACAGCTCGACGCCTATCTCGTCCGGCTGGAGGAAGCGGCCAAGCGCGACCACCGCAAGATCGGCCAGGAAATGGACCTGTTCCACCTCCAGGCCGAAGCCCATGGCAGCGTGTTTTGGCACCCCAAGGGCTTCGTCATCTGGCGCGCTCTGGAAGCCTATATGCGCCGCCGGCTTGACGCCGCGGGTTATCTCGAGATCAAGACCCCGCAGCTGATGGACGCCAAGCAGTGGGAACGCTCGGGCCATTGGGGCAAATATCGCGAGAATATGTTCGTCGTCCCGGACGAGATCCCGTCGACCGACGACGACTCCCCGATTCTGTCCGGCACCGGTGACCTGATGGCCTTGAAGCCGATGAACTGCCCGGCCCACGTGTTGGTCTTCAAGCAGGGCATCACCAGCTACCGCGACCTGCCGCTGCGGCTCGCCGAGTTCGGCTGCTGCCACAGGAACGAGCCGCACGGCGCGCTCCACGGCATCCTGCGCGTGCGCCAGTTCACCCAGGACGACGCCCATATCTTCTGCCGCGAGGATCAGCTGATCGACGAAGTGCGGGTGTTCAGCGACCTGCTCGATTCGGTCTACAAGGATCTGGGCTTCGACAGCTATGCGATCAAACTGGCGCTGCGTCCCGACCAGCGCTTCGGCACCGACGCAATGTGGGATTGGTCCGAGCAATCCTTGCGCGATGCGGTCAGGGCGGCCGGCCGTGACACGCCCGGCTACGGCTGGGAAGAACTGCCCGGCGAAGGCGCCTTTTACGCGCCCAAGCTTGAATGGCACCTGACCGACGCGATCGGCCGCACGTGGCAGGTCGGGACGATGCAGACCGACACCGTATTGCCCGAGCGACTCGACGCGACCTACATCGGCGAGGACGGCGCCAAGCACCGCCCAGTGATGCTCCACCGCGCCATTCTCGGTACGTTCGAGCGCTTCATCGGCATCCTCATCGAGCATTATGCGGGCAAGTTCCCTCTTTGGCTGGCGCCGGTCCAGGTGGTGGTCGCGACCATCGTGTCCGATGCGGATGACTATGGCGCGCAAGTTGCTGCCGCCCTGCGCGAAGCCGGCATTCGGGTCGAAACCGACCTCAGGAACGAGAAGATCAACTATAAGGTTCGCGAGCACAGCCTGGCCAAAGTCCCGCTGCTGCTGGTGGTCGGCAAGCGCGAGGCCGAGGAGGGCACAGTCGCGCTGCGTCGGATGGACTCGGAAGAACGGCAGCAGATGATGAGCCTCGCCGATGCGGTGGCGATGATTAAGGCCGAAGCGGTCCCGCCCGACTTGCGCTAGCGGCTGACGCCGCGCCGCCACAGGATTTGGCGAAAACGACCGCCGAATCGGCGACTGGCCTTTTCATCCACCGCCCAACCGCCTAACTCGCCAATGTTGCACCATCGATTGGAGACCAGACTATACCCCCGCCCTATCCGCGCCGCCCGCAGACGCCGCCGCAATTCACAGGCCCGCGCTACAATGAGTTCATCACCGTCCCAAAAGTTCGGGTGATCGACGAAAACGGTGAAAATTTGGGCGTGATGTATACGCGCGAAGCCGCCGAACAGGCCGCTGAAGTCGGACTCGACCTGGTCGAGATTTCTCCCAACGCCGATCCGCCGGTGGCCAAGTTCCTGGATATCGGGCGCTACAAATATGAGGCCCAGAAAAAGGCCAACGAGCAGCGCAAGAAACAGAAGACGCAGGAGATCAAGGAGATCAAGATGCGTCCCAACATCGACGACCACGATTATGACACGAAGATGAAGAAGGTCGTCGAGTTCCTCGAGGAAGGCGACAAGGTCAAAGTGACCATGCGCTTCCGCGGCCGCGAGATGGCGCACGGCGAGTTGGGCATGGCCGTGCTGCGCCGGGTCCAGGAACAGACCGAACAGCTGGCCAAGGTCGAGGCGCATCCGCGCATGGAAGGTCGCCAGATGCTGATGGTCCTCGCGCCCAAGTGAGCGCCGATCCGGTCGGCCATGCCTTGAATTGCCCGCGGTGCGGGTCGGGCATGGAACCGGGTTACACGATCGATCAGGCCCATGGCGCCTATACGGTTCCGAAATGGGTCGTCGGCGCTCCGCGCAAGAGCATTTGGACCGGCCTCAAGCTGCGCGGAACCCAGCAGATCGAAATCGCGACTTACCGCTGCCGGCGGTGCGGCTATCTGGAAAGTTACGCCGCAACCTGATCTCGCCTGCCTCGAGGTCTGATAAAACTGCAAAATCTTCCGTTACGGAATGCGCCCGAAATTCCGATGTTGTTGCAATTGTGCAGCAACCCCGAGCCATTCTGACAGTGGTCGGCTGCGGTTGCGCTTTCCTTGTATTGATCGGTGGATTAGCCTCGCTCGGGGAAAAGACTGAGGGGGAGTCGGAAAATGGTGCGCAAATCCGTTTGGCTAGTGTCAGCTGGCCTGTTCGCTTTGGCCGCTCCGGCGCAGGCGCAGCAAACCGATACTGACCAGGACGCCGCGCAACCCACCGAAGGCGCAACCATCGAAGCTGCCGCGGTCGACAATACAGCGGTCGAGCAGCAACCGGTCGACGGCGGCGACATCATCGTCACCGCGACTCGGCGCAACGAAGCGTTGTCCGACGTTCCGCTGGCGGTCAGTGCGATCACCGCCGAGACGCTCGAGAACACCGGCGCGACCGACATTCGCCAGATGCAGCAGGTGTCGCCATCGCTGCTCGTCACGTCCACCCAGTCGGAAGCCGGCGCATCCACCGCGCGCATCCGCGGCATCGGCACCGTCGGCGACAATCCCGGCCTCGAAAGTTCGGTCGGCGTGTTCATCGACGGCGTCTACCGCTCGCGTACCGGTGTCGGCCTGACCGAGCTCGGTCCGCTCGACCGGGTCGAAGTCCTGCGCGGTCCTCAGGGTACCTTGTTCGGCCGCAATACGTCGGCCGGCCTGATCTCGATCATCACCGCCAAGCCGCGCTTCCAGACCGCGATCAACGGTCAACTCGACATCGGCAATTACAATTTGCGCCGGATCGAGCTCGGCATCACCGGGCCCTTGTCCGACACCATCGCCGCCCGGCTCGACGGCGTTTATCTCAAACGCGACGGTTACGTCGAGGATCTGATTTCCGGCCGCGACGTCAATAACCGCGATCGTTGGCTGCTGCGCGGGCAAGTGCTGTTCCAGCCGACCGACGCTTTCTCGCTGCGAGTGATCGGCGATTATTCGAAGCGCAATGAAGAATGCTGCGCGGCGCCCTATCTGCCCGCGAGCGACTTCACCGCGGCCGGCCGCGTTGCGTCAACCATTAAGCCTTTGCTCGAAAGCCCGCTGCTCGGCGGCATCGTCCCCGACCATCCGTTCGACCGCAAAGTTGTGATTTCGCCCGGTCGTAGCTACCGCGGCGACGTCAAGGATTGGGGCTTGTCGGCCGAGGCGGTCTATGACTTCGGCGGCGCCGAGCTGACCTCGATCAGCGCGTATCGCGATAACGATCTGCGGCGCGGTACCGACGTCGATTATTCGAACGTCGATATCGTCTACCGCGATGATAAGGTCGCCTTCAATCGCTTCAAGACGTTTACCCAGGAGCTGCGGCTCCAGGGCGAAGCTTTGGGCGGCAAGCTCGATTGGCTGGTCGGCGGCTATTACGCCCATGAGAAACTGCAGAGCCTCGACACGCTGCGCTACGGCCGCGACTATGACGCCTATACCAATTGCCTGACGGCGGCGAGCTTCGCGGCGCGGTTTGCAGCGGTCAATCCGGTGTTCGCGGGCCTGATCGATCCGACCCAGCCGACCTGCTTCAACCCAACCCTGGCGGGCATTGCCGAGCCGTTCGTGCCGCTTTCGCAATTGACGGCCTTCCAGGCGTTCACCCGCCGCGGCGTGTTCGCGGCGCCGATCTTCACCAATAGCGGCCTCGAAAATCTGGTCCGTGGCCTGGTCCCCGGCGCCGGCGGCTTCCTGCTCGAAGATCGCGGGTTCACCGACGACTTCAAGCAGAGCGCCAACAACTTGGCGCTGTTCACCCACAACATCTTCTCGATCACTGAGCAGCTCAAGCTCACCATCGGTGCTCGCTACACGACCGAAACCAAGCGGCTCAACGCCGGCCTGGTCGACAACAACCTCGCCTGCGTTGCGTTGAGCGGAACGGCTTTGGCCGGCGCGCCATGCGTGATCCCGGGCGTGCCCGGCGGCCTGCTCGACCTCAACGGCAAGCGTAAGGAGAACAAGCTCTCGGGAACCGCCGTGCTGAGCTACAAGCCGACCGACGACATCCTGACCTACGCCAGTTACTCGCGCGGCTATAAGGCAGGCGGCTTCAACCTCGACCGGACGGCGCTGACCCGCCAGACAATCGTCGACCCGGCCACCGGCCAGCCGATCGCGGGGGCGATCTGCTTGTCCGCCGCGACCCCGGGTTGCGCCAAGGCGGCCAGCGCCGATGATCTCGAGTTCAAGCCCGAGACCAACGACGCGTTCGAATTGGGCATGAAGTACAACGGCCGTGGGATCGACGTGAACGTCGCCGTGTTCCACCAGCAGTTCAAGAACTTCCAGCTCAACACCTTCAACGGCGTCAACTTCCTGGTTGAGAACATCAACTCCTGTTCGGAGGATCTCAACGGCGAGGATACCGACAATAATCCGTTCAATGGTGCGTGCGACGGCAAGCTCCGCTCCGGCGTTCGCTCGCAAGGCGTCGAGGTCGAGCTATTCTCGCGGCCGATCCCGAACGTCAGCTTCAATCTCGGCGTGACCTATGCCGACACCAAGTACCGCAAAAATCTGGTCGGCGCCGGAGGCCGCGGCCTGACCAACGCTCTGTTCCAGCTGCCCGGCCGGCGCGTTTCCAACTCCTCGCTGTGGACGGTGACCTCGTCGCTCGCGTGGACTCCGCCGATCGGCAATACCGGACTGAGCGGCCTGTTCTACATCGACATGCGTCGCCAATCGTCGCTCAACACCGGTTCCGACCTCGACATCGAAAAGGTCGAGAACGGATACATGGTGTTCAACGGCCGCGTCGGCATCCGCGGCCCGGACGCGGCCTGGGCGCTCGAATTGTGGGCGCAGAACCTGACCAACGAGAAGGTCAAGCAGATCGCATTCGACGCCCTGCTCCAGGGGTCGGGAACGCAGCGCGGCGTCGAGCAGGGCTTCTACAGCCGCTCGACCCAGCTCTACGGCGTGTTCCTCGGCGAACCGCGCACCTACGGTCTGACGCTGCGCGCGAAGTTCGGACCGAGCCACGCTCCGGAGCCGGTCGCCGAGGCACCGCCGCCGCCGCCCCCACCGCCGCCGGCAACGCAGACCTGCGCCGACGGCTCGGTGATCCTGGCGACCGACGCGTGCCCGCTGCCACCGCCACCGCCGCCGCCGCCGGCGCCCGAGCCCGAGCGCGGCTAAGCTAAGTGTGAAACTGAACGGGGCCCTGCCGCTCGCGGCGGGCCCTTTCTTCAGGCGGCCTGCGCGGAATCGTCCTCGCGGGCAGCGGCCAGCAACGCCGAGCGTAACCGCGCGACCTCGTCGGCTTTGAGCTTGTTGCGGTCGGCTCCGGTCAAATAGAAAACGTCGACCGCGCGCTCGCCATAAGTCGCGATGTGGGCCGAATGAATCCGCAGCCCGCAATCGTGGATCGCCCGGGCCAGCGCCGCCAGCAGCGCGACCCGGTCGAGCGCATTGACCTCGACCACGGTCGTCCGGCTCGACGCCCGTTCGGCGATCACGACCGACGGCGCCACTCGAAAGGCGGCACTGCGCGCGCCGCTGGTTTCGCTAAGCGGCAGGCGCGGCGGCTGCGCGCTGTTGAGCGCCGCCTCGACCGATCGCACCAGGCGGTTGCGCAGCCGGCGATCGGCGTAAGCGCGGCCCTGGCTGTCGAGCACCAGCAGATTGTCGAGCGCCATGCCGTCGCGCGTGGTGTGGACGCGGGCATCGATGATGTTCGCGCCGGCGATCGCCAGCCCGGCGCAGATGCGGAAGAACAAGCCTTCGCGGTCGGCGGTGAAGACGCTGATCCGGGTCGCCCCGCTGTCGGTGTCATTCTCGGCCACGATGCTCGGCACCGAATCGCCGATGCGCGCTTCGGCGATCGCCACCTGGTGGGCGTTGGCGATTTGCCAGTTGAGCGGTTCGGCCAGCCAATAAGCATCGGGCAGGCGCTTGGCATAAGCGCGGGCGATCGATCTTTTCCAGGCGAGCTTGGTCGCCAGTTCGTCCTGCCGCGCGGCGATCAATTCGCTCCGGCCGCGCTGCTTGTGGCCGAGCCGCAAGCGTTCTTCGGCGGAATCGAACAGGGTCCTAAGGAGCATCCGTTTCCAGTCGTTCCAGACCCGCGGCCCGACCGCGCGAATGTCAACCACGGTCAGGATCAGCAGCAGCCGCAAGCGCTCCGGGCTCTGCACCTGGAAGGTGAAATCCTCGATCGTCTTGGGGTCGGCGAGGTCGCGCTTGAAGGCGGTCGCCGACATCAGCAGATGGTGCCGGACCAGCCACGCCACGGTCTCGCTTTCGGCCGGGTCGAGCCCGAACCGCGGGCTCAGCTTGCGCGCGATCTCGGCCCCGATGACGCTGTGGTCGCCGCTCCGCCCCTTGGCGATGTCGTGGAGCAGGACGGCGACATAGAGCGTGCGCCGCGACGCGATCTGGCGGAACAGCGCAGTCGACAGCGGGTGATCGTCGGAAAGTTCGCCGCGTTCGATCGCGGCGAGCAGGCCGATGGCGCGGATCGAATGCTCATCGACCGTATAATGGTGGTACATGTCGAACTGCATCTGGGCCACGACCCGGCCGAAGTCGGGCACGAAGCGGCCAAACACGCCGGCCTCGTTCATCCAGCGCAGCACCTGGTCCGGCGCGTCGCGATTGGTCAGCACGTCCATGAACAACGCATTGGCCGCGGGGTCGTTGCGCACGCCGGCGTCGATCAGCTTGGCGTCCCGGGTCGCGGCGCGCATCGCGTTCGGGTGGATCTCGAGCCGCTCGCGTGCAGCCAAAGCGAATAGCTCGAGCAGGCGAACCGGTTGCTCGGCGAGAAAGCCGTCGGCCGGGATCGACAGCCGCCCGCGGTCGAGAGTGAAGCCATTCAATCTTTTGGGCCGCCGGCGCAGGGTCGGCAGAGCGAAGCGGAAGCCCTTCTTGCCAAGTTGCTCATCGAGCTGCGCCAAGAACACGCCGGTCAGGTCGCCGACCGTCTTGGCGTTGAGAAAATAGAATTGCATGAACCGCTCGACCGCGGATTTTCCCGGCCGGTCGGCATAATTCATGACCTCGGCAATGTGGCGCTGCTGGTCGAAGCCGAGCCGATCCTCGGCCCGGCCGGCGGCCAGATGGAGGTGGCAGCGCACCGCCCACAGGAAGCGCTCGGCGCGCTCGAAGCTCTGGAATTCGGCAGCGGTCAGCAGGCCGGCGTTGACCAGATCCGACGGCCGTTCGACGTCGTGGACGTATTTGCCGATCCAGTAGAGCGTGTGGAGATCGCGCAGCCCGCCCTTGCCGTCTTTGATATTGGGCTCGACGACATAGCGGCTGTCGCCCATCTTGAGGTGGCGCTGATCGCGTTCGGCGAGCTTGGCGGCGACGAATTCGGCCGCGGTCCCGGCCACCACCTCCTTGCGAAAGCGGCGCATTGCGAGATCGAGCAATTGCGCATCGCCCCAGATCAGGCGCGCCTCGAGAAAGGCGGTGCGCACGGTCATGTCCTTCTTGGACAAAGCGATCAGCTGGTTGATCGAACGCAGCGAGTGGCCGACCTTGAGCTTGAGGTCCCACAGCAGGTGGAGGACCGCCTTCGCCACGCGCTCGTCCTCGGCTGTCGACTTGTCCGCGGTCAGGAACATCAGGTCGAGGTCGCTGTACGGCGCCATTTCGCCGCGGCCGGTCCCGCCGAGCCCGACGATTGCCATGCCCTGCCCGTTGGGAGCGACGAAATCATAAGCCAAGCGCACGATCTGGTCGTGGAGGAACGCGGTCGCCCGGCTGGCCGACCGGCCGTGCCCCGGCACCTGCGTCAGGCGGCGGGCGACCTCGGCGCGGCCCGCGACGAGCGCTCCGGCGAGGACCTTGACCACTTGCGCCGGCTGGCGCTTGCCCGGCGACACCGCGGCGATCCGGTCGGCGAGCGCGCGGCGATCGATCACCGCCCGACGGTCTGCAACCGGGCCGAGCGTGATCATTGCGGCTCGCCCTCCGCAACCAGCCGCTTGAGCCGGTACAATTGCTCGAGCGCGTCGCGCGGGGACAGGCTGTCAGGCTCGATCTCGGCCAGCGTATCGGCCAGCGCGTCGCGCGGCGGCTCGATGTCGTTGGCGGCGGCGAACAGCGGCAGATCGTCGAGTCCGGCGGCGATCCCGCCACGCTCGTCGCGCCCGGCCTCGAGCTTGGCCAGCACCGCTTTGGCGCGCGCCAGGACCAGCGGCGGAAGGCCCGCAAGCTTGGCCACGGCAATGCCGTAACTGCGGTCGGCGGCGCCATCCGCGACCTCGTGCAGCAGCACCAGTTCGCCTTTCCATTCGCGCGCCCGGACATGGTGGAGGGATAGTCCGTCAAGCCGGCCGGCGAGTCGCGTCAGCTCATGGTAATGGGTCGCGAACAGCGTCCGGCACCTAAGCTCGTCGTGCATCGCCTCGACCACCGCCCAGGCGATCGCCAGGCCGTCGTAGGTCGACGTGCCGCGCCCGATCTCGTCGAGGATCACCAGGCTTCGCGGAGTCGCCTGGGCGAGGATGGCGGCGGTCTCGACCATCTCGACCATGAAGGTCGAGCGCCCGCGCGCCAGGTTGTCGGACGCCCCGACGCGGCTGAACAGGCGATCGACCAGCCCGATCCGGGCACGCATCGCGGGCACGAACGCGCCGGCCTGGGCGAGCACGACGATCAGCGCGGTCTGGCGCAGGAAGGTCGACTTGCCGCCCATGTTGGGCCCGGTGATCAGCCACAGCCGGTCGTCGCGGCTGAGCGACAAATCGTTGGCGACGAACCGCTCGCCGGCCACGGTCAGCGCGGTTTCGACCACCGGATGGCAGCCGGCGGCGATCTCAAGACACGCTTCGTCGGTTAGCAGCGGGCGAACCCAGCCGCCTTCCACGGCGCGCGCGGCGTGGCCCGCGGCGACGTCGATCCGGGCGATCGCGTCGGCGGTGGCGGTGATGACCCGCGCCGAAGTGACCGCGAGACCGGTCAGTTCCTCGGCGTGGGCGGCTTCGGCGGCCAGGGCATGCGCCCCCGCTTCGACCACCCGCGATGCTTCCTCATGGAGGTCGGGCGAATTGAACCGGACCACTCCGGCCAGGGTCTGGCGGTGGGTGAACCCCGAATCGGGTGCCATGAACGCATCGGCGTGCCGGGCCGAAACCTCGACATGATAGCCAAGCACGGCGTTGTGGCGGATCTTGAGCGAGGCCACTCCGGTGGCTTCGCGGTAGCAGCTTTCGAGCGCGGCGATGGCGCGGCGGCCATCGGACGAGGTGGCGCGAAGGGCATCGAGCGCTTCGTCATAGCCTTCGGCGATATAGCCGCCCTTGGACGCATCGAGCGGCGGCGCCGCGACCAACGCCCGCGCCAGCCGGGCGACCAGCGCTTCGTGCCCGCCGAGTTGCGGGAGCAGCTGTTGCAGCAACGCCGGCCGGTCGGGTTCGGCGGCAAGCTCGGTCTGGAGCGCGGCGGCGGCGGACAATCCGTCGCGCAGCAAGGCGAGATCGCGCGGGCTGCCGCGCTGGGCCACTAGTCGCGCCAGCGCGCGGGCAAAGTCCGGCATGGTGCGGAGCGCCGCGCGCACCCGCTCGCGGCGCAACGCATCACCGTGGAGCCAGGCGACCAGCGCCAGTCGGGCCTCGATCGGCGGTCGGTCGGCGAGCGGCGCGGAAATGTCCTCGCCGAGCAAGCGGCGCCCGGCGGCGGTCTGGCAGCGGTCGATCTCGCCCAACAGGCTGCCGGCGATGGTGCCCGACACCGAGCGCGTCAGCTCGAGGCTCTCGCGGGTCGCGGCGTCGATCGCGATGTGGCTCGACCGGGCCACCCGGCGCGGCGAGTTGAGCAGCAGGCCGGCGCCTTTCTGGGTCGCGTTGAGATAGGCCAGCAGGCCCCCGGCGGCGGCCAGCTCGGCGCGCGACGGCGAGCCCAGGCCGTCGAGCGTCGCCAGGCCAAAGCGGTGCTTGAGCGCACGCTCGCCGGCGGCGCTGTCGAATCCGCCCTTGCCCAAAGTAACAGGCTGGTCCGGCGTCGAGGGTACGTCCGGAATCGGCTCCTCGGCAATCGTCTCGGCCGGCGCCAGCCGCGCCAGCTCGGCGGCCAGTTCGCCCGGTCCGCACGCGATTAGCTCGAACCGCCCGGTCGAGATGTCAGCGGCGGCGACCGCCCATTGCTCGCCGGCCCGTCCGACCGCCGCCAGCCAGTTGCTCGAGCTCGCTTCGAGCAACGCCTCCTCAGTCAGCGTGCCGGGCGTCACCAGGCGGACGATCGCCCGGTCGACCAGCGCTTTCGAGCCACGCGCCTTGCGTGCCTCGGCCGGGCTTTCGACCTGCTCGGCGATGGCCACGCGGTGGCCGCCGCGGATCAGCCGCGCCAGATAGGCTTCGGCCGAATGGACCGGCACGCCGCACATCGGGATCGGTTCGCCGTCCGCCGTGCCGCGCTTGGTCAGTGCGATATCGAGGCACTCCGCGGCGGCTTTGGCATCGTCGAAGAACAGTTCGAAGAAATCGCCCATGCGGTAAAACAGCAAGGCATCGCCCGCCTCGTCCTTGAGACGCCGGTACTGGACCATCATCGGGGTCGGTTCGTCGGCTCGGGCCATGGCCCGGTGGTAGCGGCTCTGCGTGACTCTTCCCACACCCTTTGGCTAAAGCCCGCCTCCAGGGAGCAACGCATGAGCGAGAGCAACATCAAATTCTCGGAGAACGAGGCGATCGAGTATCACTCGCGCGGCCGGCCGGGCAAAATCGAGATCATCGCCTCGAAGCCGATGGCCACGCAGCGCGACCTGTCGCTCGCTTATTCGCCCGGGGTGGCGATTCCGGTCCAGGCGATCGCCGACGATCCCGGCCGCGCTTATGAGCTGACCGCGAAGGGCAATCTGGTCGCGGTCATTTCCAACGGTACCGCGATCCTCGGCATGGGCAATTTGGGCGCGCTCGCGGCCAAGCCGGTGATGGAAGGCAAAGCGGTGCTGTTCAAGCGCTTCGCCGACGTCGATTCGATCGACATCGAAGTCGACACCGAGGATTGCCAGAAATTCATCGAATGCGTCGCTTTGCTCGAGCCGAGCTTCGGCGGGATCAACCTCGAGGACATTGCCGCCCCCGACTGCTTCATCATCGAGCAGGCGCTGAAAGAGCGGATGAAGATCCCGGTGTTCCACGACGACCAGCACGGCACCGCGATCATCACCGCCGCCGGGCTGATCAACGCCTGCTTCCTGACCGGGCGCAGCTTCGGCGACGTCAAGGTGGTGGTCAACGGCGCCGGCGCCGCGGCGATCGCCTGCACCGAACTGATCAAATCGATGGGCGTCCAGCCCGGCAACGTCATCATGTGCGACCGCAAGGGCGTGATCTACAAGGGCCGCGGCAACGTCGACCAGTGGAAGTCGGCGCACGCCGCCGACACCGACGCGCGGACGCTGAGCGAGGCGCTGCACGGCGCCGACGTGTTCCTCGGACTGTCGGCGGCCGGCGCACTCAAGCCCGACATGATCGCCGATATGGCCAAGGACCCGATCATCTTCGCCATGGCCAATCCCGACCCCGAGATCACCCCGCCCGACGCGCGCGCGGCGCGGCCCGATGCGATCATCGCCACCGGCCGCTCGGACTATCCCAACCAGGTCAACAACGTGCTCGGCTTCCCGTTCATTTTCCGCGGTGCGCTCGACGTCCACGCCACCGCGATCAACGACGAGATGAAGATTGCCGCCGCCAATGCACTGGCCGAGCTCGCCCGCGAAGCGGTGCCCGAGGAAGTCGCGGCGGCTTACGGCGGCCAGATCCACAGCTTTGGCCGCGACTATATCATTCCAGCGCCGTTCGATCCGCGGCTGATGGAGGTGGTCGCCTCGGCGGTGGCCGAAGCGGCCATGCGAACTGGCGCCGCGCGGCGCCCGATCGAGGACATGGACGTCTATCGCCAGCAGTTGCGCGGGCGGCTCAATCCAACCGTCGGCGTGATGAGTCTGGCCTATGAAGCGGCGCGCGCGAAACCCAAAAGGGTGCTGTTCGCCGAAGGCGAGGAGCCCAACGTGCTGCGCGCCGCGATCGCCTTTAAGGAAGCCGGTTACGGCACTCCGGTGCTGGTCGGGCGGGACGAGGTTTACGACCTGCTGAAAGGCCTCGGGGTCGAGGACCCGCAGGAATATGAAGTGCTCAACAGCCGAAATTCACCGCTGGTCGGGCGGGCGGTCGACTTCATCTACCACAAGCATCAGCGCCACGGGATGTTGCGCCGCGAGATCGAGCGCATGGTCAACCAGGACCGCAACACCTTCGCCGCAGCGATGCTCGCGCTGGGCGAAGGCGATGCGATGATCACCGGCACCACGCGGCCGTTCAGCCAGTCGCTGCGCCAGGTGCGGATGGTGATCGACGAGGAGCAGGATGCGACCCCGTTCGGGATCAACATCATCGTCGGCCGCCACCACACCGTGCTGATCGCCGACACCGCCGTGACCGAACGGCCCAATGCCGAGCAATATGCGGCGATCGCCATGCAATCGTCGGGCTTCGCCCGACGCATGGGGCTCGAGCCACGGGTGGCGTTCATCAGCTACACCACCTTCGGCAATCCGCCCGGGATGCACATCGACGAACTGCGCGATGCGGTGAAGATCCTCGACAGCATCCACTGCGATTTCGAGTATGAAGGCGAAATGGGCCCCGACGTCGCGCTCAACTTCCCGATGCAGCAACGCTATTACCCGTTCAGCCGGCTGACCGGGCCAGCCAATATCCTGGTCATGCCGGGCCTGCAGTCGGCCAATTTGTCGTCCAAGCTGCTGCGCGAGCTGGGCGGCGAAAGCATGCTCGGGCCGTATTTGATGGGGCTTTCGCTGCCGGTCCAGATCGCGCCGATGACCGCTTCGGCTTCGGACCTCGTGACCCTCGCCGTGCTCGCTGCCGGAAGCGCCAAGGAACGCAAGCGCGGGATGCGCGCCAAGCCGCGCTAGATCCGCTCCACCGAGCTGATCGGATCGGCCTCACGCAAGGCGGCGATGATCGCGTGCAAGTGGGCGAGATCGTGCACTTCGACGTCGATGTTGAAGGTGTGAAAACTGCCGTCGCGGTGGACCAGCTGCAGATTGACGATGTTGGCGTGCTTGGCGCCGAGGATTCCGGACATGATGCCGAGCGCGCCGGGGATGTCGCGCAAGATCACCGCGATCCGCGCCGCGCCGCCGTCCGAGCCTTCGCCCCAGGCGAGATCGAGCCAGTCGGCGTCGATCCCGCTGGCGAGCGTGTCGCAGCCGATCGCGTGGACCTCGATCTCCTCGTCTTCGCGGCGCAGCCCGACGATCCGGTCGCCCGGGATCGGGTGGCAGCAGGTGGCGAGGTGATAAGCGACGCCGGGGGTCAGGCCCTTGATTGAAATGGCGGTGCGCTGGCCGATCGGCCTGGGCGCGACGTCCCCTCCGGCCGAGCCCGGCATCAGCGCTTCCATCAGCGCCTCGTCGCTGATCCGCTTGCGCGCGATCGACGCCATCAGCGCGTCCTCGTCCTCGAGCTTGAGCTTCTTCAGCGCGCGCTTCTGGGCATCCTTGTCGAGCATCGCCGGGAGGCGCTCGACGATCTCGTCATAAATCTTCCGGCCGAGTTCGATGGTCTCCTCGCGCTCCTTGTGGCGAACGAATCGGCGCACTCCGGCGCGCGCCTTGCCGGTGGCGACGAAGCGCAGCCACGACGGCTGCGGGTGCTGGGCCTCGGACGCGAGAATTTCGACCTGGTCGCCGTTCTCGAGGATGGTGCGCAGCGGCACCACCCGCCCGTTGACCTTGGCGCCGACGGTCTTGTCGCCGAGTGCGGTGTGGACCGCGTAGGCAAAATCGACCGGAGTCGCGCCCTTGGGCAGCTGGATCAGTTCGCCCTTGGGGGTGAAGGCGAAAATCCGGTCCTGGTACATAGCCATCCGGGTATGCTCGAGCAGCTCCTCGGGGCTTTCGGCATGGTCGAGAATCTCGACCAGATCCTCGATCCACGGCACGTGCAGGTCGGCCGCCGGCTTGCCTTCCTTATAGGCCCAGTGGGCGGCGAGGCCGCGCTCGGCCTGTTCGTGCATGGTGCGGTCGCGGATCTGGATCTCGATGCGCATCTTGGCGTCATGGATGACCGAGGTGTGGACGGCGCGGTAGCCGTTGCGCTTGGGGGTCGAGATGAAGTCCTTGAAGCGGCCCGGGACCATCGGCCAGCGCTGGTGGATCAGGCCCAGCGCGCGGTAACATTCGGCGACGTCGTGGACGATCACGCGAAAGGCCATGACGTCGGACAATTGCTCGAAGCTGATGTGGCGCTCGGCCATCTTCTTCCAGATCGAATAGGGATGCTTCTCGCGGCCCATGACCTCGGCGACGAGGCCGTTGTCGGCGAGGTGCAGCTGCAAGCCAAGGCCGATCCGGCTGACGATGTCGCCGCCCTGGTCGTGGAGCAATTTGAGCCGCCGGGTGATCGACGCAAATGCGTCCGGTTCCAATTCCTTGAACGCCAGCGTCTGCATCTCGTTCATGATTTCATACATGCCGATCCGCTCGGCCAGCGGGGCGTAGATATCCATCGTCTCTTTGGCGATGCGCCGGCGCTTGTCCTCAGCCGTGATGTGATGGAGCGTGCGCATGTTGTGCAGGCGGTCGGCGAGCTTGACCAGCAGCACCCGGATGTCGTCGGACAAAGCGAGCAGGAACTTGCGCAGATTCTCGGCGGCGCGCTCATTCTCCGACTGGGCTTCGATCTTGCTCAATTTGGTCACGCCATCGACCAGCCGGGCAATGTCCTTGCCGAACAGCTTTTCGATTTCCTCCGGCGTGGCGAGCGTGTCTTCGATCGTGTCGTGGAGGATGGCGGTGACGATCGTCTGGTCGTCGAGCTTGAGGTCGGTGAGGATTCCGGCGACTTCGATCGGGTGGCTGAAATAGGGGTCGCCGCTGGCCCGGACCTGCGAGCCGTGGGCTTTCATCGAGAACACGTAGGCGCGGTTGATCAATCCCTCGTCGGCATCGGGATCGTAGGCGCGAACCTTCTCGATCAGCTCATATTGTCGCAGCATCGGGCCTAGATGGCGCGTGCGACGCCGGTTGTGCAAGTGCGAAGGGCAAGGGGGTGGGGCCGCGCCAGGGAGATCGCGGCCCCGGGGAAGTTCGAGCGCTACGGCTAGCGGGCGTTGGCCAGCGCCTCGGCCGGAGCCTTGCCGGCGACGCTGTTGCAGCGGTCGAGCGCGGCGGGATCGAACGCCCTGCCGTCGGCGACGAAGCTTTCAACCCGGCCGGCGCGCTTGGCGAGCGACTGGCACAGCACCGCTGGGCGGCTTTCTTCGGTCGCGCCCTGGCACGCGGCGGGACCGCAGTTCCAGACGATGTTACGGGCAATGATGCGCTGGGTCGCGGGCGCGATCAGCTTGGCGGAGTATGTAGCGGCGACGGATGGCGAAGCGACCAGAGTGGCGGCGGCGATTGCCAGCAGCGGGCGAAACATCGCGAGTCTCCTGTTGAGTTGCGAACAGAAACCCATTATCGATACGAGTTGTTATTCGCAACTATTTTTTGCTGCGTCTTTATGCTTTTCTGATTCGCGGGAGAGAGGACTGATTTGGCGCACGACAGAGTTACCTCCGACATTGATGCATTTCGCGAAGCGGCACTGCATTGCCCACTGCCGGGGGCGGTCGAGCTGATCGGCGAAAAATGGGCGTTCCTGATCCTCCGCGGCGCGCTCAACGGTCTCCAGCATTTCGAGGAATTCCAGGCCGGCCTGGGGATTGCGCGCAACATCCTGTCCGACCGGCTCGGCAAGCTGGTCGCCGGCGATATCCTGGCGCGATCGTCGGATCCGACCGACAAGCGCAAGGTGATCTACGCGCTTACCGAAAAGGGCGAGGCGCTGTTGCCGGTGGTGCTGGCGCTCCGCCAGTGGGGCGAGGATTGGGGGCAACGGCTGGCCCCGGTGATCCTGGTCGACCGGCGCGACTCCAAGCCGGTGCGCAGGATCTGCGTTCAGGCGGCCGACGGGCGGCCGCTTCAGCTCAGTGAGTTGACCTGGCAGTCACGCGAGGATTCGGCGCCGCAGCCGCTCGCCAGTCGACAGCACCAGGCGGCCAAGATGCCGGCCGCCTGATCGCCGCAAATTCGATTTATTCGTAGTCGCCGCCGGACGGGGTCGGGCGCGGCGGAGCAGCCGCGGTCAGACGAAGCGCCTCGGCCGATTCGCTCAGCGAAGCCAGCTCATCGGTCTCGTCCTCCTCGTCGACCCGAACCTTTTGCAGGTTGGAGACGATCGCTTCCTCGAGCTCGCGCG
>JBDTRT010000101.1:0-3484 GCA_039931595.1 Sphingomicrobium sp.
GTCGTCGGTCAGCCCGGCGTAACCGGCGCGGCCGCTGGCGTAGAGCGTCGGGAAGTCGAGCTGCTCGTCATTGGCGTCGAGGTTGAGGAACAGTTCGAAGATTTCGTCGAGCACTTCGGCCGGGCGCGCATCGGGGCGGTCGATCTTGTTGACCACGACGATCGGCCGCAGGCCCAGTGCAAGCGCCTTGCCGGTGACGAACTTGGTCTGCGGCATCGGCCCTTCGGCGGCGTCGACCAGCAGGATCACGCCGTCGACCATCGACAGGATGCGCTCGACCTCGGCGCCGAAATCGGCGTGGCCGGGGGTGTCGACGATGTTGATGTGGGTGCCGTGCCAGTCGACCGAGGTGCATTTGGCGAGAATCGTGATTCCGCGCTCTTTCTCGAGGTCGGTCGAATCCATCGCCCGCTCCTCGACGCGCTGGTTGTCGCGGAAGGTGCCGGACTGGCGGAACAGTTGGTCGACCAGCGTGGTCTTGCCATGGTCGACGTGGGCGATGATCGCCACGTTGCGAAGTTTCATGTTCTATTCTCGGGAAAAGAGGTGGCGAACCCCTAGCCGAAAGCCATTAATGTTGCAACGCAACATCGGGTCGCGCGGTGGCGCTACCAGCTAGGCGACGCGCGCCGGTCGCGATCGAAATAGTCGGCGGCCAGCGGCGGATTGATCCGCCGGGCCAGCGTGTGGTTGGTCGACAGCACTTTGTCGGTGCCAAGGTCATAGTCGGTGTTGAGGTGGGCGGCGAGCACGCCATCGACCGCGACGAAATCAGAAAAGCGCGTTTCGACCGACTGCTTGGTCGTGTCATTGTCGGGGTGATACGCCCGCTCGTCGCGGCGGCGGACCGCCAGCCAGCTGACCGGATCGACATAGAAATAGCTGACATGGCCGGTCGAGTAGCGCGCTTCGACCACCGGATAGGTAACGCCGTCGATCAGTTGCGACGGCATCAGCGCGAGGGCGTGGCCGCGTTCGGCGAAGCGGTGCCAGCCGAACAAATGATTCTCGGCGCCATTGGTCAAGGCGTTGGCGGCCCCCGTCGCCGTGCTCGGCTGGGCGGGGTCGGATCCGCCGGTCCAGCGCCACACGCCGGTGCCGTCGACCCCTTCGGCATAGACGTTGGCGCCGCCGGCATAGATATCGATCCGTACCATCCCGGCGACATTGGCAGTGTAGCGACCGTTGAGCGTCCGCCCGCCCTCGACGATCTCGACATCGACCTGAAGCGCGCGAACCCGGTCCAGCGCCGCGGCGCCGCCGCGCGCCCTGGTGTTGCGGCGGATCACTTCGTCCAGGGTCAGCGCCCGCGGCGCAACCCGCGTCGTCGCGCAGGCGGCGACTGCGCCGGCGGCCAGAGCGAGCAGCGATCGTCTCGCCAGTTCGATGTGCATCGGGATGTGCATCGGGCCGATCCTTTTTGCCGTTCGTTGCGGCGGTGGACGGATGCTGGCGGCCAATCGAACGGCTTTCGACAAACCGCCGGTGGCGCCGTCCGAACCGACCGGACCGCCGCGGCCATCCAGCGAAGCGAGATTCTAGCGTTCGAGGATTTCGACCGCGCGCTCGATCGCCCGCAATTCGCTGTGGGCCAGCCGGCCAAGTTTCGATTCGAGCGCGCCGCCGGTCTTCGGCCGATTCTCGAGCTCGCGCTGCCCGGCCTCGCTCAGTCGCATCGCCAGCCGGCGGCGGTTATCGGGATCGGGTGAGCGGTCGATCAGGCCGGCGCGAACCATGGTTTCGACCGAGCGGCTGACCGCCGGTTCGCCGCGGCGCAAGGCCGAGGCGACCTGCTTGAGCGTCGCCGGTTCGCGCTCGGCGATGGCGCTGAGCAATTTGCGCCGGGCGCGCTCGGTTCGCTCGGCTGGACCGTCAGCGATATAATCGTGAACGATCGCCGTGAAGCGCGCCGCCAGTGCGGCCGGTGATGATCCCCCGAACATGGTTGTAGCCTAACAAATGTTTTGAGCGATGCAATATTGACCGCCGCAGACTGGATGGCAATGACGGCGGGATGAGTGAAATCCGCGCCCGCCAGCCCCTGCCCCGCAATGTTTGGGTGCTCGGCTTCGTCAGCCTTTTGATGGACTTGTCGAGCGAGATCTATCACGCGCTGCTGCCGTTGTTCATCACCGTCACGCTCGGCCTGCCGGTGATTGCGCTGGGCGCGATCGACGGAGTCGCCGAAGCGACCGCGTCATTCGCCAAGCTCGCGTCGGGCCGGCTGAGCGACCGCAGCCGCCGGCGCAAGCCGTGGATTCTCGCCGGATATGGCCTTGCCGCTTTGTCGAAGCCGCTGTTCCCGCTCGCCTCGGGCGCGGTCGAAGTGATGGGCGCGCGCTTCGCCGACCGCATCGGCAAGGGCATTCGCGGCGCCCCGCGCGACGGCATGATCGCCGACGAGACCCCGCCCGAAATCCGCGGCCGGGCCTATGGCCTGCGCCAGTCGCTCGACACGGTCGGGGCGATGATCGCGCCGATCGCCGCGGTCGGCCTGATGATGCTGTTCGCGGAAAATATCCGCGCGGTGTTCTGGATCGCGGTGATCCCGGCGGCGCTATGCTTCCTGCTCGCCTGGCTGGCGCTCAAGGAAAAAGCCGCGCCGCGCACCGACCAGCAGCAGCCGCGGGCGCCGTTCTTCGCCGGTTTCCGAGCGCTCGACCGGCCGACCCGGCGGCTGATCGCGGTCGGCTTCCTGTTCACTCTGGCGCGCTTCTCGGAAGGGTTCCTGATCCTGCGCGGATATGACGCCGGCCTTTCGGCAACGCTGTCGCCGCTGGTGCTGGCGGTGTTCAATCTCGCCTTCTTCGCCCTCGCCTACCCGGCCGGGGCGTTGAGCGACCGGATGAACTCCAAAGGCATCCTGCTGGCCGGGATGGCGGTGCTGATCGTCGCCGACCTGATCCTGGCCCAGCCGCTCGGGCTGGTCGGGCTCGGGCTCGGGGTCGCCTTGTGGGGCGCGCACATGGCACTGACCCAGGGCATTTTCGCGCGGCTGATCGCCGATTGCGCGCCGCCCGACCTGCGCGCCACCAGCTTCGGTGCGTTCTACTTCGTCAGCGGCATCGCGACCCTGCTGTCGAGCCTCGCCACGGGCCTGTTGTGGGACCGCCAGGGCGCCCATGCGACCTTCCTCGCCGGCGCCGGCGTGGCCGCAGTCGCGATGGCGATGCTCAGCCTGTTGCCGGAGCGCGCGCGGCCTAGCGCGTGAACTTCTCCTTGGCCGCGGCCTTGTCGAGCAGCAGTTTGGAGAAGCTGAATTCGCTGCCCAGGCGCGCTTCCTGGCGCTTGAGGCCGTCGACGATCTTGGCCAGGCCCTCGCTGTCGGCCCAGAACATCGGCCCGCCGCGATAGACCGGCCAGCCGTAGCCATAGACCCACACCACATCGATGTCGGAGGCGCGCTGGGCCATGCCTTCGTCGAGGATTTTCGCGCCCTCGTTGACCATCGTGTAGAGCGTCCGCTCGACGATTTCCTGGTCGG
>JBDTRT010000102.1:0-9369 GCA_039931595.1 Sphingomicrobium sp.
GATCCGCGACCCCATGGCCGCCCAATATGCTTATGTCATGAAGGACATGACCAAGTCCTTCCCCGGCGCCCAGAAGCCGGTGCTGAGCCAAATCAACCTGCAATTCTATCACGGCGCCAAGATCGGCATCGTCGGCCCCAACGGCGCCGGCAAGTCGACCCTGATGAAAATCATGGCCGGGATCGACAAGGAGTTCACCGGCGAAGCCTGGCCGGGCGAATATGTCACGGTCGGCTATCTGCCGCAGGAGCCGCAGCTCGACGCTTCCAAGACCGTGCTCGAGAACGTCAAGGACGGCGCCCGCGGCGTGGCCGACATGGTGGACCGGTTCAACGCCATTTCCGCCGAAATGGGCGAGCCCACGGACGCGACCGACTTCGACGCATTGATGGAGGAAATGGGCGAGCTGCAGGGCAAGATCGACGCGGTCGATGGCTGGACGCTCGACAACCAGCTCGAGGTGGCGATGGAAGCGCTGCGGTGCCCGCCGTCGGATTCCTCGGTCGAGAAACTCTCGGGCGGCGAGAAGCGCCGGGTCGCGCTGACCCGCTTGCTGCTCGAAAAGCCCTCGATCCTGCTGCTCGACGAGCCGACCAACCACCTCGACGCCGAAAGCGTCCAATGGCTCGAAAATCACCTCAAGGATTATCCCGGCGCGGTGCTGATGATCACCCACGACCGCTATTTCCTCGACAATGTGGTGAGCTGGATCCTCGAGCTCGATCGCGGCAAATACTTCCCCTACGAAGGCAATTATTCGACCTATCTCGAGAAGAAGGCCAAGCGGCTCGAGCAGGAGGAGCGCGAGGAAAGCGGCCGCCAGACCGCCATCCGCCACGAGCTCGAATGGATCCGGCAAGGCGCCAAGGCCCGCCAGACCAAGTCGAAGGCGCGCATCGCCAAGTTCGACCAATTGGTCGCGGCCCAGGAAAAATACGTTCCGGGCAAGGCGGAGATCCTGATCCAGGTGCCCGAGCGGCTCGGCGGCAAGGTCATCGAGGTCGACAATGTCAGCAAGGCCTATGGCGACAAATTGCTATTCGAGAATCTGTCGTTCACGCTGCCGCCGGGCGGCATTGTTGGCGTGATCGGGCCCAATGGCGCCGGCAAATCGACCCTGTTCAAGATGATCACCAAGCAGGAAGAGCCGGACTCGGGCTCAATCGACATCGGTCCGACGGTCCATCTCGGCTACGTCGACCAGAGCCGCGACCATCTCGACGGCAGCAAGAACGTCTGGGAAGAAATCTCCGGCGGCCACGATTATATGAAGGTCAACGGCCACGAACAGTCGACCCGGGCTTATGTCGGCGCGTTCAACTTCAAGGGCCAGGACCAGCAGAAAAACGTCGGCAAGTTGTCGGGCGGTGAACGCAACCGGGTCAACATCGCCAAGATGCTCAAGCGCGGCGGCAACGTCCTGCTGCTCGACGAGCCGACCAACGATCTCGATGTCGAAACCCTGGGCGCGCTCGAGGAAGCGATCGAGAATTTCGCCGGCTGCGCGGTGGTCATCAGCCACGACCGCTTCTTCCTCGATCGCCTGGCGACCCATATCCTGGCGTTCGAGGGCGACAGCCGGGTCGAATGGTTCGAGGGCAATTTCGCCGCCTACGAAGAGGACAAGATCCGGCGTTTGGGGGAAGAAGCCACGCGGCCGCACCGCATGACCTATCGGAAATTGACGCGGTAGAATGATCACCGTTACCGCGCCGATCTGGCTGTGGAGCGAGGGGCAGGGGCAGTGGCATTTCCTGACCGTGCCGCCCGAGCAGGCGGTCGAGATCCGGGTCTACGGCCTGGGCGATGTCCGGCGCGGCTTTGAGGCGGTGCGGGTTTCGGCGACGATCGCTGACGTCACCTGGCGGACCTCGGTGTTTCCGCAGAAATCGGGCGGTTACATCCTGCCGCTCAAGGCCGACGTCCGCCGCCGCACCGGCATTGCCGCCGGCGATGAGGTCACGGTTGAGCTGGAACTGCTCTAGCGGCTAGTCGGGCTTGGTCGCCAAGGCCTCGGCGGTCTTGGCATAATCGTCGGCCATCGCCGCCAGCACGCCGCAGGTCTGGCGATCGTAGGTGGCATTGGCCAGGCGGCGGCAGCGCTTCGACTGCTCTCCCAGCACGTCGGCCTGCTCGGCGCTGACGTCGACCAGCATGTTGACCGCGCCAGTGAGATTGCCGTCGTCGTCGAACAATGGGGTCGGGTAGGGGGTAAAGGCGCGCCGGCTGCCGTCGGGGCGCAGCGCGATCACGATCTTGCCGCGGATCTGGCGGCGCTGGCGGATTGCTTCGGCCATCGGGCACTGATCGGGCGACACCGGGTCGCCACTGGTGGTGTAGAGTTTCCAGTTCACGCACCAGCGGTCTTCGCCGAGCTTGGGCTCGCGGCCGGCGAACTCAACACAGGCGCGGTTCCAGTAGGTCACGGCGCCGTCGGCATCGGTGGTGTAGATCGGCACCGGGAGGCGGTCGAGCAGCTCCTGGCAGACGTCGCCGGTGGCGAGCGCCCCCATCGCGCAGTCGAGATATTCCTGGGCCGAGCGTTGGGGTTGCATGAAAGCCGATGGGTTGGGGATGAACCCGTATAACCGCCTCGCTCGGGGCCTGTTCCTCAACTTAAGTTAAAAATCGACTCTGTGTCGTCTCCACCACAGTTGCACGGTTTGCCGTGCGTTATCAGTGGCTGGGGCGGTTCCAGCCCCTAAAGCACGACTTCGGCGCGGTGCTCGTCCTGATGCTGCTTGCCCGGATCGCGGCCGATCATGCGGATCAGCGCGGCCTTGAGGGTCGAGCCGAGATGCGCCTCCCAGACGTCGGCGCGGTCGGCGTCGAAGCGGATCAGCGCGAGGTCGGGATCGTCCTTGCCGTCCTTGTACCAGCTGGCGATCATCGGGTTCCACAGCCGCTCGATCACCGCTCGGTCGTGGTCGAGCACGAGCTTGCCGTGGATCGAGGCGAACAGGCCGTGGCCCTTGGCGGCGAAGGTCGCGATCGCGCGGCTCGACTTGGCCAGACCCTTGACCAGATCCTCCGACTTGGCCGCGAAGAACCAGATCTGCCGGGCGCCGTCCTCGCCGTCGCCGTCGCCGTCGCCGTCGACCTGGGCGGTCATCGGCCGAGTAAAGCGGTCGTCGACTCCAGCTAGGCCGAGCATCACGAACGGCGAGGAGCCGAGTTCCTTCCAGAATTTGTCGGCGAGTTCGTCTTGCTTGCTGTGGTCGTCGGCCATGTTGATCTCCCAGGTCTCGTTTTGCCAACGAACGGGCGCGGGAAGGGCGAGTTCCGGACCTGACCGAAAGTCCGTATTCAGCCGAAAACCATATTTAGCGCAGGCGCTTGACCAGCGGCGCTCCGTCGGCGCCGGACTTGACCTCGAAATTGGGCACCGCCTCGATCAGGTCGGACAGCCTGGTGTAGCCGTAATTGCGCGCCGAGAAGCTCGACACCGCTTTGGCCCGCTGGCCGAGCTCGGACAGCGAGGCATAGCCTTCGGGGTCGCGCTTGGACGCCTTGAACGCCGCGCCGAGCACTTGCAGCAGCTCGGCGTCGACCGGCCGTTTGCCCTTTGACATGGCTGGCTGCTCAAGCGCGTCCTGCTCGTCGAGCGCGAGCGCGGCGACGTCGAAGAAGCGGGTGCAGGCCTGGCGGAACGGGGGCGGGGTCTTGGCCGTGCCGAAGCCGTAGACCGGCAGGCCTTCCTCGCGGATGCGCTGGGCTAGCGGCAGGAAGTCGCTGTCGCTCGACATGATCCCGAAACCATCGACATTGCCGCGGTAGAGCAGGTCCATGGCGTCGATGATCAGCCGCATGTCGGTCGCGCCCTTGCCCTTGGCGACGTCGAACTGTTGCATCGGGATGATCGAATGCAGGCCGGTCAGATTTTCCCACCCCTTGAGGCTGGTCTTGGCCCAATTGCCGTAGGCACGGCGAACGTTGATCGTGCCGAGCTCGCCGAGCACCAGCAGCACTTCGTCGAGATGGTCGGGCGAAGCGTTGTCGGCGTCGATCAGCAAGGCAATGTTCTTTTCGGCATCGCCGTTGCGATCGGGCATGGTCCTGTTCCTCATCATCGCCCCTGACTAGCGCATTCGCGGGCCTAGCGCAGTGTCGCGGATTGACCACAGTTGGGCGCGGATCGGTCCCGGACCTGAACGCCACATTATCGATGCGGGAACGAAACGCCTTCTCACGCACTACACCAGTCCAAGGGTTCCAGTGTCGGAAGGACAGAAAATGCGTAAATATCTTGGAATTTCAGCAGCTCTTGCCGCGAGCATCGCGGTGACCGGTTGCGCCACCAATAATCCGTACGGGTACAACGACCCCTATTACAACAATAACAACAACGCCCAGGCCGGGCGCGTTGCGACCGGTGCCGCTGGCGGCGCAGTCGCCGGCGCGGTTGCTGGTGCAGTGATCCCGGGCCTCAGCGTCGGCGAGGGCGCGATTGCCGGAGCAGTGCTCGGCGGCGTCCTCGGCGCGGTCGTCAAAGGTCGGCAATATTACCGCGATACCCGCGGCTATTGCTATTACGTCGACCAGTATGGCCGGCCGATCTACGACTACAATACGCGCTGCTAGTAACGGCCGGGCAGTGTGCGGCCTCAATTAGCCGCCCACCGCCCGCCACGCAGCGTCAGCGGCGGCTTAGCGCCGCCGATCGCTCACGACCCACTTGTTAGACGGGGCGGAACTCATCTTCCGCCTCGTCGAGCAGGTACAGGCGTCCCTCGGCAATCGAGAAGTGCGATCCGTACAGCATCAGGCGGCCGGCCTGCTCGCGCTCGATCACCCACGGAAACGTGCGCAGATTCGCCAGCGACACTTTCACGCCCTCCCATTCCATCGCCCGAAAGGCCTCGCGGTCGAGGTTGGGATGGCTCGCCCGGACCTTGGCGCGGGCGCCGTCGAGCATATCGACCCAGGCGGCGATAAAATGACCCTGGCCATGTTCGGCATGGTCGAACTGGCCGGTCAGCGCCGCCGCGCAGCCGCCGCAAAATCCGTGGCCCATGACCAGCACTGCTTCGACTTCGAGCTGGGTGACCGCAAATTCGAGCGCCGCCGACACCCCGTGATGGCCGCTCGTGGTCTCGAACGGCGGGGCGAGGTTGGCGACGTTACGGACGACGAACATCTCGCCCGGCTTGGCGTCGAAGATCACCGCCGGCTCGACCCGGCTGTCGGAACAGGCGAGCACCATGACCTTCGGGCTTTGGCCCTCGGCGAGCTCGGTCCAGCGCTCGCGCTCGCGCTTCCAGCTGGTCTCGCGGAAGCGGTGATAGCCTTCGATGATCTGTTCGAACCGAACCATAAATGTTCCTGTCAGCCTCTGCTCGGGCGCTAGCGGCAAGTGGGGAGGGGTGGCAAGCGAGGGCCCCAATCGCTATCTGGCCTCAATGACCGAGCCCGCAACCCAAATGCGCCAGCGCAAGCCCGACTGGATTCGGGTCAAGGCGCCGACCAGCCTGGGCTACCAGGAAACCCGGCGGCTGATGCGCTCGCTCGGCCTGGTGACGGTGTGCGAGGAGGCGGCCTGCCCCAATATCGGCGAATGCTGGACCAAGAAGCACGCGACGGTGATGATCCTCGGCGACACCTGCACCCGCGCCTGCGCCTTCTGCAACGTCAAGACCGGGATGCCGCGGGCCGTGGATCCGCTCGAGCCCGAGCATGTCGCGGTCGCCGCGGCCGAGCTCGGCCTTGAACATATCGTGGTCACTTCGGTCGACCGCGACGACCTTGCGGACGGCGGCGCGTCACAATTCGTCAAGGTGATCGAGGCGCTGCGCCGCAACGCGCCCAACACGACGATCGAGATCCTCACCCCCGATTTCCGCAACAAGGGCGAGGCGCCGGTCGAGGCGATCGTCGCCGCCGGTCCCGACGTGTTCAACCATAATCTCGAGACCGTGCCGCGGCTCTACCCGACCATCCGTCCGGGCGCGCGCTACTATGCCTCGCTGCGGCTGCTCGAGAGCGTCAAGCGGATGGCGCCGCAGATATTCACCAAATCGGGCCTGATGGTCGGCCTCGGCGAGCAACGGCTCGAGGTTCACCAGGTGATGGACGACATGCGCTCGGCCGGGATCGATTTCCTGACCATGGGCCAATATCTCCAGCCGACCCCGCGCCACGCCAAGGTCGAGGAATTCGTCACTCCCCAGGCGTTCGACGCCTATGCGGCGATCGCCCGGGCCAAGGGCTTCCTGCTGGTCGCAGCGTCGCCGCTGACCCGCTCGAGCTATCACGCCGGGGACGACTTCCGGGCGATGCAGCAAGCACGGGCGGCCAAGCTGGAGCGGGCGACCGTATCGGAGCGAGCAAGGGACTGATGCCGCGGCATAGCGAGACCAAGCGTCTGCCTTACTCGCCCGAGCAAATGTTCGACCTCGTCGCCGACGTCGACCGTTACGATGAGTTTTTGCCGTGGGTGGTGGCGGTGCGGGTCCGCTCGGCGAGCGAGACCGAGACCATCGCCGACCTGGTGGTCGGGTTCAACGCGTTCAAGGAGCGCTTCACCAGCCGCGTGACCAAACAACGCCCGGGCCACATCTGCGTCGATTATATCGAGGGCCCATTGAAATATCTCAAGAATGAGTGGCGCTTCGAGCCCGCGCCCAATGGCGGCACCGACGTCCATTTCTCGGTCGATTTCGCGTTCAAATCGCGGATTTTCGAAGCGCTTGCCGGGCAGATGTTCGACCGCGCGCTGCGGCGCATGACCGGCGCCTTCGAACAGCGCGCCGCGGCGCTTTACGGCATCAGCAATTCGAGCGCGCAAAGCGCCGCCTGAAGGCGCACGCCCGAGCGGCCCTCATTCTCGAAAATCTTCTGGTCGGCGACGATCCGCGCCGGGTCGGCCTCGCGCTCGGCGCGGGCGAACACCACGGTGCCGATCGGTTTGGAGGCCGAGCCGCCGTCGGGGCCAGCAATCCCGGTGATCGCCACCGCGATATCGGCTTCGGAGGCGAGCAGGGCGCCGCGCGCCATCGCCCAGGCGACCGCGACGCTGACCGCGCCGAAGGTTTCGACCAGCTCCTCGCTGACCTTCAACTGGCCGATCTTGGCGGCGTTGGAGTAGGTCACGAAGGCCGCTTCGAAGACGTCGGACGAACCCGGGATCTCGGTCAGCGCGGCCGCGACCAGCCCGCCGGTGCAGCTTTCGGCGATGGCGATCGTGCGGCCGGCCTTGCGGTTGGCTTCGACCACTTCGCGCGCCTTGTCGACCAGCTCCAGCGGCAACAGATAGTCGCTCATCGCGGCGTCCGCTTCGGTTCGGTGCGGATGCTCGCCACGGCCTGCGCGGCAATGCCTTCGCCGCGCCCGGTGAAGCCCAGTCCTTCGGTGGTGGTGGCCTTGATGCTCACGTCGCTTTCGTCCAGCCCGAGGATCGCCGCAATCCGCGTCCGCATAAATGAACGATGCGGACCGACTTTCGGCTCCTCGCAGATGATCGTGCAGTCGACATGGTCGATGATCGCGCCGGTCGATCGGATCAGTTCGGCCGCGTGGGCCAGGAAGCGGTCCGACGCGGCGCCGTTCCAGCGCTGGTCGGACGGCGGGAAATGTTCGCCGATATCGCCCAGCCCGGCGGCGCCGAGCAAGGCGTCGGTCAGCGCGTGGAGAACGACGTCGGCGTCGCTGTGGCCGGCCAGTCCGCGCGCATAGGGCACCGCGATCCCGCCGAGCATCACCGGGCCGGGCCCGGCGAAGGCGTGGACATCGAAACCAAGGCCGGTGCGCGACACCAGCCGCGCGGCGAGCATCGCTTCGGCCCGGTCCCAGTCGGCCGGAGTGGTCAGCTTGTCGAGCAGCGGATCGCCTTCCACCACCGCGACACTGAGCCCAGCGGCGCGCGCGACGCTGGTCTCGTCGGTCGGGGGATCGCCGGCCCAGCGCTCGAACGCCTGGCGCAGGGCGGCAACTGCGAAGGCTTGCGGGGTCTGGACACGGACCGCGCCGGCGCGGTCGATCGGCTCGCCAAGCAGGTCGCCCGAGCGCGCCAGCGTGTCGCTAAGTGGCAGCACCGGGGCGGCACCGTCATGGCGAGCGAGCGCGTCGAGCAGCCGGTCGACCACTTGCGGCGGGCAAAACGGGCGGGCGGCGTCGTGGACCAGCACCTGGTCGCCAGGGGTCACGGCGAGGCCGGCGCGGACCGAGTCCATGCGTTGCTCGCCACCGTGGATCAGCGGCCCGACATCGAGCCCGGCGAGCGCCTCGAGCGCCGGCTGCTCCTGATCCTGGCCGACCACTACTCGGACCGAGTCGATCCGCGGGTGGCGGGCGAGCGCCTCGACCGACCAGCGCAGCACCGGCTTGCCGCCGAGCGGGCGGAACTGCTTGGGCACGCCGCGGCCCATGCGCTGGCCGCTGCCGGCGGCGACGATCAATGCAGTGACGCTCATTGGACCGCGCCTTGCTCCCCAATCGGCGCTCCTGTAAAGGCGCGCCTTCCCATGAACCTGGTTCAGCCCATCACCGTCGGTCCCGTCCGCATCGACGCACCGGTCATTCTGGCGCCGATGACCGGTGTCACCGACCTGCCGTTCCGGCGCCTGGTCAAGCGCTACGGAGCCGGGCTGACGGTCAGCGAAATGATCGCCAGCCAGGCGATGATCCGCGAGACCCGCCAGTCGCTGCAAAAGTCGCTGTGGGACCCTTCGGAAGAGCCGGTGTCGCTCCAGCTGGCCGGCTGCGCGCCCTATGAAATGGCCGAAGCCGCCAAGTTGAACGAGCAGCGCGGCGCGGCGATCATCGACATCAACATGGGCTGCCCGGTCAAGAAAGTGGTCAATGGCGATGCCGGGTCGGCGCTGATGCGCGATCTGCCGCTGGCGGCGTCGATCATCGACGCGACGGTCAAGGCGGTCAAAGTCCCTGTGACCTTGAAGATGCGCACCGGCTGGGATGACCACAGCCGCAACGCGCCCGAGCTGGCGCGGGTCGCGCAAGACCTGGGCATACAGATGATCACGGTCCACGGCCGCACCCGCTGTCAGATGTACAAGGGCAGCGCCGACTGGCGCTTCGTCGCCCAGGTCAAGCAGGCGGTAGCGCTGCCGGTGATCGTCAATGGCGACATCTGTTCGATCGCCGACGCCCGTGAAGCGCTCGCCCAATCGGGCGCCGACGGGGTGATGATCGGCCGCGGCGCTTATGGCCGGCCGTGGCTGCTGGGCCAGGCGATGTCGGCGCTCCGCGACGGCGGATCGCGCCCCGACCCGTCGTTCGACGAGCAATTGGCGATGATCCTCGAACAATATCGCGCGATGCTTGAGCTTTACGGCCGGATGACCGGCGTCAATCTCGCCCGCAAGCACATCGGCTGGTACACCAAGGGCCTGCCGGGCTCGGCCGAATTCCGCA
>JBDTRT010000103.1:0-31319 GCA_039931595.1 Sphingomicrobium sp.
GGGAACAAGCGGCCGATCATGCCACCAGCCTGATCATCTTGACCGAGCTGCTCGAGGGCAGCCCCTCAACGCCGCAGTCCTTCATGCTCTTGAACTTGTTCGAAATGCCACTGTTGCCGGTGAAGGTAATGCGGCGGGCGACGAACATCGTGCAGGTCGAGGTGACGCTGCCTCCGCCGTTGTACCACAGCTCCTGCTTGGGAAAGTACATCGCCCCGGTGACCGTGTTGCTCGAGCCGCCGTTGATCTTGTTGCAGCCGTTGCAGTCGACCGCTCGCCGGTCCTGGTAGAACGCGATCCCCTTGAACGTGCCGCTGGTCGGCGCGGTGATGTTGTTGGTTGCTTGCGCGTTTGAATCGAATGTCCCGATGGTCGCGTTGGTCGCTGCGTTTTTGTTGGTCAGCACGATCGTGCGGCCGACGCAGTTGAACGCGCCCTTGAGGTCGGCGCTGCCGCCGTTGATGTAGATCGGACCGAAATTGGCCGGCACGTTGAGCGTCTTGTTCGAACCGACCGACATCGACGCAAAGCAGTTGGTTCCGGCCGGAAGGGTCGCGAAATTGGTTGTATTGGTGAGCGCACTGGCGCTGCACGTCATCGCGTTGAGATCCGGTGCGACGCCCGCGAATGGATCGGGCAGCGCCGGCGAATAGGGCCGGTAGGACGTCACGTTTCAATTGTTGGACTGCTGGATGCCGCCAACCGCCGCGATCGCCATCGCGGTCACATCCGAGCTGCCGCCCGCACTTGCCGAGTTGGTTGACGGCGAGTTCGAGTACATCACGCAGTCGGGCATGTAGATGGTCGTGTTGCCCGAGTTGGTGATGCCGGTCTTGGACGCGCTGCTCTCGAGCGCCTGGACGCAGGCGTCACCGCCGGCCGGAATGCTCGCGGCCGTCGCAACCGCCGTAATGGTCGGCGCCGTGGCCATGAAGAAGGAGCTGAACGACAGCGGCTTCTGGATGGCGACGGTGACCTTGACCTGGTTTGTCGCGGAACCCGAGTTCGCCGGGAACGTGACCGCCGGGAAGCCGGCTTTCAGCGCATTGGAGGTGTGCAGGTTGAGCACCAGGTCGTGGGTCACCGCGGCCGTCGCGGTCGGCGACGAGCCGCCAGCCGCTTCACGGTCGTAGACCCCGGCGATCGCCGCGGAATCGGCGGCGCGCTGAAGCTGGCGTTTCCACAAGGTCCACTGGATCGTGTCGGTCGCCAGACCTGCTCCGCAGATGATCAGCGGCATCGAGGCCGCAATAATCGCCAGCACGTTGCCGCGGCGGTCGTCACGTCAGGAAAGCAAACATCGGTTGGGCCCCATCGAAGATCGTCGAATTACCAGAGCCATCTAGCGCGAACAGGGTGTGCGAACCGTTGAAGCTCGTGGTTAAGCGCTGTTCACCATTGATTTTGGGACTGACTTGCACTTGTCTGTATTACATCTATAATACAGTAAAAGCCTCTTGCGCGGCATGGGACAGCTGTTCACGACATCCCGATATCGACGTAAGGGGTCAGTGAGAGGAATTGATGATGGCCAGCGAACCCGCCAACGAGACCGCGCCCGCGACCAAATTGACGTTGGACCCACCCGACGCCCTCCAGCCGATGAAAGCGGAAGCATCCGGCCTGGTCCCGCTCAAGACCGAGGAAGTCAGCGAGCTCGACCGCAAGGTCGCGCAATTCGTCGATGAACTGGCCGCGCTCGACAGCAACAGCCCGGAATTCGGCAAGAAAGTCGACGCGCTGACCGCCATGGGCCGCAAGGAAATCGAGGAAGCGGCGGGCGCTTCCAACCGCTTTCTCGACCGGCCGGTCAAGGCGATCGACAAGGATACCGGCATCGGCGCCGACCTGACCGAGCTTCGCCGCACGGTCGAATCGCTCGACCCGAAAGAGGCCACCCGAACTCGCAAATTTCTCGGCATCATTCCGTTCGGCAACCGCGTCGATCGCTATTTCGACAAATATCGCAGCTCGCAGACTCACATCTCGAAAATCCTCAGCAGCCTTGGCAATGGCAAGGACGAGCTGCTGATGGACAATGCCGCGATCGACACCGAGCGCTCGGGCCTGTGGAAGACGATGCACAAGCTCGAGCAGATGATCCACATCTCCAAGAGCCTCGACAAGCAGCTCGAGGACAAGGCCGGCGAGCTCGACTCGACCGATCCGGCCAAGGCCAAGGCGATCCGCGAAAGCGCTTTGTTCTACACCCGCCAGCGGACCACCGACCTGCTCACCCAGATGGCGGTCACGGTCCAGGGTTATCTCGCGCTCGACCTGGTCAAGAAAAACAATGTCGAGCTGGTCAAGGGCGTCGACCGCGCCTCGACCACCACCGTCTCGGCGCTGCGCACCGCGGTTACCGTCGCCCAGGCGATGACCAACCAGCGCCTGGTGCTCGAACAGATCGGCGCGCTCAACACCACCACCGCCGGGATGATCGATTCGACCGGCGAGCTGCTGCGCACCCAGAGCGGCGCGATCCACGAGCAGGCGGCGTCCTCGACCATCCCGCTCGAGACGCTCCAGCGCGCGTTCCAGAACGTCTATGAGACCATGGACCAGATCGACCGCTTCAAGCTCGAAGCGCTCGGCAACATGAAGCAAACGGTCGCGACGCTCGGCTCCGAAGTCGAGAAATCGCGCGGCTACATCGCCCGCGCCGAAGGCGTATCGCAGGGCAAGCTCAAGGGCCCGGCCTCGCCGTTCGCGCCACTCGAGATCAAATGAGCGTCCAGTCCCTCAACGCGATCGTCGAGCGCGCCCGGGTCGGCATGGATTCGGCCATCGCCAGCGCCGGTCGGGTCGACCGTTCGGTCGCCACCGCCGACCGGGTCATGCGTCAGCTCGATGTCCGCGACGGCCCGGCGCGGGACGCCGCCCGGCGCGAGCGCCAGCGGCTCAATTCCGACCTCGGTCATCGGGTTCGCAATATCGGCATCGGCATCGGCCTGGTCAGCATCGCCACGATCGTCATCGGCCTGATCGTGCCGATCGGCATCTTCGGCTTCCTCGCCGCGGTCGGGCTGGCGATCGGCATCGCGGCGCTGGTCGCGTTCCTGCCATCGTCGTCGGCTGGCGTCCGCGCGCCCGCCGCCGACCTTCCCAACGGCGAGATGGTCCAGCGCTTCGACAGCTACGTCTATCGCAGCCGCGCGGCCCTGCCCGCCCCGGCGCAGTCCGAGCTCGACGCGATCAGCGCGGCGCTGCCGACGCTGCGCCAGACGCTCGAGCGGGTCGATCCGCTCGACCCCAATGCGCAGGACGCGCGGCGGCTGATGTCGCTCCATCTGCCGGGCCTGATCGACCGCTATCGCCAGGTTCCCCAGTCGTTCCGCGAGGAGCGCGATGGCGAGGGCGTGAGCGTCGACGAGCGGCTGGTCGAAGGTCTTGCCGCCGGCCGCGCCGCACTCGGTGACATCGCCGACAAGCTCGCCCGCGCCGACGTCAACGCGTTCGAGACCCAGGGCCGTTTCATCCAGTCGCGCTACGGCGATGGACCGCAGCTTGCCCGTCCGGGGGACGGGCAAGATCGGTCCACGATCGACGGCTAGCGCCGAAGCTTAGTCATCCGCACTCTCAGGTCGCGATGCCGAGCCGCTGCTTGGCGGTCGCCACCAGCTCAATGAAGCGCTGGTCGTCGCGAATTGGGTGCAGATCGGGATCGACGTCGGCATGCTTGATCTGGGCCGTGCTCAACGTCCGTTCGAAATAAGGCACGATCACTTCAAGCGCGCGATTCTTGTCCTTGAGATCGGTCGCGAGGGTGCATGCCAAATTGTAGCACATCAGGATATTGTCGGGGTCGAGGAGCAAAGCGCGATCGATCCAGTCCTTCGCCCGTTGCGATTCGCCTAGCGTGACGAGCGCCGCGGCGCCGGTGGCGAGGGCCGAAGCGTTGGAGGGATCCTTGGCCAGCGCCTTTTCGACCCGCTCGACCGCTATTCTCGAAATGCGAAGCGACTGATCGCTCTCGCCGGTCTCATTATAGCAAGTCAGCAACATCCCGGGATTATGCCAATCCGTGTCGACCAGAGCAGTCGCTTTCTCAAAGTATGGAATGGCATCCCGAATCCGACTCTGCCGGAACAGGAGCCGCGCGGCCTCCCGGTTCACTTCCCACGATTCAGGATCGGACCGCAACGCTTTCTCGATTTCTGCAATCGCTTCAGCCTGGTTACCCTGTTCCTCCAGCATGTGCGCCAAAACGCATCGTGCTTCCGCCAGGTCCGGGTTGATCGCCAGCGCCCGCTCCGCTGCCTGCATCGGATTCTCGTCCCGGGCGTGCCACATTCTGAGTTGCGACTGGGCCAGTGCCTTCAACGCCCAAGCCTGGGCATATTCGGGGTCGAACGACAGCGCCTGGTTGCAAATCCTGACAATGGTTTCGTCGCGGCGGATGTCCCCGGCGCTTCCGGTGATCCATTGTTGCCGAGCCATCAGATAGAGGTTGTAGGCCTCCACGCTCGATGTGCCGCGCGTTTCGATCGCCTTCTTCTCGCCGGGCAGCAATTTGACTCGAAGAGCCGCGACAATAGCCTTGGAAATCTCGTCCTGGATGGCGAAGATGTCGGTCAGGTCGCGATCGTAGCGATCGGCCCAGACGTGACCGCCAGTGGCGGCGTCGATCAGCTGGCCGGTGATCCGCACCCGGTCGCCGGCCTTGCGCACGCTGCCTTCGAGCACATGGCTGACGTCGAGTGCCCGCGCGACCTCCTTCACGTCCATCACCCGGCCCTTGAAGGTGAATGACGTGTTGCGGGCAATCACCAGCAACGCCGACACCTTCGACAGGTCGGTGATGATGTCCTCGGTGATGCCGTCGCTGAAATATTCCTGCTCGGGGTCGCCGCTCATGTTGACGAACGGCAGCACGCAGACCGACGGGCCGCGGACCACTTTCTGCTCAGCGCCGCCAGAGGCCGTGCTCGCCGCACTGCTGTTGCCGGCGGTCTTGGCGATGGCTTCGAGCAAATCGCCTAGCTCGGCAGGATCGCCGTCGCCGTTCCAGTTCGCGATCTCGACCGTATGAAATTGGCGAAAGCCCAATGGCGCGCGGCTGCCGCCAAGACTGACCGGGACCAGCCGTCCGCTGTCGCGCCCCTCGGCCGCTTCGTCCTGCACCCAGGCCGACTCGATGGACGTCGCCGACCACAGGACAACCACCGCCTCCGCACTCTTGAGCTCTCGGTCGATTTCAGACGAGAAGCGGGAGCCGCCTTGGATGTGCCGGTCCCACCACACGTCGTGGCCGGCGCGGCCGATGCAGTCCGCCAATTGCGTGGCGGCGGGAGCATCTTCGCGCGCATAGCTTAGAAAGACCTTGGCCACCCAACCTCCCGTTGGGGCGCACTGCCCCTTCGCGATCCGGCCTTCAAGGCCAATGGTTTGGCCCTGTCAATCAACCGACCGGCACCACTCATGCCGTCGGCTCGGCACAGATCGGCCGCTGACGCTAATTGCCGCTGCCGGATCGCCTCGATATGACGTTCCCGGGGGCAGCACGACATGACAGCACAGTCAGCCACCGCGGGCTCGACGCTTTCGCCGCTCCGGCCGCGCCTCCCGGAGCGCATCCCCGACCTCAAGCAGCCGTGGCTGACCCTGTTTTCCCTGTTGTGGTACCCGGCGCTTCTGCTGGCGATCGCCGGACCGGTTGTCGGCACCTGGTACCGCCTGACCTCTCCCGACGAGAATAGCGCGCTGATGGTCGGCAGCCGCGCCGGGCTGGTGCTGTCCGAGGATGATTTGACCCGGGTCCGCTTCCCGGTCGGGGACGCCGCCCGCGCCGCAGGCATCCAGCCCGGCGACGACATCATCGCCATCAACCATGTCCCGATCGCCCAAGTCGTGCCGATTTCGGAGCGCGGCATCGCCCAGCCCAACGACGCCACCGATTCCGATTATGCCGCTTTCTCGCCGATTATCGAGGGCACCGAGCGGGTCGCCGTCGACCTCCGCCTGCGCGCCCGCGACGGCCGCATCCGCAATTATCACGTGCTGACCGGCGAGCACCACATCGAGCAGGATGCGCGGCGGTTCGGCCTGTCGCCCACGCTGCTGAGCGTGATCGACCTGCTCCACGTCATCACTTACCCGTTCCTGCTGTTCGCCGCCTGGGTCCTCCACCGGCGCAAGCGCGAGGATTTGACCAGTTCGATCCTGTCGCTCGCGATCCTGCTCACCATCGCCTCGGAGCAACCCGCCGCGGCCTTCCTCCGCGACGTCCTCCAGGTGCCCGAATGGTTTCACCAGCGGCTGTACGATTTCGGCAATATCGCCTTGCTTACCGCCGTCCTGCTGTTTCCCTACGGCCGGTTGCGACCGCGCTTTGTGCTCGGCTTGATCGCGCTGCTGCCGGTGCTGATTTTTCTCAAGGGCGATACCTACCGCCTGACCTTCATGCTGTTCATGGCGGCGTGCGTCATGACCCTGATCTGGTGCCTGCGGCACACCGAGCCGGGCGACACCCACCAGCAGATCAAATGGGCGCTATTCGGCTTCTCGGGCTACGCCCTGTTTCTGTCGCTGGCACTGGTCATCGACATGGGCAAACTCGGCGTGTCGGGCTTCGGCACGCAGATCCTGCTCGAAGTGATCGGCGGCTTCAGCTTCGGCCTCGCTTTTCTGTGCCTCAACCTCGGGCTGCTGGTCGCGCTGATGGGCTACCGGCTGTACGATGCGGAAGCGGTGATCAGCCGCTCGGCCAGCTTCGCAATAATTACGTTGGTACTCGGCGGAATCTTCGCCGCTACCTCCGAAGGGGTCAAGGAACTGGTGCTGACCTTCGCCGGGCGCAACGCCGGTTCGGGTCCGGTGATCTTCGCCGCGGCGGTCGCCACCGTGCTGGTCAACCCGGCCCAGGAACGCATCCAGAGCTGGTCAGAGAAATGGTTCCAGCGCGACCTCGTCCGGCTCCGCACCGAGCTGCCCGAATGCGCCCGCGACATGCGCGAGACGGCGTCCCTGTCCGAGCTGCTCGATGATGTGCTCGAACGGATCGAAGCCGGCGTGCGGACCACGCGCGTCGCCGCTTTGATCAACGGTGAAGTGCTCAAGGCGCGCGGCGTTTCGGTCGAGGACGCAGCCGCGTGGGCGTCCGGGGTCGACCTCGAATGCGCCGGCGGAATCTGTGAAATATCCGACCGCAAATTCCCGCTTCGAGTGCCGCTCGTCCCGGCGCACGGCGACACCCGCTCGCTCGGCTACATCCTGATCGGCCCGCGGCCGGATGGATCGGTGTTGAGCAAGGAAGAGCAGAAGACCCTGGTCGAGGTCGCCGAGCCGGTCGCGCGCGCCATTCGCAACGTAATCAAGCGCGAACGGCGCGAGCATGATGTCGCCGCCACCATCGCTCTCCACGAGGGCCGTATTGCCGAGCTTGAAGCAAAGCTGGCCCAAGGTGCCCCCACGAGCCGGCCAAAGCGCTCGCCAAAGCGAGCCTGAGCCGCTCCTATGTCTCCAATTAATTGACCCGTTTCAAATAGAAGCATAATTTGCCCGGGAGCGGCTTTGGGGGAGTCACAGAGACATGCGGTACTTGCTCATCGCGGCCTTGCTGAGCGGGCCGGCCGCGACCGTCCTGCCGATCGCGGCGGCGTCGGCCGTGGCCGCCGACTCCAGTACCCGCTGCACCGACACACCCGAGAAGAAAGCCAAAAGGTCGATGTTCGGCGGCATCGCCAGCGGGATGCTCGGCGGGATACTCGGTAGCGCCGGCGTCGGCGGCATGGCGATCGCCGCTTTGCCCGCCGCAGAATTGCTGTCCGATGCGATCATGAAGCTGCTCGACTGCAAGGAACAGCAGCAAGCGGCAAAAGCGACCGACGATGCATTGCGCGGCGGCGTCGGGACCGAGGTCGCGTGGAAGAGCGAGAGCCGCGCCAACGTCTCGGGCGTGTCCAAGGTGACTGCCGCCGAACAGCTCGCCGATGGCGGCCAGTGCATGACCGTCACCGACATCGTCATCGTCGACGGCGAGGAGACCACCGTTCCCAAGCGCATGTGCCGCACCAAGGGCGCTTCCGGTTATTCTCGAGCCTGACGCGATGCGGCATCTGCTGAAAACGGCGACTGCCTTGTCCGTGCTACTGAGCACGGCCGGCGGGGCCGCCACCGACTCCAACAACCCGACTTGCCCGACCGACCTCAACTGGTCGACCTACCGCCCGATGCGCTTCACCTTCGAGCGCTCGGTCGACCGCCGCGTGCTGCGCGCGGAAGGCGCGATCGACGAGGATACGCCGGCCCGGCTCGAGGCGGCGCTGGCCGAGAATGCGCCGATCGACGAGATCTGGATCCGCTCGCCCGGCGGCCATGCGCGCGCTGGCAATGAAGCCGGCCGGCTGATCCGCAAGGCCGGCATCCCGACCCGCATCCCGGCCGGCTGGGCATGCTTTTCGGCGTGCAATTTCATGTTCATGGGTGGACCGATCCGCTTCGTTGACAAGGACGGCCTGTTCGTCGTGCACATGTTCACCCATCTCGGCGACAAGGACGCGATCCGCGCCGAGATCGCGCAGGGGGCCGACAACACCATCGGACTGATCGGCGACGTCGAGCAGGATTCGGCGATGCTCGCCAGCGAGGACAATGACTTCCTCATCCGCATGGGCGTATCGCGCAAGCTGCTGACCGACGTGATGTACAAGCAGAAAGCGGTCGCGGGCGATGGCGACAAGTCGACTCGCCGGTGCCTCACCCAGGTCGAAGCGATGCGCTACAACGTCGCCAACGCCGAATGAGCCAAAGGCGCAACGGAGGGTCGATCATGACAATGCACAAGCTGGCGTGGTTCGCTCTGGCGGGCGCCGCGATCGTGGCGCCGGTTGCTTCCGCGACGGCGGCCAAGGTGGTGGTGGTGCGCTCGATCGGCCCCTCCGCCAAAGCTTATCCGCCGGGCAAGGCGCTGACCGATACGGCGAGCATCAAGCTCAACAGCGGCGACTCGGTCACTTTGCTCGGGCCGAGCACTTCACGCACCCTGCGCGGGCCGGGAACCTTCACTGCCAGCACCGTCGACCGCTCGTCGCTGGCCAGCGCGGCCGGCCGCCGCTCGCGCTTTGGAGCGATGCGTTCGGGTGAAATCACGACCAAGCCGGGTCTGTGGGACGTCGACGTCACCCAGAGCGGCAAAATGTGCATTGCCGAACCGGCCAAGCTCAAGCTGTGGCGGCCCAACGCCGACGCTCCGGCGACACTCAGCGTTAGCGGCGGCCCAGGCCCGCAGGCGATTGCCTTCGCCGAAGGCCACGCGACGGTGCCGTGGCCAGACCAGCTGCCGGTCGCCGATGGCGGCCAGTACCAGCTTCAGTGGGCTGGTGGCGGCGACCGCAACACGGTCAGCTTCGTGATGGTCAAAGCCCCTCCGGGCGACCTCGTCGACGCCGCCCAATTGCTGATCGGCAAAGGCTGCCAGAACCAGCTCGACCTGCTGATCGAAAGCGCCGGCACCAGCGACTAGGCTAGCCGACGACCCCGCTCGCCTGGAGCCGGCTGACCTCGTCGGGGCTCAATCCCAGCTCCGCCATCACGCCCGACGTATGCTCGCCCAATCCGGGCGGCGGCAGCTGCGAATCGGCGCGACCGCCGTCAATCCGGACCGGCGAGCCGACCAGCGGCACGCCGCCGATCGTGCGGACCATCGCCCGGTGCTGTGCCTGGACATCGGCCAGCGCCTGCGAAATGCGGTTGATCGGACCGGCCGGGATCCCCGCCGCGTCGAGCTGATCGAACCAGTCGGCGGCGGACCGCTGGGCAATGCAGTCGGCCACCAGGCGGACGATCTCGGCGCGGTTGGCGACCCGCGCGCCATTGGTCTTGAAGCGCTCGTCATTAGCCCATTCGGGATGGCCGCACAGCGCCGCCAGCCGGGCGAACTGACGGTCGTTGCCGATCGCGATGATGATCGGCTGATCGGTCGCCTGGAACGGCTGGTAGGGCACGATATTGGGGTGGGTATTGCCCTGCCGCGGCGGGTCCTTGCCCGACACCAAAGCATTGGAAGCCTGGTTGGCGAGCATCGCCAGCTGAACGTCGAACAACGCCATGTCGACATGCCCGCCCTCCCCCGTCCGGTCACGCCGATGGAGCGCGGCGAGGATCGCGGTGCAGGCGTAGAGGCCGGTGAACAGGTCGACCACTGCCACGCCGACCCGCATCGGCCCGCCGCCGGGCGCGCCATCGGGCTCGCCGGTGATGCTCATCAGCCCGCCCATGCCCTGGACGATATAATCATATCCGGCGCGTTCGGCGTAGGGCCCGTCCTGGCCAAAGCCGGTGATCGAGGCGACGATCAGCTTTGGATTGGCGGCCCGCAGCGCGTCCGCGTCGAGCCCGAATTTCTGCAAGCCGCCGACCTTGAAATTCTCGACCACGACGTCGCACTCCAGCGCCAGTCGGCGGACCAGCGCGGCCCCTTCCTCGGTCGCGAAATCGATCGCCGCCGAGCGCTTGCCGCGGTTGGCGGCGAGGAAATATGCGGCAACCCGGTGGTCCCCCTCGCCGTGCCACGGCGGGCCCCAGTGGCGCGTGTCGTCGCCGACCCCGGGCCGCTCGACCTTGATCACGTCGGCGCCGAGGTCGCCGAGTAGCTGGGTGCACCACGGCCCGGCCAGCACGCGCGACAGGTCGAGCACGCGCAATCCTGCCAGCGGTGCGCTCAACGGCGCGTCCACGGCTTGCGGTCGGCAACCACCGCGCGCGCCGCATTATGCCCCGGCGCGCCGTTCACTCCGCCGCCCGGGTGCGCGCCCGATCCGCACAAATAGAGGCCCTTGAGCGGCATCCGGTAATCGGCATGGCCGATCAGCGGGCGGGCGCTGAACAATTGGTCGAGGCCCATCTTGCCATGGAAAATGTCGCCGCCGATCAGGCCGAAGCGGCGCTCGAGGTCGAGCGGCGAATGGATCTGGCGGCCGAGCACCGACTTGGCGAACCCCGGCGCATGGCTGTCGACCGTGGCGATGATCGCATCGGCCGCTTTCTCGCGCTCATTGTCCCAGCTCCGCCCGGGCCCGAGGTCGAAGCGGAAATGCTGGCAGAACAGGCTCGCGACATGCTTGCCCTTGGGCGCCAGGCTGGGATCGAGCGTCGACGGGATCAGCATCTCGATGATCGGCTGCTTGGCCCACCCATCGCGCTTGGCGTCGACATAAGCGCGGTCCATGTAATCGAGGCTCGGCGCCATGATGATGCCGGCGGTCAGATGGTTGCCCTTCTTGGGCAGAACGGCGAATTTGGGCAGCTCGGACAGCGCCACGTTCATTCGGAAGGTCGCGCTCTCGCACTTCCAATTGGCCATTCGCCGCTCGATGTCGGGCTCGACCGCGCCGGCCGGCACCAACCGCTCGAACAACAGCCTGGGATTGACCCCGGCGACCACCACTTCGGCCCGCCACGCCTTGCCGCCGGCGACAACGCCGGCCGCGCGCTGCTTGTCGACGATCACTTCCTCGACCGGCGTGTTGAGCAGGATGTCGACCCCGGCCTCGCGCGCCGCGGCCGCCATCGCCTGGGTGATCGCGCCCATTCCGCCGATCGCATGGCCCCAGGCGCCGGGCACTCCGGCCGCCTCGCCAAACAGATGGTGGAGCAAAACATAAGCTGTGCCGGGCGCGTCGGGCGAGGCGAAATTGCCGACCACGCCGTCGAACCCGAACAGCGCCTTGGCCAAATCGCCTTCGAAATGGCGGTTCAATATTTCGGCTTCGCTGCGCGTCGCGAAGTCGTGGACGATGCGGATTTCCTTGGTCGACAGGCCGACCATGTCGCGGCCTAGCCCAAGCAATTTGGCCAGGCCGCCGACCCCGTCGCCGACGTTGGGCGGAGCCTTCAGCAGCCATTTCTTGAGCAACGGCACGACCGCCTCAAGCTCGGCGATGTAGCGGTCATAGCCTTCGCCGTCGGCCTTGACGTGGCGGGCGATCTCGCGCCGCGTCAGCCCGCCGCGTCCGGCAAGCAGATAATCGCCGTCGCCGGGTAGGAAATTGTCGGTCTTGCGCAGCACCACCTTGAGCCCGTGGCGCTCAAGCTCGAGGTCGCGGATGACCGTCGGATTGAGCAGGCTGACGGTGTAGGCCGCGGCCGAGTTGCGGTAGCCGGGCAGGAACTCGTCGGTCACCGCCGCTCCGCCGACCGTCGTCGCCCGTTCCAGCACCGCCACCTTGAGCCCGCGCTTGGCCAGGTAATACGCGCAAGTCAGGCCATTGTGACCGGCACCAATAATGATCGCGTCGTGCACGTGATTCCCCACTTTTGAAAACCGTCCATGCAGAGAGCATGGCATCGACGCAATCCACCGCGGCCAAACCGGCCGGTTTCGACCGGTGCAGTGTTTGCGCGGATTCGCCTTCGGATCGCAGCGAAAAACCCCACAGGGCAAGCCATCCCTGCACTCCAATTCAATTGCACTGGACCGCCCACCCGGCTCCAATAGCCCTCTGAGCGGAGCCAGGGGATTGATATGAAAGCGTTCGTTACCGGCGTTTTATTGGCCGCGGCCATGCCGCTCGCTGCGTTGGCCGCAGCGGCGCAACCGGCACCCGCCGCAGTGACCGTCGACGGCGAGGCCGCCGTGGCCGGAATCCGCCGCATCCTGAGCCAGAATTACGTGCTTCCGGAAGTTCGCCCGAAGCTCGACGCAATACTTTCCAAGGGCCTGTCTGAAGGCCGCTACGACGTCGCCGACCCGAACATCCTGGCCGAACGGATCAACCAGGACTTGAAAAGTGTTGCCCACGACAAACATTTGTCGATTGACTATAATCCGGCCGACGCCGCCGAGCTTGCGGCCCAGCCGCCTGGGGCAGGCGCGGACGATGCGCCGCCGACCGCCGCGGACATTCGCGCGGCCGAGCACCGCAATCACGGCATCGTCCAGATGAAACTGCTCCCGGGCAATATCCGCTATCTCGAATATAACGGCTTTGTCTGGGCTGGCCCGGCCACCGCCAAGGCGATCGACCAGGCGATGGACTTCCTGCGGGGTGGCAACGCGGCGATCATCGACTTGCGCTTCAACGGCGGCGGAAGCCCCGAGGCGGTGCAATATATGATCAGCTATTTCCTCGCGCCGAACCGACCGATCGTCACTTTTCACATGGGCGCGAAACGGGTCAACACGCTGTCGAGCCTGGCTTCGCTGCCGGGCGACCGGATGGTCGGCAAGCCGCTCTATGTGCTGACCAGCGGCATGACCGCCAGCGCGGCGGAGGAGTTCACCGGCCACGTCGCCGGGTTCAAGCTCGGCGAGATCATCGGCGAAACCACCGCTGGCGCCGGTTTTCGCAACGCTTTCTTCGCCGTTCCCAGCGGCTTCGTGATCAGCGTATCGGTTGGCCGGGCGGTGCTCGCGTCGACCGGCAAGGACTGGGAGGGCGTCGGCATCGCGCCAACCGACCCGGTCCCCGCGGGCAAGGCGCTTGACGTCGCTCAGATCCACGCCATCCGCAAAATCGCCGCAACCGCTGCGCCGGCGGAAAAAGCGTCGCTCGAAGCCTACGCCGCCGTCCTCTCTGCCCAGGTCAATCCAGTGACGACCGCACTCCCGCTAGCGGCCTATGCCGGCCAGTTCGGCGAACGATCGGTGACCCTCGAAAACGGCCAGCTGATGTTCCAGCGCAATGGCGCTCCAAAGCATCCGATTTTGCCGATCGCGGCGAATCAATTCGCGTTCCTGGACGAACCCTATGAGCAACTGACGTTTGCAGTGGCGGGCAATAGCGCGACCGGGTTCGAGCTGATCCGAAACGATGGCAGTCACGTCATCGCCAACCGCAATCCATGACCGCCCGGTTCTAGCGCATCAGCACCAGTTCCTCGGCCATTGTCGGGTGCAGGGCGACGACCGCGTCGAAATCGCTCTTCTTGAGCTTGGCCTTGACCGCGATCGCCGCCGCCTGGAGGATTTCGGGCGCATCCGGGCCGATCATGTGGACCCCGACGACCTGGTCGGTCTCGCCGTCGAGCACCAGTTTGTAGAGCGACCGCTCCGTCCGCCCGGCCATGACGTTCTTCATCGCCCGGAAGTCCGAGGTGAAGGTCTTGACCGATCCCAGCGTGTTGCGCGCAACGCCCTCGGTCATGCCGACCCCGGCCAGCGGCGGATGGCTGAACACCGCCGACGGGATGCAGCTGTAATCGACCCGGGTCGGGGTGTTGCCGAAGAAGGTGTCGGCGAACGCCTGGCCTTCGCGGATCGCAATCGGGGTCAGCTGGACCCGGTCGGTCACGTCGCCGACGGCGAAGATCGTCGGCACCGAGGTGCGATTGTCCTCGTCGACCTTGATCTGGCCCTTGTCGCCGACCTCGACCCCCGCGGCCTCGCACCCGAGCCCTTCGACATTGGGCTTGCGCCCGACCGCGAACAGCACCGCATTGGCATCCATGTCGTCGCACCCGTCCATGGTCAGATGGAGCGTTCCATCCTTGCCCTGGTCGATCGACTTGAAAGTGCTGTTGAACTCGAAATGGATGCCTTTGGAGACCGAGATCTGCAGCAGCCGGTCGACCAGTTGCTGGTCATAGCTGCGGAGCATGGTCTCGGTCCGGTTGACCAGCGTCACGCGGCTCCCGAACTGGTGGAAGATGCCGGCGAATTCGTTGGCGATATAGCCGCCGCCGACGATCACGATGCGCTTGGGCAATTTGTCGAGGTGGAACACTTCGTTCGAGCTAATGGCGTGCTCGATCCCGGGGATATCGGGCATCAGCGGCCGCGCCCCGGTGGCGATCAGGATCTTGCCCGCGGTGACCGTCTTGCCCGACGCCAACTGGACCGAATTGGGCCCGGCCAGCACCGCCCGCTCGGCGATGATCTTGACCTTATGGTTGGTCAGCGTGTCGGTGTATGCCGCCTCGAGCCGCCCGACTTCGGCCAGCACATTGTCGCGCAGCACCGGCCAGTCGAAGCGCTTCTGCGGCAGGTCCCAGCCGAACATCGCGGCGTCATCGATGTCCTCGGCAAAATGGGCGCCGTAGACCAGCAGCTTCTTGGGCACGCAGCCGCGGATCACGCACGTCCCGCCGATCTTATATTCCTCGGCCACCGCGACCTTCGCTCCATGGGCCGAGGCGACCCGCGCCGCGCGCACCCCGCCCGATCCCGCGCCGATCACCAGCAGATCGAAATCCGTCATCAGATACCAGCCCTTTCGATGAGCGCGCGGGTCGACGGGTCGAACCCGGCATCGGTCTCGTCGCCGCCCAGTTCGCGGGCGATGTCCTTGCCCAGTTCGACCCCGAACTGGTCGAACGGATTGATCCCGATCAGGACCGCATTGGCGAAAGTGCGCAGCTCGTAGAATGCGATCAAGGCGCCCAGCGAGCGCGGATCGAGCCGGTCGAGCAGCAGTGTCGCGCTCGGCCGGTTGCCGGCGTAGCTGCGCTGCGGATCATCGCTGGCGCGGCCCTGCATCAGCGCGGCGGCCTGCGCGAAGGCGTTGAGCAGCAGCAGCCGGTGGTGCTCGCCGTCGAGCGAATCCTCGGCCTCGCTGACCGCGACGAATTCGACCGGCACCAGCACCGTGCCCTGGTGCAGCAATTGGAACACCGCGTGCTGGGCATCGGTCCCAGTCCCGCCCCAGGTGACCGCCGCGCTCGGCTGGTCGAGCGGCTGGCCGTCGGCGGTGACCGACTTGCCGTTCGATTCCATCTCGAGCTGCTGGAGGTAGGACGGCAGCAGCCGCAGCCGCTCGTCATAAGCGAACACGGCCCGGGTCTGGCACTTGAGCGCCCGCGCGTAGAGCCGGTCAGCGAACGCCGCCACCAGCGGCATATTCTGGGCGGCCGAAGCAAAGCGGAAGTGCCGGTCCATCTCGGCCGCGCCTTCGAGCAATTCCTCGAACGCGGTCCAGCCCAAAGCCAGCGCGGCCGAGATGCCGACCGACGACCACAGGGAATAACGCCCGCCGACCGCTTGCGCGAATTGCAGCACGCGGGTCTCGTCGATGCCGGCCGTGACTGCCGCTTCGGGCTTGGCGGTGACCGCGATCACCCGCCCGTCGGGATCCTCGACCCCGGCCTCGGCGAGCCAGTCGAGCGCCGCCGCCAGATTGGCCAGGGTCTCGGTCGTGGTGAAGGTCTTCGACGCCACCACCACCAGCGTCGTCGCCGGATCGAGCTCCGCGACCGCCTGGTCGAACGCCTCGCCGTCGATGTTGGACAGGAAGCGGACCTTGTAGCCGGTCCGGTGGCGCCCGAGCGCATCGACCAGCAGCGCCGGCCCAAGCGCCGAGCCGCCGATCCCGATATGGAGGATGCCGGTGATGTCGCCGAACGCGCCGCCTTCGATCGCGTCGACCAGCGCCCGCATCCGCTGGCGCCGCGCGGTGGCGACGTCGACCGCTTCGGGGGCGCCGTTGCCGCGCTCGGCGACATGCTCGGCCGGCAGGCCTTCGCTCGGGTTGACGATCCCGCCGCCGAACAGGGCCTCGCGGGCGGCATTGAGGCCGCAGGCCTCGCTCAGCCCGACGAAGCGATCGACCAGCGCTTGGTCGAGGTGGGTCTTGGACCAGTCGAAATAGATTCCGGAAACCTCAGCGCTGAGCCGGCTCAAGCGGTCGGGTTCGTCGCGGAACAAGGCGTCGAGCGGCCTCACACCGTGGGTTTCAATCGCCTGCCAATGCTCGTCCGCCATGCAAGCGCCTCATAGTCGGCGCCCCTCATTTTGCCAGCCCGCAAAGCCAATCGGGGGCGACGGCTCGCTTGACGCGCTCGCCGCAGCCCGAAAGAAGCCGGCGAATGGCTTTGACCGACCCCAAAACTGCGGATGCCGCGCCGGCCGCTCCAACCAGGACCGGCGGCCTGGTCCGGTTCCTGCTGCTCATGGCGCTCGTCGCCTGGGCGTTCAGGAGCTTCGTCGTCGCCCCGTTCAACATCCCGTCGGGCTCGATGCTGCCGACCTTGTACATCGGCGACTATCTGATGGTCGCGAAATGGCCCTACGGCTATTCGCGCTACAGCTTCCCCTGGTCATTCCCGCCGTTCGCGGGGCGCATCCCGGCCGGACTGCCTCACCGAGGCGACGTCACGGTGTTCCGCGCGCCCGGGACCGACGAAGATTTCGTCAAGCGCGTCATCGGCCTGCCCGGCGACACCGTAGAAGTGACCGGCGGCATGCTGATCCTCAACGGCCACCCGCTGCCGCGCCAGGAAATTCGGCCGTTCGCAATGCCGATCAGCCCCAACAGCCCATGCAAGGTCGTTCCGCCGGCCTCTCCGTCGGTCGTAAACCTCGCCAATAGCCACGACTATTGCCTTTATCCGGCCTATCGCGAGACCCTCCCGAACGGGCCGAGCTATGCCGTGCTCGACCAGGTCGACAACCCGCGCGCCGACGACTTCGCGGCGGTCAAGGTCCCGGCCGGCCATGTCTTCATGATGGGCGACAACCGCGACGACAGCCTCGACAGCCGCTTTTCCCCCGCCGAGGGCGGGATCGGCTTTGTCCCGGTCGAAAATCTGATCGGCCCGGCGCTGGTCACCTTCTGGTCGACCGACGGCAGCGTCTCCTACGCCAAACCGTGGACCTGGTTCACCGCGCTGCGCAGCGAGCGCATCGGCCACGGATATACCGGCGACCCGCAGTGAGCGGCGCAATTGCCAAATTCGTCGCCGGGCAGCTAGGTCACGAGCCCCGCGACCTCGCCTTGTTCGAACGCGCCCTGACCCATTCGAGCCTCAGCCGCGACAGTTATGAGCGGCTCGAATTCCTCGGCGACCGGGTACTCGGCCTGATCATCGGGCGCTGGCTCTACGAGCGCTTCCCGGCCGAGCCCGAAGGCCAGCTGTCGCGCCGCTTCAATGTGCTGGTGGCGCGCGAAACCTGCGCCGCGATCGGCCGCGAACTCGGCTTGGCGAACCTCATCCGGCTCGGCAAGCAGGCCCGCGACGACGGCGCCAGCGACAGCGACAATGTCGTCGGCGACGTGGTCGAGGCGTTGATCGGCGCGTTGCTGGTCGACGGCGGCATCGACCGCGCCGACGCATTCGTCCGCCGCGCCTGGGCGCCGCACCTCGATGGCCAGGCGCGCGCTCCGGTCCATGCCAAGTCGGCGCTCCAGGAACTGGCCGCGGCGCGCCGCTTCAAGACTCCCGCCTACGAAATCCTTAGCCGCAGCGGGGCGCACCATAGCCCGCGCTTCACCGTCCGGGTGTCGATCGGCGCCGCCGGCGAGGCAACCGCCGAAGGGTCGAGCAAGCAGGAAGCCGAAACCGCCGCCGCCGCCGCATTATTGGAGCAATTGCAATGACCCAGCGCTGCGGATTCGTCGCCGTGATCGGTGCCCCCAACGCCGGCAAGTCGACCCTCGTCAATGCCCTGGTCGGGCAGAAGGTCGCGATCGTCAGCGCCAAGGCGCAGACCACCCGGGCGCGGCTGATGGGCATCGCGATCGAAGGCGAGGCGCAGATCCTGCTGGTCGACACTCCGGGCATTTTCGCGCCGCGCCGCCGGCTCGACCGGGCGATGGTCGCTGCCGCCTGGGCCGGCGCCGAGGATGCCGACCGGGTGCTGCTGGTGATCGACGCCGCGGCCAAGCTCGGCGAACGGGTCGAGACCATGCTGGCCAGCATCGAAGGTAATCGCCAGCCGCTGATGATCGTCCTCAACAAGGTCGACATCGCGCGCAAGGAGGATTTGCTGATCCTCGCCACCCAATTGTCCGAACGGCTCAACCCGCAGCAATTGTTCATGGTCGCCGCGACCACTGGTGACGGCGTCGCCGACCTCAAGCGCGCGCTCGCCGACACCACGCCCGAAGCGCCGTGGCACTTCCCCGCCGACCAGCTGTCCGACGCCACCGACCGCATGGTCGCGGCCGAACTAACCCGCGAGCAGATCTACCAGCAGCTTCATGCCGAACTGCCTTATTCTTCGGCGATCGAGACCGAGAAATGGGAGGACCGCAAGGACGGCTCGACCGTCATCCACCAGCAGATCCTGGTCGACCGCGACAGCCAGAAGGCGATCGTTCTGGGCAAGGGCGGCACGCGCCTCAAAAGCATCGGCCAGGCCGCGCGCGAAGCGATCGGCGAGCACCTCGGCCGCAAGGTCCATCTGTTCCTCCACGTCAAAGTGAATCCGCGCTGGGACGAGGACCGCTCGCTCTACAAGGAAATCGGGCTCGAGTGGTCTGAGTGACTAGGCCAGCAGGCTATCCACCCAAGCCGGTACCAGCTCACCAGCCCTCCCGATCCGGCTTTCGTGGAAGAACATACTGCCCTGGCTCGGCTCGAGGTTGAGTTCGAGCGTGTCCGCCCCGCAATGGCGCGCGGTCTGGACGAAGCCGGCGGCGGGGTAGACCGCGCCCGACGTGCCGATCGACACGAACAGGTCGCAGCCGCGCAGCGCTCCCTCGATCCGCTCCATTGCGTAGGGCATCTCACCGAACCACACGATGTCGGGCCGGACCGCGCCGACCTGGCCGCAGTTCGGGCAGGCCGCGCCCTCGCCTATCGCTCCGTCCCACGCGAACCGCTGACCGCACGCCAGGCACCAGCCGCGCTTCAACTCGCCGTGCATGTGCAACAACCGCTGCGACCCGGCGCGCTCGTGCAGATCGTCGACATTCTGCGTCACCAGCAGCAGTTCGCCCGGCCATTCCCGATCGAGTCGTGCCAGCGCGTCATGCGCCGCGTTTGGCCCGATCGTGCCGAGCTTCGCCCGCCGCTCATCGTAGAACGCGTGGACCAGGGCCGGATCGCGCTCGAAAGCCTCGGGCGTACAGACATCTTCGACCCGGTGGCCTTCCCACAGTCCGTCGGGCCCGCGGAACGTCGCGACTCCGCTCTCGGCTGAGACTCCGGCTCCGGTCAGGATCATGAGATTGCGAATTCTGTGAGGCATCGCAGCGCCCTAACCGACGCCGGACGCTTGCGCGACTCACCGCACCGTGTTTGGGCGGCGTTTGAACCCCGGTTCCGACGCAGCATCATTGTCCAAACAGGAGAGTGCGATGAGAACAGCCGCCCTGATCGCAACCGCCACCTCGGCCGCATTCTTGCTGGCGGGCTGCCATCGCGGCGATCGCTCCGATTTTGAGCAGACCGGGATCACCGACACCGCCGCCGTCGAACAGCATTTGCGGGACATCGAAACGCAGTGGATGGGCGACTATAACGCGCGCAACGTCGATGCGCTCGCGGCGCATTATGCCGACGATGCAGCGCTCGCCAATCCGGGCGCGGCGCTCGCCACCGACCCCAGGTCGCGGCGCGAGGATCTCGCCAAATCGGTCGCTGATCCAAGCCTCCAGCTCAAGTTCGAAGCCGACCGCGCAATGGTCGCCAAGTCGGGCGACCTGGCCTACACCCGCGGCCACTTCACTTCGCAGACCAACGATCCGTCGAGCAATTTGCCAAAAGTGGATTCCGGCACCTATCTGACCGTTTGGCGCAAGCAAACCGACGGCAGCTGGAAAGCGATCGAGGACGCCGTCGTCCCGGGCCCGTCGGACGACATGACGCCCGGCTGATTGACCAGTTCGGACCGTGACCCAAGGCAGGATCCGTGTCGGCATCGGCGGCTGGACTTATCCACCGTGGCGCGGCCCCTTCTACCCGCTCGGCCTGGCCCAATCCGGCGAGCTCGAACATGCCGCGCGGCAGTTCGGCGCGATCGAGATCAACGCCACTTTCTATGGTCGGCAGAGCCCCGCCAGCTGGCAGAAATGGGCGGCCGCGGTGCCCGACGGCTTCCAGTTTGCAATCAAGGGCTCGCGCTTTTGCGTCACCCGGCCGAAGCTCGCCGATGCCGGCGAAGGCGTCGGCAATTTCCTCGCCCAGGGGCTCGCCGCGCTAGGCCCCAAGCTCGGGCCGATTCTGTGGATGCTCGCCGCCCGCCGCGCCTTCGACCATGACGACATCGCCGCCTTCTTTGCGCATCTTCCACGCACCCTGGAGGGCATCCCGCTGCGCCACGCGATCGAGCCGCGCCACGAGAGCTTTCGCGACCAGAGTTTCTTCGACCTGTGCCGGGCCCATAACGTCGCGGTGGTGTTCGGCGACGACGACGACTTCCCGTGCATCGACGCCGACACCGCAAGCTTCGCCTACGCCCGCTTGCAGCGCATGCGCGAGGATTTGCCGACCGGCTATGACGAAGCCGCGCTCGACGCCTTCGCCGGGCGCGCCAGGCGCTGGCAAAAAGCCGGTCGCGAAAGCTACATCTTCATGATCAACGGCGCCAAGCTGCGCGCGCCCGCCGCGGCGCTGGCCCTGCAGGAACGGCTCCGCTAAGCCAGCAGCATGCGCACCAAAGAGCAGCCGCTCCGCCTCACTTTGTTCGCTCCGAACGGTCGCATGGGCCAGGCGATCGCGGCAGCCGTGACGGCGGACGCAGGCTTCGCGCTCGACCCTGACCACGGCGATGTACTGGTCGATTTTTCGACCCCGGCGGCGCTCCAGTCCAGCCTCGACCGAGCGGTTTCGGCGGGTATCCCGATCCTCGTCGGCACGACCGGTCTCGACGATCTCGCCGCCCAGCGCATCGCCGCCGCCGCCAAGCATGTCGCGGTGCTGCGCGCGGCCAATACCTCGCTCGGAATTGCACTGCTCGCTAACTTGGTCGAGCGCGCTGCCGCGGTACTCGGGCCCGAATGGGACATTGCCATCCAGGACGTCCATCACGCCAAGAAGGTCGACGCCCCGTCGGGCACCGCGCTGGCGCTTGGCGATGCGGCCGCGCGCGGCCTCAGCTCGGCCAAGGTCGATTACGCCTCGGTCCGCGGCGGGACCGTGGCGGGCGACCATGACGTGATCTTCCTCGGCCCCGAGGAGCGGCTGATTCTCTCGCACCGCGCCGAGAGCCGCGCGATCTTCGCCCGCGGCGCGCTCACCGCCGCGCGCTTCCTGCACGGCAAGCCGGCCGGGCTCTATACGATGCGCGACGTCATCGACGCGCTTTGACTCCCGGCATGAAGCGCGACCAGGTTTTTGAGTTTTTCCGCCGCTTGGCGGAAGCCAATCCGTCGCCCGAGCCCGAGCTCGAATATGTCAATTCCTACACGCTGCTGGTAGCGGTCGTTTTGTCCGCCCAGGCGACCGATGTCGGCGTCAACCTCGCCACCCGCGACCTGTTCAAGCGGGTCCGCACGCCGCAGCAGATGATCGCGCTCGGCGAGGATGCGTTGCGCGCCCAGATCAAAACCATCGGCCTGTTCAACACCAAGGCTAAAAACGTCATCGCTTTGTCGGAGGCGCTGATCCGCGATTTCGGCGGCGAGGTGCCCGCCACCCGGGAGCAGCTCGAGACCCTGCCGGGCGTCGGCCGCAAAACCGCCAACGTGGTGCTCAACGTCGCTTTCGCACAGGAGACGTTCGCGGTCGACACGCACATCTTCCGGGTCGGCAACCGCACCGGCCTGGCGCCGGGCAAGACCTCGCTCGAAGTCGAACTTAAGCTCGAAAAGTTGGTCCCGCAGCCGTTCCGCCGCGACGCCCACCAGTGGCTGATCCTTCACGGGCGCTACACCTGCAAGGCGCGCACGCCATTGTGCTGGAAATGCCCGGTGATCGATCTGTGCCGCTACCGGCCCAAGACCCCGCCGCCCAAGGGCTCAGCGCCAGCGGCGCTCGAACCGGTCGCCGAGGCCAGTCAGTAGCTCGTATTGCGACAGGCCGGACTGCGCCGCCGCGGTCGGCAGATCATAGTCGATCTCGACCCATTGGCCTTCCTTGAGGTCCGCCACCGCGTCGCACTCGATCGCGATCAGGTCCATCGACACCCGGCCCAGCACCGGCAAAGCGAACTCGCCGGCAAACGCACTGCCGCGCGCTGAAAAGCCGCGCAAATAGCCGTCGGCGTAACCGATGTTGAGGATCGCCGCCTCGGTGTCGGCTTCGGCCACGAAGGTCGCTCCATAGCCGCAGCTTTCGCCGGCGCGGATCGTGCGCCGCTGAACGATCTGGGCTTCGACATGGACGACCTGGCGGATGTGCCCCTCGGCTTCGCGCCGCGGCACTCCGCCGTAGAGCGCGAGGCCGGGCCGGACGAGGTCGAACGCATAGTCGCGGCCAAGGCAGATTCCGGCCGAATTGGCGAAGCTGTAGCGCTTGGCCGCTACCGCCGCCACGACCTCGCCGAAGCGGGCCAGCTGGAGCGCGTTGAGCGGATGATCTTCGTCGCCGCAAGCGAGGTGGCTCATCAGCGTATCGATCGCCAGGCCGTCGAGGCGGCCGGCCTCCTCCGGCCGCAGCCCAAGCCGGTTGATCCCGGTATCGATCATCACGTCGCACGGACGATCCGGCGCGATCTCCTTCCACCGCGCGACCTGGCCGACGCTGTTGAGCACCGGGCGAGCGGCCGAACTCCGCGCCGCTTCACCATCGTCCGGCCCAATCCCGTGCAGCACCGCCAGGCCGGCGCCGTCGGGCATCGGCCCGAGCTGTTCGGCTTCGGCCCAGGTCGAGACGAAGAAATCGCGGCAGCCGGCCTCGGCCAGCGCAGCCAGCGCCTCGCGCGCGCCTAGGCCATAGCCGTCGGCCTTGATCGCCGCGCCGCACGCAGCTCCGGCACGCTCTGCGAGCCAGCGCCAATTGTGCTGAAGCGCGGCGCGATCGAGCGTCAGTCGGAGCGGGCGGTACATGGACGGCGCCACTAGCCGCCCGGCTGTTGCTCGTCGAGGCGCGCCTTGGCCTGGTCCCAGTTGCGCCCGTCGAACCAGTCGACGATCAATTCGGGCTGGTCGTCGAGACAGCTCGCATTGACGCTCCACGATGCCGGGTGCGAGCGCGGCTGGTAGAAGCTCTTCACCCCGCAGTTCGAACAGAACAGATGCTCCGCCAGGCCGGTGCCGAAGCGGTAGCTGGTCAACGAGCCCGCCCCTTGCTCGAGCGTGAAGTCGCTGTGCGCGACCATGACGTGGACGAACCCGCTCATCCGGCAGATCGAGCAATTGCAGTCGAGCGCCGGCACCGGCGGGCTGGGCAGATGGGCCGTGAAGCGCACGGCGCCGCAATGGCACCCGCCGCGCACGTCGATTCCCGGATCATCGGTCATTGTGCAAAGTTAAAGCGGCGGCGCTGCGCGAACAAGTGGAACGACGCCGAGGGGAGCTGGCGCCGTTCCGGGGGAATGGTGGTTCAACGCGCGGCAGTAACCGCGACCAAGCCGCCGCGGTCGGCTGCTGCAAGCACCGCGTCCCGCTGGCCCTGGGCCTTGGCGAGCGTGTCGTCGCGGCATTTGCGGACGTCATTCTTGCCTTCGAGGTCGACGTCCGAAGCTTTTCCGCACACCTCGCGGGCGGCGTTGGCGAGCCGCTGGTCGAGCCGTCTCTGGCCGTCGCTGCTGGCGAGGTCGAGATCGGCGGTGCGTACCAGACTGACATTGAGGGCGGCCGGCGCGGCCGGAGCTTCGGCGGCGAGGGCTGGCGCGGCCTTGATCGCGGCGGTGGTGATCAGCGCCGACGTCAGGACGATGGTAATGGCTTTTTTCATGGTCGTTGCCTCCTGTTAGAGGGCCGGGGTTGACCGGCGCGACCATTCAATTAGTCCCAATTCGCAACTAATGTGAGCAACGATGTTGCGCACCCGTTCTGCAATATTGCAGAATGCCGTATATAGAGGGAGTGCGATGCTCGACTGGAACGACCTTCGATATTTCCTCGCCGTCGCCCGCGGCGGCAGCACGCTCGCAGCCGGCCGCGCGCTGCGGGTCAGCCAGACCACGGTCGCCCGCCGCATTGCCGCGCTCGAGCAAGCGGTCGGACTGACTCTGTTCGAAAAGCGCCCGGCGGGCTACGCGCTGACGCCCAGCGGCAGCGAATTGATGACCCATGCCGAGGCGGTCGAAAAGGCCGCGACCCAATTCGATTCGGCTGCCGGTGCCAGTACCCGCGACGTCAGCGGAACGGTCCGCCTGACCACCGAGGAAGTGCTCGCGATGACCGTGCTGGCGCCGTTGCTGCGCGAGCTGCACGATCTTCACCCCGGCATCCAGATCGATATCGACAGCGCGCAAACCATCCGCGACCTCGGTGGTGGAGAGGCCGACATCGCCTTGCGCAGCACGAGCAATCCGCAGCCCTCCGGTGTCGTCGGCCGAACCCTGTGCAAGGACGATTGGACGCTTTACTGCAGCCGCGATTATGCCGCGCGCCACGGCGTCCCCAAGACCAAGGCGGACCTCAAGCACCACGCCCTGGTCGGCGGCGGAGGCGGCAATCTGTGGCGCGCTTACTCGGCCTGGATCAAGCAATTGGGGCTCGAAGACCAGGTTGCGGTCCAGCATGGCTCATCGGCCGGCCTATTGTCCGGGGTGCGCTCGGGGTTCGGCATCGCGGTGCTACCGTGCATGGTCGGCGACGGCGATCCCGACCTGATCCGCTGCCTGCCGCCGCGCCACGACCATGGCCGCGTCCTGTGGCTGCTGACCCACGAGCGCGTGCGCCACGCGCCGCGCGTCCGCACCACCATCGATTTCCTCTACGAACGGCTCAAGCGGCTGGTGGTCGAGCTCAAGCTCGCGACCTGATCAGCCGCCGACCGGCCCGCCGCGCCAGTCCGGCATCGGACGCTCGCCGATCGCCACCGCAACCGCCGCCCGGGCCAGCAGCCGGGTCGAATCGAGCGTCGGCAGCGGGCTGTCCTGCGGCTTCACCAGCAACGGGATCTCGGTGCACACGAGCGCCACCGCGTCGCATCCATCCGCCGCCAGGGTTTCGATGATCGCAACATAGCGCGCTCGTGATTGCTCGCTGAATACGCCGAGGCACAGTTCGTCCATGATGATCGCGTGGACGTCCTTGCGCTGCGCCTCGTCGGGGATCGCGAAATCGAGCCCGCGCCGGCCCAGCGCGCCGCGATAGACTGGTCCGCCCATGGTCCACTCGGTGCCGAGGATGCCGATCTTGCGCCGGCCGTCGCTGAGCGCCTGGTCGGCGACCACCTCGGCGATGTTGAGGCCGGGGATCGGGAACGGCGCGCCCGGCGCCTCGAGCGCGATGTGCGCGCTGTTGTCCGGGCAGATGAAGAAATCCGCACCCGCAGCGGCGAGCTTCTCGGCATCGGTGATGAACATCCCGCGCAATTCCGCCAGGTCGCCGCGTGTCCACGCATCGAGCATATGGTCCATCGCCACCCCGGTCAGGGTGATCTCGGGGTGGCGATGCGGGCCAAGCCGCCGCACCCCTTCGGTGCACGCCTCATGGTAGCACAGGGTCGCGCCCTCGAAGCTGTGCGACAGGATCCCGATATGCTGCATCGGGGCCCCGCTCACTCGACCGTCACCGACTTCGCCAGATTGCGCGGCTGGTCGAGGTCGGTGCCCTTGAGCACCGCTACATGGTACGCCAGCAGCTGCACCGGCACGGCGTAGACCAAGGGCGCGATCAGCGGGTGGACTTCGGGCATTTCGATCGTCGCCATGCAACCCTCGCCGGCCAGCGCGATGCCCTTGGCGTCGCTGATCAGCACGATCTTGCCGCCGCGCGCGCGCACTTCCTGCATGTTGCTGACGGTCTTCTCGAACAGCGGCCCGGACGGCGCGAGCACGATCACCGGGACGGTTTCGTCGATCAGCGCGATCGGCCCGTGCTTCATCTCGCCCGCGGCATAGCCCTCGGCGTGGATGTAGCTGATTTCCTTGAGCTTCAACGCGCCTTCGAGCGCCATCGCATAGTCCGGGCCGCGGCCGAGGTAGAGCACGTCGCGGGCAGGGGCGATCAGATGCGCCATGGCGGCGATGTCCTCGTCGTGCCCGAGCGCGGCGTTGATCGCCGCCGGCGCCTCCTGCAGGTGGGCGACGATGTCGCGTTCCTCGTCGCGCGACAGCCGCCCCTTGGCCCGCGCCAGATTGGCCGCCAGCGCCGCAAGCACCGCCAACTGGCAAGTGAACGCCTTGGTCGAGGCGACCCCGATCTCGGGCCCGGCATGGGTCGGCAGTAGCAGGTCCGCCTCGCGCGCCATCGAGCTGGTCGGGACATTGACCACGACCGCGATCCGCTGTTGCTCGGAGCGCGCGTGGTGCAGCGCGGCAAGGGTGTCGGCGGTCTCGCCCGACTGGCTGATGAACAGCGCCAGCCCGCCCGGCTCGAGCACCGGCTGGCGGTAACGAAACTCGCTCGCGACATCGATGTCGACCGGCACCCGGGCGAACTGCTCGACCCAATATTTGGCGACCAGCCCGGCGTAATAGGACGTTCCGCAAGCGACAATCGTCAGCCGACTGACCGCGGCCAGATCGAAGCCGGCGTCGGGCAGCGCGACCTCGCCCTCGAACGGCCGGACATAGCTTTGCAGGGTCTGCGCCACGACGATCGGCTGCTCGAAGATCTCCTTGCGCATGAAATGGGCGTGGTTGCCCTTGTCAATGCGCTCGGACGACGCCCCGGATTCGACGATCTCGCGCTCGACCGGGCGATTGTCGCGGTCGTAAATCTGAATTGTCTTGGAGCGCACGACCGCCCAGTCACCCTCGTCCAGATAAGCGATGCGCTGAGTCAGCGGGGCCAGCGCGAGGGCGTCGGAGCCAAGGTAATTCTCGCCGTCGCCATACCCGACCGTCAGCGGCGCCCCCATCCGCGCGCCGATGATTAAATCGGGGTCGTCGCGGAACAGGAAGGCGATCGCGAACGCGCCGTGCAACCGCGGCAGCACCGTCGCCACCGCCGCTTGCGGGCTCGAGCCGCGCTCGACCTCGCGCGCCACCAGATGCGCCACCACTTCGCTGTCGGTCTCGGACGCAAACCTGCGCCCGTCGGCGATCAGTTCGTCGCGCAGCGGCTTGAAATTCTCGATGATCCCGTTGTGGACCAGCGCCACCGGCCCGACGATGTGGGGATGGGCGTTGTCGACCGTCGGCGCGCCGTGGGTCGCCCAGCGGGTATGGGCGATGCCGATCGTCCCGCCGAGCGGATGCCGGGCCAGTTCGCGCGCCAGATTGTCGAGCTTGCCCTCGGCCCGCCGCCGCTCGAGCTGGCCGCCTTCGATGGTGCAGATCCCGGCCGAGTCATAACCGCGATACTCGAGCCGCTTCAAACCGTCGAACAGCCGCTGCGCGACGCCGCTGTTGCCGACAATGCCGACAATGCCGCACATCAGCCGGCGGCCTTCTTCGCCGCCTTGGCAGCGCGGAATTTCCTCGCCCAGCCGGCGATGCCCTTCTGCTCGCCGCGCGCGACGGCGAGGCTGTCGGCCGCGACGTCCCTGGTCACCACCGATCCGGCGCCGACCACCGCGCCGTCGCCGATCATGACCGGCGCAACCAATGCGCTGTTGGAGCCGATGAAGGCGCCCGCGCCGATCACCGTGCGGTGCTTGTCAAAGCCGTCGTAATTGCAGGTGATGGTGCCGGCGCCGATGTTGGCGCGGGCGCCGACCTCGGCGTTGCCGACATAGCTCAGATGATTGACCTTGGCCCCGCGTCCGACCGATGCCTCCTTGAGCTCGACGAAATTGCCGACCTTGGAATCGTCGCCGAGCGATGTGCCCGGGCGGATCCGCGCGAACGGCCCGACGATCGCCCGGGCGCCGATCGTCGCCCCCTCGATATGGCTGAAGGCCTTGATGCTGGCGCCATCGGCGACGTCGACTTTGGGCCCGAACACGACGTGCGGTTCAACCGTCACGTCGCGGCCCAGCTTGGTGTCGAACGCGAACCACACGCTTTCGGGATCGATCAGCGTCGCCCCGTCCTCGAGCGCCTGCTCGCGCCGCCGCCGTTGCCATTCGAGTTCGAGGTGGGCCAGCTCGGCGCGGCTGTTGACCCCCGCCGTCTCGTACGGGTCGCCCTCGATAATCACCGCATTGCGCCCTTCGGCGGCAGCGACATTGACCACGTCGGGCAGATAATATTCGCCCGCGGCATTGGCGTTGCCGACCTGGTCGAGCCAGCGGAACAGGTCGCCTGCCTTGAGCGCCATCATCCCGCTGTTGCACAAAGTAACGGCCCGCTCCTGCTCGGTCGCGTCGCGATATTCGACCATCTTGGCGATATGATCGCCTTCGCCCAGGATGATCCGGCCGTAGGCCGCGCCATCGGCCGGCCGCGAAGCCAGCACGACCACGCCGGGCGAGTCCGCGGCGTCGAGCCGGTCGAGCATCCGCTGGAGCGTGTCGGCCTCGACGAACGGAGTATCGGCGTACAGCACCAGCACCGCGCCGTGATAACCGTCGAGCGCCTGGCGGGCCTGCTGGACGGCGTGGGCGGTGCCCTTCTGCTCGGCCTGGAAGGCGACCGTCGCGTCGCGCCCGTGGAGCGCGGCCTCGACCTGCTCGCGGCCCTTGCCGACCACCACCACCCGCTTCTTGGCGCCGAGGCCGTCGACCCGGTCGAGCAAGTGCAGCAGCAGCGGCCGCCCGGCGATCGGGTGCAGCACCTTGTGCATGTCGGAGCGCATGCGGGTGCCCTGCCCCGCGGCCAGGATCACGACAGCGAATTCGGACGTCTGGTTCACCCGCGGCCCAATGGCACGAGGATTTCCCAAGCGCCAGAGGCGGCTAGCGTTCTAGAAACTCGCGTATCGATCGTTGCCGATGAAGCCCATTTTCTCGACATGCGCGCGCTTGGTTGCGGCGAGCACCTGGTCGACGATTGCATAACGCGCTTCGGGCTCCGGACGAAGGTGAAGTTCGGGCGTCGGCCGCATCCGCTGGGTCAGGGCCAGATTATAGCGCAATCCGTCGAACGAGATCGGCGCATCGTTCCACAGGATCATCCCTGCTCGGCTGATGACCACCGTGTTCCTGATTGAATTGGGCGGCGGGTATGGCGACGTCGCGCCGACCGGCAGGTCGACTTTGACCGCGTGGGTCTGGATCGGGATGGTGATGACGAACATGATCAGCAGCACCAGCAGGACGTCGATCAGGGGCGTCGTGTCAATTTCCATCATCGGCGGTTCGTCGCGGTTTGTGAACACCCGTTGCATGGCCGGTCTCCCAAGAGGATGTTACATTATCTCATGGCAAACTGAACATTGCAAACCGTCGCAATAAAAAAGGGCGGCCCGTCAGGACCGCCCTTGGCTATTGGTTGGACGCGCCGTCCTAGAAGTTGGTGTATTGCTCGTTGCCGACGAAACCCATCTTCTCGACGTGGGCCAGCTTGGTGATCGCCAGCACCTGGTCGACCGTCTCATAACGCGCGGTCGGCTCGGGCTGGAGGTGAAGCTCGGGCAGCGGGTTCATCTGCTGCGAGATGTCGAGATACTGGCGCAATTGGGTCGTGTTGACCGGCGTCCCGTTCCACAGGATCACGCCCGCTGCGGTGATCACGACCTTGTTCTTAATCGGGTCGACCGGCGGCGGAGTCTGGTCCTGCTGGTTCTGCGGCAGGTCGAGCTTCACCGCGTGGGTCTGGATCGGGATGGTGATAATGAACATGATCAGGAGCACCAGCATGACGTCGATGAGCGGCGTCGTGTTGATTTCCATCATGGGTTCGCCGGCTTCATTGTCGCCGGTAGTCTGCATTGCCATTGCGGCGTGCTCCTATGCTTTTAGAGTCGGCGAGTGACATTGCCGCCGGGAGGCGGCTCGGAGATGAATCCGACGCGTGCAAAACCAGCGCGCTGCATGGTGTAGACCGCGCCGCCGATGCACTTGTACGGGGTGTCGATGTCGCCGCGGATATGCGCCTCGGGCATGTTGTCTTCGTTGATGTTGTCAACGCCGCCGACGCGCTTGATCTCGTCCTCGAGCTTCTTGACCGCGCGGTCGAGCAATTCCTTGCTCGAAACCTTCTGCAGGTTCCAATAAACCTCGCACGACCCGTCCGGAGCGCCCCTGACCGACAGGTTGACGTTCTCCGGCTTGGTCGTGGTCGCCTCGTAACGGACGCTCGGCAACTTGACCGGGACGGTCTGCAACACGACCGGAACCGCGATCAGGAAGATGATCAGTAGCACCAGCATCACGTCGACCAGCGGCGTGGTGTTGATGTCGGACATGGGGACGTCTTCGCCCTCTTCCGCGGAGCCCACACTCATCGCCATATCGTCTTGGCCTTCTCTTTAAATTCAGGGTGAGCAGCGCTCCGGACCGGCGAATGGCGCCGGTCCGGAACGAGCTCGAACATTAGACGCGGTCGGCGGTGGTCGGAGTTGCCGAACCGGTGCGCAGCGGCTCGCTGCCACGCTGCGGCGGGGTCGCACTCGCCTTGGTCTGCGGGGCAATGCCGGCCATGCGCGGCTTCACCTGTCCGTTGGACATCAGGTAGCCGTGCAAATCGTTGGTGAAAGCCGCGAGATCTTCCATGATCGATTTGTTGCGGCGGATCAGCCAGTTGTAAGCGAGCACCGCGGGAACCGCGACGACCAGGCCGAGGGCGGTCATGATCAGCGCTTCGCCGACCGGGCCGGCGACGACGTCGATCGAAGCCT
>JBDTRT010000104.1:0-12780 GCA_039931595.1 Sphingomicrobium sp.
CTTGGGATCGGCGGCGAGCATCCGTTCGGCCAGCGGAGCGATCGCATAGCCTTCGATATATTCGGTGCGCATCAGGATTTCTGGAAAGAAATTCCACGCCAAAAGTGAATCGCCGCCCTCGGGCTCGAGCATCGCCGCGGCGAGCAGGCCGAGCGGCTGGGCGGACGGCACGCGGACCGATCCGGCGGGGAAGGTTTCCTGGCGCAGGGCGTGGGTCAGGCCGCCCGGATCGAGCGGAATATGGCCCTCGTCGGCCGGCAGGATCTTGGGCTTGGTGAGGCGCGCCATGTCGAACGTCACGGTGCGCGGCGCGGCCAGCGTTTCGAAGCCTATGCCGTGCAGCTTGAGCAGCGCGATCACGTCGGGCTTGGTCGCCGGGACCCACCATGCGGCGGGCAAGGCGACGACCCGGTCGGGCACCTCGCCGAGCACCGGCATGCGCTGGGTGACCGGGCGGCCGAGCCAGCGCACTTCGTTGACCCCCGACGCCGGCGACTTGAACGCGACATGGGCGATGCCCTTGAAGTCGGGCATGACGTAGAGCGGCTTGGCGGCGGCCTTCCAGGTGATGACCTCGGTCGGCGGGCGGCTGGCGCGGTCGGCAGCGATCGCGGCTTCGATTGCCGCCCCCTCGGCGCCGACCAGTCGGAGCGATTCCTCGACCAGCACATAAGTCCCGAGAACGCGCTGGCGGTAGGGCTTGAGGCTGTGGTTCTCGACCAGCACCGCGGGAATGCGCGCGAGATCGGCATAGCCGGTCGAATAGCGCGGCTGGTCGGCGACGAGCTTGATTGCGCGGTCGGGATGACGGCCGTCAGCGGCATCGACATAGGCGCCCGGAATGTGCCCGGCGCGGGCCAGCGCGGCGGTCACCGCCGGGCGGTAGCGGGTATCGAGCCAGCGGCCGATGGTGGGCGAGTGGGCGTAGCGCCCGTCCCAGCCGTTGAACATGAAGGTGATGTCATATTGGTAATCGAGCCCGTCGGTGACGTGGAGGTCGAGGTACAGCGCCGGGCGATATTTGCGCAGCAGGCCGATCATCGCCTTCATCTCGGGCGTGTCGGCCTTGAGGTAATCGCGGTTGAGGTTGAGGTTCTGGGCAGTGGTGCGCCAGCCCTGCGAGCTCGGCCCGCGCTGGTTGGGGCGGTTGAACGGCGAGGAGCGCTCGTGCCCGTCGACGTTGAAGATCGGCACGAACAGAAAGTCGGCATGGTCGAGCAAATGGTCTTTGCCGCGCAGTGCGATGTCGCGCAGCAGCATCAGCCCGGCGTCTTTGCCGTCGATTTCGCCGGAGTGGATCCCGCCCTGGGCGAGCAGCACCGGCTTGGGCGACTTTCCTGGCTTGGCGGCGCGCACCGCATACAGCTCGCGGCCTTGCGGAGTGTGGCCGAACACTTCGATCGACAGCAGCGGCGAAGCGGCGACCAGCCGGTCGAGGTAGGCGCGGGTTTGCGCATAGGACGGGGTGACGTCGAAATTGCCCGCTTCGGCCGGGGTGATCCACGGGTCGCTCGGCGCCGCCACCAGCCGCTCGCTGGCGCCGTGCCACGGGATCGTCGGCGGCAGCGGTGCGGTGAGGTCGGCGGCGGGAGTGATCGCGGTAAGCGCGGCAAGCAGGTGGAGCATGGCCCAGCCTATGCGGCGCCACCGGCAGTGGCAATCGCGCGGCCGCTGTTATACCGCACGGCACCGCCGCAGGAGACCATTGCCATGCCTAGCAAGTTCGCAACCTTTGCCGCGCTGCACGTCCCCGGCAACCCGGTCGTGCTGTACAATATCTGGGATGTCGCCAGCGCGCAGGCGGTGATCCGCGCCGGCGCCGCGGCGCTCGCCACCGGCAGCCACCCGGTCGCCGACGCCAATGGCTGGCCCGACGGCGAGCAAGTCCCGATCGCCTTTGCGCTGGGCAATGCCGAGCGCATCGCCGGCGCCGTCGAAGTGCCGCTGACGGTCGATTTCGAAAGCGCTTATTCGGTCGATCCGGGCGCCGCCGGAGCCAATGTCGCGCGCCTCGCCGCGACCGGCGCAATCGGCTGCAATTTCGAGGATCAGGTGATCGGCGGCGACGGCCTCCATCCGCTCAAGGAGCAGGCCAAACGGATCGAAGCGATCCACCTCGCGGTCGGCGACCAGTTCTTCATCAACGCCCGCACCGATCTCTATCTGAAGACCCAGACCTATGACAACGCGCTGGTCGATCAGGCGATCGAACGCGGCAAGGCGTTCGCCGACGCCGGGGCCAGCGGCTTCTTCGTGCCGCGGCTGGCCGACCCGCGCCAGATCGAGCGGATCGTCCGCGACGTTCCGCTGCCGCTCAATGTCATCGCCTTCCCGGGCGCCCCCGACAAGGCAGTCTGGGCCAGCGCCGGGGTGGCGCGGATCAGCCATGGTCCGTTCCCGCACCGGGCGTTGATGGTCAAACTCGAGGAGATGGCGCGCGAGGCGTTGAACTAGGCTTTCGCGCGGCGCCAGAATTTCCGCGCCGGGCCCGATTTCAAGACGCTGCTGCGGAACATCTGCGAAGCCAGCCGCAGGATCAGCGCGACCCACAGCGCCTGCCACGCGATCGCGACGAAATGCGGCCAGATCTGCGGCTGCTCGGCCGCGCGCGCGATCATCACGAACGGCGACGACAAAGGGAAGATCGCGGCGGCGAGCGCGCGCGGATTGTCCGAATCGCCGACCGCGGTGGCGGCCACTGCGAACACCACCACCTGCGCCATCGTCACCGGCATCGACAGGGTCTGCACTTCGCGCGCGGTCGACGCCTGGCCGCCGATGCCGAGGAAGACCGAGCCGAGCAGCAGATAGCTCATCATGAAATAGATCACCGCCAGCGCCAGGAACAGCGGCCATCCAACGGCCGGAGGCGGCAGCGCCGCCAGGCTCTGCCCGGTGAACATGGCGATCGCGGTCGCGCCAGCGGCGGTCCACACCGCAATGCCGAGCAACGACATCGCCAGCATCGCGAACAGCTTGCCGAGAAAGATCGCGTCGATCGGCACCGCCGCGGCGAGGATTTCGATGATCTTATTGGCTTTCTCGTCGATCAACTGGGACAGCAGCATGCCCGACAACAGGATCGTCAGCAGGAACAGCACGGTCTGGCCGGCGCGCGCCGTCAACGCCCGCGCCGGGGCCAGCGAGCCCGACGAATCGCCGGTGTTGACCAGCTGCACCTGCTGCCCGTCAGCGGTCACGACGATGCCGTCGCGCCGCGCATCGTTGATCAGATAGCGCAGCTGGCGAATGGTCGTGCCGTCGGCATTGACCCCTCCCGACAGGCGCGGCTGGGCGAGCCCGCCGTCGAGCACGGCAATCACCGGCGGCGATTTCGACGCCAGCAGCCGCGCCCGCTGGGCGGCTGCGTCGGGCTCGGGCGGGGCATGGCGCAGCTGGACGATCGCCGGCAGGTCGAGCGCGGTTTCGAGCCGGTGCCGCGCCGTCGCCAGGGCCTGAAACTCGGGGTCGCTGAAGACCACTGCGACGACCGGCTTCTCGGCCTGGCTGAGTGCGGTGCCGCCGATGCTGCCGAAGATCGCCGCCATCAGCACCGGGAACAATGGGCCGAGCAGGAACAGCAGGAATGCGCGCGAGAACACGGTCGCGGTGAAGTCGCGGCGGGCGATGACGAAGGCGGAGCGGATGAGGTTCATCGCGCCACCTCGCCCTGGCCGTCCATTGCCGCCGCCGCCGCGTCGCCGGCAATCGCGACGAATGCATCGTGCAGGCCGGGCCGTTCGATTGCCAGGGTCTCGATCCCTGCGCCGCCGTCGATCAGCGCTTTCAGCAGCGGTTCGGGTCCGCCCGGCGGCAGTTCGAACAGCCATTCGTTGCCGACCTTGCGCGCGCTCTCCGGGATCGCATCCTGCCACGGCCCGTCGTCCGACCGGGTACGCAGCCGGACGATCGGCCGCAACCGGTCGCGCGCTTCGTCGACTCCGCCTTCGAACGCCAGCCGGCCGCCGACGATGATCGCGACCCGTTCGCACAGCCGCTCGGCGTGGGCGATGACATGCGTCGAGAAAATGATCGTGACGCCGTCCCTGGCCTGGGCCCGAATCAATTCCTCGAGCTTGGCCTGGTTGATCGCGTCGAGCCCCGAAAATGGCTCGTCGAGCACCAGCAGGCGCGGTCGGTGGACGATCGTGCCGAGCAATTGCACGGTTTGCGCCATGCCCTTGGACAAGGTGCGGATCGGTTTGCGCTGGCAATCGCCCAGCCCGTGACCCTCGAGCAGCTCATCGGCGCGGCGGCGGCCTTCGCGCAGCGGCAGACCGCGCAACGCCCCCATGAAGGCGATCGCGTCGCGCGCGGTCATCGCCGGGTAAAGGCCGCGCTCCTCGGGCAGATAGCCGACCTGGCGGGCGGCTTCGATCGGCCGGTCGTGGCCGAGCAACAGGCGGCTGCCCGACGACGGGTCGATGATCCCCAGCAGCAAGCGCAAGGTCGTGGTCTTGCCGGCGCCGTTGGGGCCGAGCATGCCGTAAATCGACCCCGACGGGACGGCCAGGCTGATGCCATCGACCGCGCGCTTGTCGCCGAAATCCTTGACCAGGCCGACGGCCTCGACGGCATTTCCCGGGGTCGTCACGTGCGATGCCTGTCGAAGCACTGAAATTCCTACAGAAACGTCGGGCAAAGGTATAATCGGCTGCCGTGGATAGAAGGCAAAGCGTGAAGGAAGCAATACGCGACGAAGCCAAACGGATCGGCTTCGCGACGTGCGGCTTCGCGCGTGCCGATGCGGCGACCGACGCCGGACCCGAGCTTCGGCAATGGCTGGCGGCGGGCCACCACGGGACGATGGGCTGGATGGAGCAGCGCGCCGACCAGCGCGCGTCGCCGCTCGCGCTCTGGCCCGGCGCTCGCTCGGCGATCGCGCTCGGGATGAGCTACGCCCCGGCGACCGACCCGCTAGCGCTCGCCGCCGAGCCAGGGCTCGGGCGGATTTCGGTCTATGCCCAGGGCGGCGATTATCACAAAACGGTCAAGCGCAGCCTCAAGGCATTGGCGCGGTTCATCGTCGACCAGGCGCCGTCAGAATTGAAAGTGTTCGTCGACACCGCGCCGGTGATGGAGAAACCGTTGAGCGCCGCCGCCGGCATCGGCTGGCCGGGCAAGCACACCAATCTGGTCAGCCGGACCCATGGCAGCTGGCTGTTCCTCGGAATCATCCTAACCAGCCTCGAGCTCGAGCCCGACGCGCCGGAGTCGGACCATTGCGGGAGCTGCACCCGCTGCCTCGACGCCTGCCCGACCGAGGCGTTCGACGGCGCCCGCCGGATCGATGCGCGGCGCTGCATTTCCTATCTGACGATCGAGCATGAAGGGCCGATCCCGCACCAGTTCCGGCGCGCGATCGGCAATCGCATTTACGGCTGCGACGATTGCCTGGCGGTGTGCCCGTGGAACTGCTTCGCCGAGGCGGCGGCGGCCAACCGCACGTTCCTGCCGCGGGCCGAGCTTGCGGCGCCGCGGCTAGCCGATCTGCTCGACCTCGACGAGGCGGCGTTCCGCGAGATGTTCGCCGGCTCGCCGATCAAGCGCATCGGCCGCAACCGGATGGTCCGCAACTGCCTGATCGCGGCCGGCAACAGCGCCGATGCCGGCCTCGCTGACACAGTCCGGCGGCACCTCGACGACGACGATCCGGCGGTAGCCGAGGCTGCCCAATGGGCGCTCGACGAGCTTGCTCAGGCGCCCTCGAGCGCGGCGACACAGCCCCTTTGATCGGTGTCGGCGCCCGAATGGAGCCGCGCGTCGACATGAGTCACCCGCTCCACGCCCAGCCCGCTCGCCGGGGTGTAGAGATAGGCGTCGATGATGCAATTCGACCCGCGGAACTGGAGCTTGAGCCCAGCTCCTTCGCGGACCTGCAATGCAGGCGTGCCGAGCCGCTGGACGAGCTCGCCGGCGGTCAGCCCGATGAGCTCGCCGCGGACGGTCGGCGCGGGTGGCACGATCACCGCCGGTGGCGGCGGCGGCGTGGGTGCGGGCGTGGTCGCGCAGCTCGCCGTGAACAGCGCGCCGACGGACAAAGCGACAAAGGCGGGAATGAAGCGCATCGCCCAATGATGACGGCCGATGCCGCCGGAGGCAAGCTTGCCGCGGGGAGCAGCCCCGGCTAGGCGGCGCGCTTCCCCGCAACCACCGGAAGTCCCCATGCCCTCACCCCGCCTCGACGTGCTCGCGATCGGCAACGCCATCGTCGACGTCATCGCCGATGCCAGCGACGATTTCGTATCCGCCCAAGGCGTGCCCAAGGGATCGATGCGGCTGATCGACCAGGACGAGGCGACGCGGCTGTACCAGGAGATGGGCGCGGCGCGCGAGTTGAGCGGCGGATCGGCCGCCAACACCGTCGCGGGCCTCGCCGCACTGGGGCTCGACGCGGGCTTCATCGGCCAGATCGCGGACGACCAGCTCGGGCAGATTTTCACGCACGACATCCGCAGCCTCGGAGTCGCGTTCGACACGCCGCCGCGGACCGACGTCGGGGCCACCGCGCGTTGCCTGATCCTGGTCACGCCCGACGCCCAGCGGACAATGAACACCTTCCTCGGAGCGGCCCAGATGCTCGAGGCGCGGGCGGTCGACCCGGAGCGGATCGCGGCCGCGCGGACGCTCTACCTCGAAGGCTATCTGTGGGACCCCGACGCGGCGCGCGCGGCGATGCTGGCGGCGATGGACGCGGCCCGCGACGCCGGCACCAAGGTCGCCTTCACTTTATCCGACAGCTTCGTCGTCGACCGCCACCGCGGCGACCTCGCACAGCTGCTCGACCAGGGGCGGATCGACATTTTGTTCGCCAATGAGGCCGAGATCCTCCAGCTCGCCGGCGCGGCCGACCTCGCCGCGGCCGTCAGCGCGATCGCCCCCAAGGTCGCGACCCTGGTCGTCACCCGCAGCGAACAAGGCGCGCTGGCGGCGAGCGGCGGCGCGATCGCCGAAGTCGCCGCCGAGCCGATCGAGCGGCTGGTCGACACCACCGGCGCGGGCGATTTGTTCGCCGCCGGCTTCCTCGCCGGCGAAGCGCGCGGACTGGGGCTGGAGCGGTCGCTCAAGCTCGGCGCGATCGCCGCCGCCGAAGTCATCCAGCACTATGGCGCGCGGCCCGAAGCGGATCTCAAGGCCCTCGCCGGCGACCTGCTCGCATAGAAAAAGGGCGGCCCGTCGCCGGACCGCCCCCTTTCTTGAGCAAACCGCCAGTTACGGGCGAACGATCGGCTTGCCGTCAGCGCCGGATGCTGCGTCCTCCGGGAACAACGGCGGCTCGCCGTCCGACTGGACGTGATGGCCCTTGGCCAGTTCCGAATTATGCATGCCGTAGACGAAGTAGAGGATGATCGCGGCGAGGACGTACCAGGCGAAGAAGATCAGCACGCGATTTTCGACCGTGAAGATCAAGGCAAAGCAGCTGACAATTCCAAGCGCCGGAACGACTGGATAGAACGGCACCTTGTAGCCGCGCGGAATATCCGGATGCGTGCGGCGCAGCCAGATCACCGTGAAGCACACGATGCCGAAGGCGGCGAGGGTGCCGACCGAGGTCGCGTCGCCGAGGAAGTTGATGTCGAAGAAGCCGGCGGCCGAAGCAACGGCCAATCCGACCACCAACGTATTGATCCACGGCGTCCGGAACTTGGGGTGAACCCGCGCGAAGAACTTCGGCAGCAAACCGTCGCGGGCCATGGTGTAGAAAATCCGCGTCTGGCCATACATCAGCACCAGGATCACCGACGTCAGGCCGATGATTGCACCGGCCTTGATGGTCTTGGCGAACCACGCCCATTGCGGGCCGAAAGCATCGACCGCGACCGCCACCGGATCGGGCACGTTTAACGAGGTGTAAGGGACGATCAGGGTCATCACGATCGACACCAGGATATAGATGATGGTGCAGGCGACGAGGCTGCCGATGATCCCGAACGGCATGTCCTTGGCCGGGTTCTTGGCTTCCTGGCCGGCGGTCGAGACCGCTTCGAAGCCGATGTAGGCGAAGAACACGATCGACGCTGCGCGCAGGATCCCGCTCCACCCGAACTCACCCTTGACGCCGGTCGGCGGCGGGATGAACGGCTCCCAATTGTGGGTGTAGGCGGGCAGGTTCTTGAGGAGAATGAACCCGCCGACGAGGATGAAGGCGATCAGCACGGTGACCTTGATGGCGACGATCGCATTGTTGAACTTGGCCGATTCCGACACGCCGACGACGAGCAGGATGGCAAGCGCCGAGCAGACCAGAAATGCGGGCAGGTTGAACAGGTAAACGACGGGTGCGCCGTTGACGAGCACGTCGACCCCGTCTTTCTGCAGGTGATGGCCCATCGGCCCGGTGAATTGGGACGGGATCAGGATTCCGAAATCGCCGAGCAGGCTGACCACATAGCCCGACCAGCCGACCGCGACGACCGACGCCGCCAGGCCATATTCGAGCAACAGCAATGCGCCCATCACCCAGGCGGCGAATTCGCCGATGGTGGCGTAGCTGTAAGTGTAGGCCGAGCCTGACACCGGCAAGGTCGACGCCAGCTCGGCGTAGCACAGGCCGGCGAAGGCGCAGATGATGCCGGCGATGGCATAAGAGATCAGCACCGCCGGGCCGGCGTGGAGCGCGGCGGCATTGCCGGTACGCACGAAGATGCCGGCGCCGATGATGCAGCCGATCCCGAGGAACACCAGGTTCCACGGACCAAGGCTGCGCTTGAGCTCGCTGGTCCGGGTCTCTTCCTGGATCTGGGCGACGCTCTTGCGCAGCCCAATCCTGGCCCAAAAGCTCCTCTTCGGTGCGGCGGTCGCCATAGTCAAAGTCCCCTCAAGCCGTGATGATTTTGGCGGAGCCTAGCGGCTCAGACGGAGAGGGCAATCCCCCACTGGCGTGAGCGTTGCGGCCAGCTAGCGCGCGAGCATCGGCCCGAGCGGCTGGCCGCCAAAGATGTGGACGTGGAGGTGCGGCACTTCCTGGCCCGAGCGCTTGCCGACGTTCGACAGCAAGCGGTAGCCCTGGACGACCATCTCGGCGTTGCGCGCGACCAGACCGACAGCGCGCACGAAGCCGGCGATCTCGGCCTCCGAGGCGCGCTCCGAAAAATCGTCCCACGACACGTACGCCCCCTTGGGGATCACCAGGATATGGACCGGCGCCAGCGGGCTGATGTCGTGGAACGCAAGCGCGTGCTGGTCTTCATAAACCTTGGTGCAAGGCAACTCGCCGCGCAGGATCCGGGCGAACACATTGCTCTCGTCATAGGGCTGGGTCGGGTCGATCGGCATGGCCCTGACTGTCGCGGCAGGCCGAGCCGCGTCAAGGGCAATTGTGCGGCGGGGCTGGACGACTTAGTCTTGGGCCGATGGCAAGCGCGGCCCCTCATCCGCTGATCGAACGGGTGCGCACCGCTCCCCAGCGAGGACCCGCGCTAATCGCCGCGATCGTCATAGTCTGGGTCGCGGGCGCCGCTTATTGTTCGGGTTACGAGGCGCTACAGAGCGGGTTCGACAATTGGCCAGGCAGCTTGCTGTGGTCGGCGGCCGCGGTGCTGCCGTGGCTGGCCTTGTTCGAATGGTCGAAAACCGCCGCCGGCCAGCGAACGACCCGGCGGTCGCTTCGGCTGGCAATGGCGCTAATTGCCACTGCGGCGGCCTCGCTCGCCCTCGAATTCGGAATCGACGTTCTGTCCGGCCACGAAATGGCCACGCTGGGCCTGTCGCTGCTTCGGCGCTTGCCCGCGATCGGCGCCTGCCTGCTGTTGATCCTGTGGTCGCGCGCAAGGCTGGCTGCGGACGAAGATGCAGCCAGGGACGAAAGTCTGTCAGCGATGGCGCAATCGATCGACTGGGTCAGTGCCGCCGACAATTATGTCGAGCTGCACATTGCTGGGCGCACCCTGATGCGGCGGATGACCCTGCGCCAGGCCGAGCAGGCACTCGCCGCGCACGGCTTCATCCGCATCCACCGCCGGTTCCTCGTCAATCGCGCGCGGATCGACCGCTTCGGCAGTGATGGCGAGCGGATGATCCGGCTCGCCGATGGCGGGGAGCTGCCAGTTGGCCGCGCCTTCGCCGCCAACCTCAACCGTCCCGGCTGAACACTCGCCACTTCGCCACAAAGTCTTTGAGCCGGAGCGACGGAAGTCCTTGCGCTCGCTGCCATGAGCAGACGAACATTCTTGATCGCACTGGCGTTCATCGTCGGAACGATCGGCACGGGAGCCACGGCCGGGACGACGACGACCGCCATTCGCGACAGCTATCCCGACCTCGCGCCCAATGGCCTCAGCCTGCTGTTCAGCAGCAACCGCAGCGGCCGCCAGGCGATCTGGATCTCGAAAGCGGACGGGAGCGAAGCGCGCATCCTGTTCGATGATCCACGTCTCGGATCCGACCCCGGGACGCCGCGATGGTCGCCGGACGGAGCCGCCATCGTCTTCGCCATGCGGCCCGCTGAGGCCACGCTGGAGAGCGAGTCCGAGGTCTATGTGATGACCGCGGACGGCTCGAGGCTACGCCGGCTGACGCACGCGCCGGGAGACGATTCGCACCCCCACTGGTCGGCCAACGGCCAGCGCATCTTCTTCAATTCGGCGCGGGCCACGCCGGACCCGAAGGCCGAGTGGAGCAAGCAGTGGATCGACATCTACAGCATGGCGGCGGACGGCAGAGATGTCCGCCGGCACACCGACTGCAAGGCCGTCTGCACCTATCCGGTGCCTTCCCCCGACGGCCGCTTGGTCGCGCATCGGCGGGCTACGCCGGCCCTTGGCCTGACTTGGGAGCTCGACCCTGCAATGCGAAACTCCGAAATATTCGTAACCGTGCTCGACGGGTCGGGCTTCATCAACCTCACCAATAGCCCGGCCTATGACGGCTGGCCGATGTGGTCGCCGGACGGCCGCTGGCTGGTGTTCGCCACCAACCGCGATCGCGTCGCCTACACCGGGCAGATCTATGCGGTGCGGCCCGACGGCAGGGGGCTGCGTGCGCTGACCAGCGGCGCATTGTCGCACACCCAGCCGAGCTTCAGCGCCGATGGCCGCAGCCTCCTGATTTACGAGAGCGCCGAGGGCGCCGATTTCGAGTTCGGGCATATCGCCCGGATCGCCTTTAAGCTGGAGACCAGAGAATGAGACTTGCGTGGATTCTCGCCGCAGTATTGTTGATGCTCGCAGATTCCGCTTCGGCGCAGGACGCCGCGATCGGGCGCGCCCAACAGTTGACCGTCAGCGCTAACCTCGACTTGACGCCGTCCCCCGACGGCAAGCGCGCAGTGCTGATCAAGATCATCGGCGGGCGTGAGCAGTTGTTCACGATCAATATCGACGGCAGCGGCGAGGCTCAGATCACTCAGGACGATGCCGACCATGAGGATCCGGCATGGTCGCCGGACGGTCGCAAGATCGCGTTCGTGCTCATCAGGGACGGCAAGAAAATCGTCCATTTGGTCAATCCGGACGGCAGCGGCCCGGTCCCCGTCACGCCGTCGAACCAAAGCGTCATCCACCCGTCCTTCACTCCGGATGGACGCGCCATCCTCTATTGCACCGACGACGATTTGCGGCCGCCGGAGAAGAATGAATCGCAGATCTACTCGATCAATCTGGCGACGAAACAGGTGAGGACGCTGATCAGCGGCGGCGTGAATACCTTCCCGGTCATGTCGCCGGACGGGAGGACAATCGCCTTCCGGAAGATCATCGGGGACATGAATTCAGAGATCTTCGTTGCCAATGACGACGGATCCGGTCCCAGGAACATCACCAATCAGTGGACCTTCGAGGGCTGGCCGGCGTGGTCGCCGGACGGCAAGACGATCGCCTTTGCCGGCAATCGCAATGATGCCGGATATCAGATTTTCCTGATGAACCCGGACGGGAGCAATGTTCGATTGCTTGCCAATACAGAGGGGCGAGGGACCGCGCCCAAGTGGTCGGCGGACGGCGATATCGTGTACTTCACGGTCTGCCGCCGAAGCCAGGACTACCGTGGCTGCGAAATCATGGCCGCGCCTGTATCGGCTTGACCGCCAAGCCCGCCTCGCTACCACCATGAGGCGATGAGCGACGAACCGTCAGAGAGCCTGATTCCGTACGACGAGATCGTGCAGGAGGCCTTGCGCGATGTCGTCGGCCGCGTGCTGGGCGAGGTCGAGCAGACCGGCGAGCTGCCCGGCGGCCATCATTTCTACATCACCTTCAAGACCCGCCTTCCGGGCGTGTCGATTCCCAAGCACCTGGCCGAGCGTTTTCCGGACGAGATGACGATCGTCATCCAGCACCGTTTCTGGGACCTCAAGGTCGGCGACAATGGCTTCAGCGTCGGCCTGTCGTTCGGCGGCGTCCCATCGACCTTGCGCGTGCCGTTCGCCGCGGTCACCCAGTTCCACGACCCGGCGGTCGAATTCTCGCTGACTTTCCACGCCAATTCCGCCGACGAACTCCACGACGAGCTCGAAGTGCCCGAAAACGACAGCCCGCAAAGCGAGGCCGACGCTCCGGCCGCGCCGGGCGAGACCGCCGACGACGGTTCCAACGTCGTCTCCGTGGACTTCACCCGCAAAAAGTGACGGAATTGGCGTCTACGCGGACTTGATCCGGGGTCCGCGTTGCTTCTAGCGACGCGCCAATGATGGCGGATCCCGGCTTGCCGCCGCGGATCACTAGAGAGGGATGATCATGGCCGCGACCCGCACCGAAACCGACAGCTTCGGGCCGATCGAAGTGCCCGCCGACAGCTATTGGGGCGCGCAGACCGAGCGCTCGATCGAAAATTTCCCGTTCGGCG
>JBDTRT010000105.1:0-11070 GCA_039931595.1 Sphingomicrobium sp.
GAAAGCGGACATTAGCACGGACCGCTTTCGGCGAAGAGGTCACGTTCGGCATTCACGGCTTCAAAAGCTGGACCAGGCACCATTTGGGCGGTTCGCAGAATAGTATAAGTGGGCTGTCGCATCGCCCGTTGCCGCACAGACAAGTGATGCCTAAAACATTGTAATCTGCCCATGATCGGTAGGGAGGCTGTCGTGACATTAAGTTCAATATGCGGCGCGCTAGTGGTCTTCACGGCTGTCTCAGCGAGCGCTTTAGCGGAAACTTCACCGCCAAACATCAAAGCCGGCGACCCGAATGAGATGGTTTGCGAAAAACAGGAGGTCGTTGGCAGCCGCCTTGCGGTTAGGCGCGTTTGCCATACCCGTGCGCAATGGGCGGACCTGCGGCTGCAGGACCGCCAGGAAATTGAACGCGTCCAAACCCAGCGCGGAAGCTGCCAGGGCAAAGCCTGCGAGTGACATGGGCGCATCTCACGCGAGCAACGCCGGCGCGAAAAGCCAACTCCAGCCTAATGTCCGCAATGGGGCGAAAGCGGACATTAGCGCTCGCCGCAATATCGTTAGGATCAGTGGCGTCATACGTGAGCTAGGTCTTGGCGGCTTAGGATACGTAAGGCTCGCCGAGCACGAGACGAACGAACTTCGCCGAGGGATCGGCTGGCCGGGTCTTGCAAAGCCAAACTTGTCATCCTCGTCCTAGACCCGGACACGGCGACTATCGGGCTGTTCCTAGCAACCGGTCTTCAGCTATGGCGTTGGTCGAAGCACCACTTGGCGGAAATCTGCAGGAAATGGCGACGTTACCCAATGCAATGAGCGACCATCGTCCCGGCCGCGGGATGATGACGCCTGCGCGTCCGGAGACCGGCTCCCCCTCATGAAGATCGTTTCGTCATGAAGATCGCGCTCTCATGAAGATTGCGGGCGTCGAACTGCCCGAGAACATGGCCGCGGCGGTCCGCGCTTGCCGCCCGCACTTTGTCGCGGCCGCGGTGTTTAGCCTGTTCATCAATGTGCTGTTCCTCGCCCCGGCGATCTACATGCTCCAGGTCTACGACCGGGTGGTCGCGACCGGTGGCAAGGCAACGCTGTTCTACATCACCGTGGCGCTTGCGATCGCTTTGCTGACGCTGTCGGCGCTCGACGCCATTCGCAACCGCTTGCTGGTGCGAGCCAGCCTGCGCCTCGACACGTTGCTCGCGCCGCAGATCCTCAAGCGGATGATGGCCGCCGATTCCAAGGGTGGCGTCCAGGCGATGCGCGATTTCGACACGGTTCGGCAGACCATCGGCAGCCCGGTCATGGTCGCGTTCTTCGATGCGCCATGGTCGCCGATCTATCTCGCGGTCGCCTTCCTGCTGCACTTCTGGATCGGGGTGCTGGCGCTGTTCGCCTCGATCCTGTTGGTGACGATCGCCTGGCGCAACCAGAAGGCGACCGAGCAGCCGACCCAGATCGCCAGCCAGGCGATGGCCTCGTCCCATTCCGCGGCCCAGGCGGTGGCGCTCAACAGCGGCACCGTGCGGGCGTTGGGAATGACCGGCAACATGGTCGAGCGGCAGCTTCACCAACGCGAGTTCGCGCTGTCGCACGCCGCCTCGGCGCAATTTGCCGGCGGACAGTTCTCGGCCATGAGCCGGTTCCTCAGGCTGTTCGTGCAATCGGCCGCGCTCGGCCTCGGCGCCTTGCTGGCGATCGACGGCTATATTTCGGCCGGCGCGATCATCGCCGCGTCGATCCTGTTGAGCCGCGCGCTGCAGCCGGTCGAGAGCCTGATCGGCGGCTGGTCGTCGCTGAACTCGGCCCGCGCCGCTCTGCAGCGACTGGCCGACGCGCTCGGCCGTGCGCCGCCCGAACGGATTTACACCAAGCTGCCGGTGCCAGCCGGGCATCTCGAGGTCGAAGGAGTCGGCGTTCGCGGGGGCGATTCCCGGCCGATTTTGCTCGGCGTGTCGTTCGAGGTGCGCCCGGGCGAGATGCTCGGCATCGTCGGACCGAGCGGATCGGGCAAGACCACCCTTGCCAGGATCCTGACCGGCGCGACCGTGCCCGACGTCGGAACCGTCCGGATCGACGGCGCCCAGCTGCCCGACTGGGACCAGGACGAGCTCGCCCGGCACATCGGCTTCGTGCCGCAGGAGCCGAGCCTGTTCGAAGGCACGATCAAGGAAAACATCTCGCGCTTCACTGCGGCCGGGGAGGTCGACGGCCAAGTCGTCGCGGCGGCGCAGCTGGCCGGGGTCCACGACCTCATCCTGAGGCTCGCGAATGGCTATGACACTCGGCTTGGCGCGCTCGGTAACGGCCTGTCGGCGGGCCAGGCGCAGCGGGTCGCGCTGGCCCGCGCCTTGTTCGGTGACCCGGCTCTGCTGATCCTCGACGAGCCCAATGCCTTTCTCGACGCCCAAGGCGAAGCGGCCTTGCTGCGAGCGATCGAAGCGACCCTCAAGCGCGGCGCCGCGGTAGTCATGATCGCGCACCGCAAGTCGGTCCTGCACGGCGCCACCCGGCTGCTCGTGCTCGACGCCGGACGGCCCAAGATGATCGGCCCGGCGGCAGAAGTCGCGGCGCGGCTGGTCGGTCCGGGCGAGGAGAGCGCGGCATGAACGCGCCATTTAAGTTGCTCGGCCACGACAATGGGGCGGCGACGCCCGACGATCCGCGCCGCGACATCCGCATCGGCACCGGAATCGTGGTGTTTTTCTTCGTCATCCTGCTCGGCTGGGCGGCGTTCGCACCGCTCGACGCCGGGGTTCACGCGTCTGGCGTGATTGCGGTGTCGGGCAACCGCCAGTCGGTTCAGCACCGCGACGGCGGCGTCGTCACCGCAATCCACGTGGTCGAAGGCGAGACCGTCAAGGCCGGCGACATATTGGTGGAAATGGCCGCGCCCGACGTGCGCGCCAACGAGCGCGCGCTGTCGTCCGATTATCTGACGCTGCTCGCCCAGCGCTCGCGCTTGCTGGCCGAACGCAACGGCTATGCGCGCTTCCCGGCGCCGCCCGAGTTCGCGACCCTGTCGGCCGAGGACCGCCCGCTGGCCGACCAGGCGATGCAGCTTCAGCAGGCCCAGCTCCAAGCGCGGATCGGGTCGATGTCGGCGCAAAATTCGGTGCTTGGCCAGCGCTCGCGCCAGATCGGCGAGGAACAGACCGGCTATGCCCAACAGCGGGCGTCGTATCGCGAGCAGGGGCGCATCCTGCAGCAGGAAATCGACGGCATGCGCGAGCTCGAGAAAAAGGGTTTCGCCTCGACCAATCGCCTGAGGGCGCTCGAGCGCGCGCAGGCCGAGCTCAAGGGCAATGAAGCGGCGATGGCGGCGCAGATGGCCAAGGCCGGCGAGGGCATGGGCGAGACCCGCATGCAGTCGATCTCGATCCGCAGCGAGTCGCTCGAGCAGGTCACCAACGAACTGCGCGACACCCAGGCGCGGCTGTCCGAGGTGGTGCCCAAGCTGGTCGCCGCGCGCGAGCAGCTGCAGCGCGCCCGGGTGCGCGCCCCGGCATCGGGCCAAGTGGTCGGGCTGACCGTGTTCACGGTCGGCGGCGTGGTCGCCCCCGGCCAGACCCTGATGGAGATCGTTCCGAGCAACCGCTTGCTGATCATTCAGGCTATGCTCCAGCCGGCGGATGCCGACGACGTCTATCCCGGCCAGCAGGCGCAGGTCCGCTTCCTCAGCGTCCACGACCGAACCCTGCCGCTGCTGACGGCGCGGGTGCGGACGATTTCGGCCGACAGCTTCACCGACGAAAAGACCGGGCGGTCGTTCTTCCGGGCCGAGGTCGCGGTCGAGCCGGCCGAGCTCGATCGGGTGCGGAGCGTGATCGGCCATGGCTCGCTGCGGCCGGGCTTGCCGGTCGAGGTGGTGCTTGCGGTGCGCAAGCGGACGGCGCTGCAATATCTGCTCGAGCCGCTGACGAGCAATTTCTGGCGAGCCCTGCGCGAGCAGTAAGCTGGCCCGAACGAGTGCCCCGGCCAGCTGATTAAGTCATTCCGTTTGACCGCTTCGCTAGAGCAGGAAATCGCCTGCGGTGAGCGGGATGTTGCCGGCAACATGGATTGCAAAATCGGCGATGCCGTCGCCATCGATGTCGCCCAGGATGACGGTCTTGGTCGGATCGGTGTGATCGATCCTCAGTTCGCCGGCGTGATTGGTGAAGCCGCCATCGCCGATGAAGCTGAACTTCTGGTTGCCGGAAACGCTCTTAACCGCGTCAATCCCGACCAGGTCGATCTTGTCCAACCCTTGCTGGAAATCGAAGATTTGGTCGGGCGCCGAGACTTTCGAATCCGTAGTCGAATTGTAATCGAATTTGTCGGCACCGCCGCCGCCGCGGAGGATATCCGCACCGGCGCCGCCGGTGATTACATCCGCCGCCGCGCTGCCGGTGATGGTATCGTTGCCGTTACCGCCCTTGATCGAGGTAATGCCGGTCAGGGTCACATTGGTGAAATCGAGGACATCGGCGGCACTACCGCCCTTGATCGATACCGAGCCGAAGCCGTTGGCCGTGATTTCCTCGATGCCGCTCAGGCTGCTGAGGCCGATTACGGTGCCCTTGGCGGTCGCTTCGATTCGGTCGTAGCCGGCCCCGCCGTTTACGCTGTCGACACCGGCCGAGCTGCCGCTGACCTGGATCACATCGTCGCCGGCGCCGGACGAGATGGTGTCATTGCCTGCGCCGCCCCGGATGATGTCATTGCCACCGAGCGTCGTGATCGTGTCGTTCCCGGCGAGGCCATCGACCGTCCAATTGCCATCGTTGGTGGCGGTCAGCACGTCGTTGCCGCTGGTGCCGATCAGGGTTCCCCCCTCGGGCGGGGGCGGGGGCGGGGGCGGCGGCGGCGGTGGCGGTGGTAAAACCGGGCGGTCGAGCAGAATCTCGAACAGGCGGCCGTCGGGCACCTGGTCGAGGCCGTAGTCGGTGACCCACAGGCTGAGCTTGCCGGAACCGTCGCTCGACGGCCCCAGTTCGAGCCCCTTGCCGTAGACCCGAAGCCCGTCGTTATTGGGATATTGCGCAAGAACATCGATCGTATTGACGACTTGCCCGGCGCGGTTGACGACGAAGATGTCCGTGCTGAACCCGCCGACGATGTAGAACAGATCCTTCTCGGCATCGTACGCCAGCCCTTCCGCGCCGGAGTCGGCGGCGTTGGGATCCGGTATCGGGACAAAGGTATCGGGCAGCTGGATCGTCGAAATCAAGGTTCCGGTCTGCGTGATCTCGTAGATCCGGTGATCGTTCTCGCTCAAGACGAACAGGTTGCCGTTGTTCGGATTGATGCTGATGTCCTCGGGATCGGCGCAGCCAAAGCTGGTCGTTGAGAACGAGTTGAGGACAACGCCTGGCTTCGCCAAGTCAACCTCGGAAATCGTGACCTTGTTATCGTCGGTGATGAACAGGTGCTGGGCGCCGCTGGGCGTGACCCAGACGGCGACTCCGGTCGGCTCCTTGGTCCATTTGGTCAGGCTGATGCCCGACACGAGGTTGCCCTGGCCATCGAGATCGAACATGTTCTTGGTCGCGTAAAACGGCTTCTCGTCGACCTCGGAATCCACCAGAAGGTAATGGCCGGTCACCGGATTATAGGCGATGTCGGTCGGATCCGTAGCACCGAACCGGTTGACGCCGGTGGCAGAACCGTCGCCGTATGACGACCCTTGATGGATGATCACTCCAAGCACGCCGGAATTGGCGTCGTCGTCGAGGATCGTGGCCGTCACGACCGGGGTAGTGATGGTCGCTCCGCCGCTCGCTCCCGACAGCGTCACATTGAAAGTCTCGTTGCTTTCGACCGCGGTGTCGCCGACGACATTGATGCTGAAGGTCTTGGTCACTTCGCCGGCTGCGAAGCTGACCGTGCCGGTGGGAAGAACGCCCAGGCTGAAGTCGCCGTAATAAGCGGGGTTGGGCCCCGAGCCTGTTACCGCATAGTTAACGGTACCGGCCGAGCTGGTGTCGCCATCACGCGTGACGGTGAAGGTAAATACGGTCGGGCTGGTCGACGTGCCTTCGGCTAACGAACCAGGGCCGGCTAATGTAAGTTGGGTCGACACGAACGCACCTCAATCTCGATAATGACACGGGATTTGAAGGTCATAGGTCCATTTTAACGCAAAGTAACCAAAATCGGGAAATTTTATTGGGTTTCGGGGCCTGGTGGAATGTGCCGTTTCGGGAACGCCGGAATCCGACCGATTCTAGCCCGATGAACTCACAGGATAAAATCTCCCGCGACAAGGTTGAGGTGCCCTGACAGCTGAATGACCATGTCCGCCGAGCGGTCGCCGTCAACGTCCAGATAGACGTTGGTGGTCCCGGACTGCTTGTCCCAGCTGAAATAGGCCTGCCCGGCGTGCCCGGAGAATTTGTTGACGAGGGTGAAGGCGTCGTTGGCGGCGGTATGCGAGTTGGCGTCGATCGCCGACAAGTCGATCTTGTCGCCCTGGGCCGGCTTGCCCTTCTTGCCGCTGAAGTCCGTGATCAGGTCGGAAGCGCCCGGCGCCGAGTCCGACAGAGCGGTGAATTTGAAGAAATCGCCACCGAGGCCCCCGGTAAGGCGGTCGGCACCGCCGCCGCCAAAGATCACATTGGCGGCCGAATTCCCGATGATCGTATTGGTCAGGCCGTTGCCGGTGGCGTTGATCGCGCCGGTTCCAGTCAGGGTCAGATTCTCGACATTGTCGGACAGCGCGTAACTGACTGAGCTGCGCACCAGGTCGGTCCCTTCGCCGGTCTTCTCGACCACGTGATCGGTTGCCGAATAGACGATGTAGGTGTCGTCGCCGGTGCCGCCCTCGAGCACGTTGGCAGTCAGGACATCCGCGCCTTCAAGCGAGAACGTGACATCGATCGTCGAAAAATCCCAGATGTTCTGGTTGAAGATGATGACTTCGAGAAAATAAGCGCCGGCGTGGGGGAAGTCGATCGGGTTGGCCGGATCGCTCCAGTCCCACACCACTTCGACCCCATTTTCATCCCGGATGTGGAATTCGAAAACATCCCCGAGCCCGGGGTCGGCGGTGTATTGGAGGAACGCCTGGTCGCTCGCATCGCCCACCGTGAACGAATAGATGTTTCCGGCCGGGGGACGCAGGCCCCAATCGTCGCTGACCTTGGTCTCTACCGAGCGGATCGAGAAATTGACACTCGGCGGGCCGGACCCGGCGGTGAACAGATGGTCGAGCGACAAGGCATCGGCGTTGGAATGGCCGCCGGGGCCGATCGGGGTCACTGAAGACGCGCCCGGCGCACCGGCATCGAGCAGGTCGTTGCCGCCGCCGCCGCTCAGATAATCGAAGCCGCCGCCGCCGAACAATTGGTCGGCGTTGGCCGAGCCGGTGAGGAAGTCGGAAAACTGGCTGCCGGTGATGTTAACCGCCTCGACATTGAGGATCTGGTCACTGGCAAGGGCCTGCGCGCCGGAAATCGACTGGGACTTGGTTCCCGAGGAATAGTCGAGCACGAGCGTGTCGAAGCCGGCTCCGCCATCGACGAAGAAGACCCCTTCGCGGGTCAGGCCGCCGCCACCGACGTAGAGGAACGCGGCGTCCGATCCCGGGTCGAGGATATCGTCGCCGTCGTCGCCCCACAGGCGATCGACCCCGTCGCCGCCGATCAAATGGTCATTGCCGGCCCCGCCATGCAGCGCATCGCTGCCCCCGCCGCCGATCAGCGTATCGTCACCGCCGAGGCCGTTGAGCGTTTCCGCCACGCCGGTCCCGGTCAGTGTTTCGCCGACGTTGGTGCCATTGGTGACGGCCACGTCGCTCCAGTAGAAGTCGCCGGTCCCGGTGAGCCCGCCGATGCTCCACGAATTCGCGCCCGAGACGCCCTGTTCGTTGAGGAGCAGCTGGTCCCTGATGACCGTCACGGACTGCCACAGCGAAAGCGGCGTCTGGGCTAGAGGGAAGCCGAACGATACGTAGTCGGACGGGAAGTTGGCAAGATTGCCGTAATGCGATGGATCGGCGATCCACGCCTGCTGGGCCGCGGTTGGCGGGCCGAAGGTGACCAGGCCGACACCCCAGATGGTGTAATTGCCCTCGATGTAATAATCCTGGTCCGCCGTGTCGGGCGGATCCGCCGGGTCAATTACGGTGTAGCCAGCTAATACGTCGATCGGTCCGCGCGTTGCCCGTGGCATGGCTCGCCCCCTTCGATTCGGTTAACATGCCGTACCATTTACAACGGTTTAACGCTACTTATCCTTGGCCAATTGGAGGGAGAGCGACGCGGCGGTGCGGTACAGCGCGTTCATCAGCTACAATCATCGCGACCGCGACTGGGCGGTCTGGCTCCATCGCGCGCTGGAGCGCTACCGCATTCCAAAAAGGCTGGTTGGCCGACCGTCGCCATGGGGCGAATTGGGCGAACGGCTGCCGCCGGTGTTCCGCGACCGCGACGAGCTTGCGACCTCGTCCGATCTCGCCGCATCGGTCAAGGAAGCACTCGCCGACTCCGCTACGCTGGTGGTGATCTGCTCGCCCAATTCGGCCAGGTCGAAGTGGGTCGACCAGGAGATCCAGACCTTCATCGCCGCCGGCCGCGAGAAATTCATCCGGCTGATCATCGTCGACGGGGAGCCGCATTCGCCCGATCCGGCGCGCGAATGCCTGCCGCCGTCGCTCATCCGCGACGGAGCGCCCGAACCGCTGGCGGCCGACGTACGTGAGGAAGGCGACGGCAAGCAGGCGGCCAAGCTCAAGATTCTCGCCGGAATTCTTGGCGTTCCCTACGACGAGTTGCGGCAGCGTGAGGCGGCACGGCGGCAGAGACGCCTGGCGATCATCGCGGTTGCAGCTTCGATCAGCGTCCTCGTCATGGCCGGTCTGACCGTGTTCGCGTTCATTTCGCGCGGCGAAGCGATCGAACAGCGCCAGCTCGCCGAGCGGCGCGCGATCACCGCCGAACGGACCGTCGCCTTCGTCAAAAGCATGTTCGAGCTGGCCGATCCCGAACAAGCCAGCGGCGCATCGATCACGGCCCGCGAAATCGTCGACCGCGGCGTCGCCAAGCTCGATTCGCCCGAGCTCAACCGCGAGCCGATGGTCAAGGCCGAGCTCGGGGTAACCTTGGCAGATGTTTATGGCGCGCTCGGGCTCTACCGCAAAAGCGACGCGCTCATACGTCGCACATTTTCAATTCCGCACGGCGAGCAGGCGACGCTCGCGCGGCAGTTGAATGCACTTGGCAAGTCGCAGTTTCGGCTGGGCGAATATGAGCAGGCGGAACGGACTTTCCGCAGAGCCTGGGCGGAAGCTGGGACCGCCAGCGATTCCGTCCGCTCGGAAATCCTAGTCGGTTTCGGACTGTCCCTGTCCAGCCTCGAGAAATATGACCAGGCGGATCGGGTTTTCCGGCAGGCGCTGCGGTCCGACCGGGTACGCGACGACCCGGTCTATGTCGCGTTCGATCTGGAGGCGCTCGGGCAGAACCTGTTTTACCAGGGCAAGCTCGAACAGGCCGAGCCGATTATCGTCGAGGCGCTGGCGCTCCGGCGGCGGTTCCAAGGGCCGCTCAGCCCGGGAGTCAGCGACAATCTTAATACCCTTGGGGAGATCGCCTACACGCGCCACGATCTGCCCGCAGCCGAGCGATATTTCCGCGGCAATGTCGCGGTCGACCTCAAGGTTCTCGGGCCCGACCACCCGGACTACGGAACGACACTCAACAACCTTGCGCGAGTGCTTATCGAAGAGCGCAAGTTCGCCGCTGCGACGCCGCTGCTCGAGCGCGCCTTGGCGATCGGCCTGCGCGAGCGCGGCGCAAGCCATGCCTACATGACGTTCATCTTTTCCAACCTGGCTATCGCGCGCCGCCACCTGGGCCAATACCGCGGCGCCGAGGGCTTGTTCGAGCAGGCCATCTTCGCGGCGCGCAAGAATCAGCACCGGACGCTCGGTCCGAGCCTTGCCGATCTCGCCGAATTGCGCTGCGCGACGGGCCGCCCGGGCGACGGCCTGGCGCTGCTCGACGAGGCCGCCCGAGTGACCAGCGCTGATTATCCCGACACGCCCTGGCGCTCGGCCTGGGTCGAGAATGTCAGAGGCGAATGCCTGCTGCGCGGGGGCCGTGCGGCCGAAGGCAGGAAAGCCATTTCGACAAGTTCGCCGGTTATCCTGCGCAGCTGGCCGGCAGGAACCCTGTTCGCGGTCGAGGCGCAGCGCCGCGAGAAACTGGCAAGCTGATCCGCCGGCGCACTGGCGGGCGGATCGCGCAATGCCGGAACGTCAGCGGCGCCTGCGATCAGCGCCGTTCGCGCTTTCGAGCGCTTATCAAACCGCGTGGGCGACGCTTTCGGCGACCGCCTCGACGGTCTTTCGGTCGAAAGTGTCGACTCGATGTTGAGCGCGTCCGGAACATTCCGCGGCCGCTGTATGGGGCATTTCCCTCAATCGCCGATCCGGCAATCGAGGGTGGGCGGCCTATTATGCAAGCCGCCAGCGGATCGTCGTTCGCAGCTCGCGTAGCAAAAAGGCCCCGCATTGCTGCGGGGCCTTTGGTTTTTTGTGGGGGCGGGTGGGGCGAAGTGCCGTCACCCTCCCACTCCCTCGAGCGGAGAGGGGCTAGGGCTAGTCTTCGTTAGTGTTGTTGAGGAAGGCCGGGGCGAACTCGGGCGCGGGGCCCTTGTCGTCGCCGCCTTCGCGCTCGCGGCGCGGGCCGCGATCGCCGCCTTCGCCGCGGGGGCCGCGGTCATCACGACCTCGGCCACCGCCGCCACCGTCACGACGCGGGCCACGGTCACGGCCACCGCCGCCACCGTCACGGCGCGGGCCGCGGTCGCCGCGGCCTTCACCACGGGGCCCACGGTCACCACCTTCGCGCGGCTCGCGCGGAGGACGGGTGTCCTCGAGCTCGACGCCGGTTTCCTGGTCGACGACGCGCATCGACAGGCGGACCTTGCCGCGCTGGTCGACCTCGAGCAGCTTGACCTTGACCTCCTGGCCTTCGGACAGGACGTCGCGGACGTTCTCGACCCGCTCGTTCTTGATTTCCGAGACGTGGACCAGGCCGTCCTTGCCCGGCATGAAGGTCACGAACGCGCCGAAATCGACGATGTTGG